>DASVVJ010000149.1:0-28596 GCA_036389955.1 Myxococcaceae bacterium
GTGGTGATCGCTCTGGGGGACGCTGCTTCACGTTTGCCCGAGGCCCCCTCTGTGCAGCCAGAGCAACCGCAGGGAATCAGGCTCAGCATGCCAAAGAGTCCCTTCCCTGGACAGGTACTTCCACCATGCAAAGGAATCGAAGTGGAGATTGAACTGACCCCAGGTAAGAAGGACAGCAGGAGTTGCTGGATTAAGGCTGATACGACCGTCGAGAAGTGCAAAGAGAATGGGTACGAATACAGAGGTGGTTGCTACCGGCCCAGTTATCCGCCTCCGAAGCTACCGCAGTCCATTGGGCCGTAAGTCATTCCGAACGGTAGGTCGTCCTATTGAGAAGTGCCGAAACTGCCTTGTGGCTGATGCCGTACCGCTTTCCGAGCGCCTCCATGGAGTGGTTTCCGGTCGCGTAGGCGTTGCGAATGGCCCTTACGTCGGAAGTAGAGAGGCGACGCAGTTGAACGTTCGGGCGTCCGCGACGTACCGCAGAACGAACAACACGTGGACCTCCCGCTTCCTTGTACGTGTCATGCCTCAAGATTCTAATCACTGTTGTAATGCATAGCTTGTAATCCGATGCGATACGCTCAAGCGTCAACAATGGACTTGCGTTCGCTCGCTCGCGCATCTCTCTGACAGTCTCCTTGGGCAGCCGAAGCCACTTTCGTTCAGACTGTGGAATGAGGGGACCGCCGGCCCAGAAATAGGTCTTCCCATCGAGAATTCCTTTAATGACAGTGACTGTTGTCTTGAACTGCTTTGCAAGTCCACCCATAGATGCCTGACCGGAAGCATACTGCGTTCTAATCTCGCGAGCATTTTCGTCAGAAAGTTGGCGAAGGTTCCATTTGGGGAGAGTGTGCTGGATTGTCGGTCCCCCCGCCTCCAAACGTCTGAGACCTCGGACCAAGCTTGTAATGGCGTGAGCCTCAACACCGAACTCTTTACCTAGGGCAGCACCACTCTCATGTCTGAGGACGAATCGTTCTCGAATTTCCCGTACTTGTGCGTCTGAAATCTTGGCGCTCTGGTGCCGCTCACCCCTCCGTAGGAGTCGGTGTGCTAGATTTTCCTGGGGGGTTGTTGTTTCGAGATGCTCAGGATTGACGCACTTGCGATTACGGCAAACATGATTGACATGCATTCCACTGGGAATGAGACCCTTGAAGAGCCGGAAACTGACCCGATGAGCAACCTCGTTCCCGTAGCGGCCATATCCGGACGGTGCAGTCGGCCCCTGCCAGACCCAACAACCGCTGCGTTCATCCTCCGCGATCCGGTTCTTGATGTACTTACGCCGAGCGGTATCGTCGCGTAGGGGGTGCGAGGGTAAGAACCGTGTCTTTGTTAGCGGACCAGGAACATGCTTGTACGTGACTCCGGTTGCGATCTGGCTGGCCGTCGCAGTGCTTATTCCAAATTGTGCCGCGAGATTGACGAGCGTCTCTCCACGGGCCCGCAGTGCTCGAAGTTCTTGAACATGGTGAGTGGACAAGCGGGCTTTGGTTCGACCAGCCAATGCCATGTCGCGCATGTTGTCTATGTGTGTCCCCAGTTGAAGATGTGCTGGGTTGACACATCCGCGATTGTTGCATTGATGCCTCACGACTTGTTTCGGCAGTAATTGCTCACTGCGGAAGAGCATGACTGCGAGTCGGTGAGCGCTGATGTGCTTGCCGTCAACATGCATGAAGCCATAGCCGGTTGTTCGAACAGTTGCGCCTGTCCATTCCCAGCACCCAGTTTTCGGATTACAGAAGGTCTTGGCCATGAACCGTTCGGATAACGCAATGCGGCCTGAGTATTGATTTGCGCTCATGGGCTGAATTTCGTGGACAGTTGCAGAGGGACCTCCTGCGATGGCAGCACGAGTGGGATCGCTCCAAGGGGCGATCCGAGGCACAAATCGCCTCGGAACTCATGGCCATACGCAAGCCTGGCGGATGCAAGTGGTGAAGCATCAGCTCAGCTGGGGGCTACAGTAACCCTGCTCGGTCGCATCGTTCTCCCTTCCGAGGGGGAAGCCTCAGAGGAAGTCCTCAAGTATCTGAGGGATTCCCACGCAGAGGAAAAGCCGCCCGGAAGCCTGAGAAAGTGCACACGTAGTACTAGAGCTTTTGGGCAGTAACGATGGAGCAGAACTCTTACGCTGCCCTCTCCCTGAAGGGGAGAGGGCTTACTGCTTTGTATCGCAGAGTCCGCTAGCGCTTGAAGTGCGCGGAGACCACGCTGGCCACGCAGGCGGTCAGCTTCTTGCCCGTGGGCACGTGCAGGAACTCGTTCGGCCCGTGCGCGTTCGAGCCAGGCCCCAGCACGCCGGTGATGAGGAACTGCGCCTCCGGGAAGCGCTTGCCCAGCATCTCCATGAACGGAATCGTGCCGCCTTCGCCCATCGCCATGAACGGCTTGCCGAAGAACGCCTGGCTCGCCTCCGCCGTCGCCTTCTCCAGCCACGGCGCCAGCGCCGGCGCATCCCAGCCCGCGCTCGCCTTCTCGCCGTCGAACGTCACCTTCGCTCCGTAAGGCGGGTTGCTCTCCAGCGTCTCCTTGAGCGCCTTCGTCGCCACGTTCGGATCCAGCCGCGGAGGAATGCGCATGCTCAGCTTCACCGACGTGTATGGCCGCAGCACGTTGCCCGCGCTGCCCAGCGCCGGCATGCCCTCCGCTCCCGTCACCGACAGCGCCGGCCGCCACGTGCGGTTGAGGATCAGCTCCGTGCCGTCGTTGCTCACCGGCCGCGCCCCCTGCACCCACGGGAACCGGTCGTACACCTCCGTGCCCAGCACCTGCGCCACCGCCTTGGCCTGCTCCTGCCGCGCCGGCGGAATCTGCACGTGCAGCGCATCGACGCGCACCCGGCCCGTGGCCACGTCGTCCACCCGGTCCAGCAACTGGCGCAGGATGCGGAACGAGGAGGGCACCAGCCCGCTCGCGTCACCCGAGTGCACGCCCTCGGTGAGGATGTCCACCCGCAGGTTGCCCGATACCAGCCCGCGCAGGCTCGTCGTCATCCACAGCTGCTCGTAGTTGGCGCAGCCCGAGTCCAGGCACACCACCAGGCTCGGCTGCCCAATCCGCGGCGCCAGCGCCTCGATGTACGCCGGCAAGTCATACGAGCCGCTCTCCTCGCACGCCTCGATCAGCACCACGCACCGCGAGTGGGAGATCTTCTGCTCGCGCAGCAGCCGGATCGCCGCCAGCGACGCGAACGCCGAGTACCCGTCATCCGCTCCGCCACGTCCGAAGAGCTTGTCACCCTCGCGCACCGGCTCCCACGGGCTCAGCCCCTGCCGCCAGCCCGTCATCTCCGGCTGCTTGTCCAGGTGGCCGTAGAGCAGGACCGTGTCCTTCCCTTCGCCCGGAATCTCCATGTAGATGACCGGCGTGCGCGGCTCGCCCTTCTCGTTCTGCAGCCGCACCACCTCCACCTTCAGCCCGGGAATGTGGGCCGCCTGGCCCTGCGCCCAGTCGGCGATGAGCTTCACCGCCTGCTCCATGTGCCCCTTCTTCACCCAGTCGGGCTCGAAGGACGGAGACTTGTTGGGGATGCGGATGTAACGCTCGAGCTGGGGGATGATCTCCTGCTCCCAGATGCGATCGGAGGACGCCAGTACGGTCGTGTTGTTCATGGCGCCCTTATCCACACGTCCCCAGGTGGGATGCAAGCCGCGCACAGGCAAAAGGCGCCCCTCTGCCACCCAGGGGCCACGCCTTGACGCGCCATGTCATAGGCAGGCCCGAAGTGAAGCTCAGGCGGGGCGGGCGGGCTCGGGAGCGGGGGCGGGGAGCGCGGGGGACAGCTCGGTGCCGAGCACCTGGTCCAGCACGGGAAGCTGGAAGCCGTAGTTGCCCTGCACCTTGCGGTGGTGCAACCCGTGGTGCTCGCTGGCCCGCAGCGGCGCGGACCACCAGTGGCCCGGCCACACCGAGTAATTGAGGTGGCCCAGCGTGTTCATCGTCAGGCTCACCAGCGGGTAGAAGATCGCCCCGTAGATGCTCACGTCGTAGAACATCTGGAGCATCACCATCACACTGCCCAGCAGCGTGGCCTCCACCGGGTGGAAGGCGTAGGTGGAGAACGGGGTGGGCGTGCGCGAGCGGTGGTGCACCGCGTGCACATGCCGAAACAGCCAGCGGGTGTGCAGCACCCGGTGGCACAGGTAGAAGTGCACCTCGTTCCACACCGCCAGCACCACCAGATCCCTCAGCAGCCCGGTGGCCGTCAGCTCCCACCGGAGCGTGGCGAACCCCCGCGTCCCCAGCCACAGCGTGAGCGCGCCGTACCCGCCGAAGATGGCGATGGACACCAGCGACCAGAGCACCTCCTCGCGCACCTGGCCGGGCCGCAGGGGCCGCTCGTCAATGACCTGGCCCACGCCCCACCGGGGCAGCACGCGCCGGGACATCACCCACCCCAGCCCTCCAAGGCCGAAGTAGATCGAGGCGAAGCCCACCGCGGTGATGACACCCAACCACGCCAGGGGCGTGCGCTGGATGAAGTCCTGCATCGCCTGCTCGAGGTTCATCACCCCGGATTGTGCAGCACCCGCCCCTCCGCTTCCAGCCCGGGAGGGGCGGCAGGCAGGCAGGCTCAGGCGCTGGAGACGATCTGCTCCAGGGCGCGGTCGTCCCCGCGCTCCATGGCGGCCTCGGCCAGCAGCCGCGTGCGGTCCCGGCCAAGGGTCGCTACCGCGCGGATGCGGCCGCCCTCCCAGTAGGCGACGCACGCATCCCTCGCCTCGAGGCTGCCGTACACCACCATCCGGTCCCACCGCTCCACATGGCCGATGTAGCCCAGGGGCACGTCGTAGTGGTTGCTCCAGAAGAAGGGCACGCTGCGGAAGGTCTTGTCCTGGCCCAGCATCGCCCTCGCGGCGGCCTGGCCCTGGTTCTGCGCCACCACCCAGTGCTCGATGCGCACCTGGCGTCCGTTGAAGGGGTAGCGCACCACGTCTCCGGCGGCCCACACCCGCGGGGCAGAGGTGCGCAGGTGCTCATCCACGAGGATGCCGTTGTCCACGCGCAGCCCCGCCGCCTCGGCCAGCGCCGTGCGCGGCTTGACGCCTACGCCCACCACCACGAGCTCCGCGGGCAGCGTGCTGCCGTCGCTCAGCGTCACCTGCCGCTCGTCGATGCGCGTGGGCGTCACCCCGAGCCGGAACGTCACGCCCTTGGACTCGTGCACCTGGCGGAGGAAGCGGCCCAACTCGTCGCCCAGCACGCGTGCCAGCGGCGCCGTGTCCCGCCCCACCACGGTGACTTCCAGCCCGCGCTGCCTCAGAGACGCGGCCGCCTCCAGCCCGATGAAGTTGGAGCCAATCACCACCGCCCGCTTCGCCGTGCCCGCCTGGGCGATGATGGCCCGGCTGTCGGCCAGGGTGCGCAGGGTGTGCACGTGCTTCAGGCCCGCGCCCTCGATGGAGAGCTTCACCGGCTCGGAGCCCGTGGCCAGCAGCAGGGCGCCATACGCCAGCGTTCGGCCGCTGGTGAGGCGCACCGTGCCGGCCGCCGTGTCCAGCGTGGCCACCGGATCATTCACCACCAGCTCGATGTTCAGCTCGCGGTAGAAGTCCGCGGTGCGCAGGGGAATCCACTCCTCCTGCGCGGTGCCAGCCAGGTAGTCCTTGGAGAGGTTGGGGCGATCCACCGGCCCCGGCTCCTCGGCGCCCACCAGGGTGATGGGGCCCTCGTAGCCCTCGCGGCGCAGCAGTTCGGCGCACGCCGCGCCCGCGGCTCCCGCACCCACCACCACCACGGAGGAGGGCGCCACGGCGGGCTTCGCTGGGCGAGCGGCTTCGCGCTTGCCGCGTACCCGCACGGTGGGGCCCTCGCGCTCTACCTGGAAGCACGCCACGGGGCTGAGTGCCGGCGGGCCCACCGCACTGCCCGTCTTCAAGTCGAAGCGCGCACCGTGCCAGGGGCAGCGCAGCGTGCCGTCCACGACGATGCCCTCGGCGAGCGGGGCGCCGTAGTGTGTGCACGAGGCTCCCACGGCGAATACCTCTTCACCGGAGCGTACCAGGACGACGGCTTCTCCCTCCGCCTGGCCCAGCAGCGGAGTGCCCTCCTTCAGCTCCGAGAGCGCGATGCCGTGAGCAAAGTCTGGCCCGGTGAGCGGACCTGAGGAACCACCCATGTTTCAACCCCCCTCTGTGGAAAGGCCTGACTGTACCGCTGGTGTGGGCCTGCATGGCAACAGGGATGGCTGGAGCTCCAACGAGCCACCCCCCCCATGAAGAGCGCTGGGGGGATGTGCTAGAGCCCCGCTGTTCCCACGGAGAGAGAACCATGCACGAGTCCAGGCGCGCTCCTTTGTCTCGGTGGTCCGGGCCCATGCTGTCCTGCGCGGTGGCGCTGGTGGGGCTGGGGTGGATGAGCTGTGGCTCGGAGGAGGATCCGCCTGAGCCGAATGAGGACCTCATGGCGCCCAGCCGCATCGAAATCACCGGCGGGGTGAGCCCGGGGGAGTTCATCTCCGGGCAGCGGAAGCTGGATGCCGTCGCGGAGGACAACTCCGGGCGGGTGGCCAAGGTGCTCTTCTATATCTCCGGCGATCTGGCCTGCGCGGACAGCGAGGAGAAGGCCTCGGGGTCCACGTTCTCGTGTGTTTGGGACACGAGCCCCGTGGCGGAAGGGGCCTATGAGCTCACGGCCGCGGCCCTGGACGGCGCTGGCAACACGAGCACCTCGCTGCCCGTCGCCTTCTCGGTGGGGGTGGCGAACCGGCCGCCCGCGGTCTCAGTAACGGGCGCCAACCCGGCTGCTGTGAATGAAGGGCAGGGCACGGCCTTGTCGGTGACGGCGACCGATCCCGAGGGGGACACGCTGACGTATTCCTGGACCCAGCTCTCGCCCGCCTCGCCGCAGGGCGCGTTCAGCAGCGCGACCGTGGCGAACCCGACGTGGACCGCGCCGCTGCTCTCGGCCCAGACGGTCTTCACGCTTCAGGTCACTGTCGCCGATGGCAAGGGCGGTTCCACGGTGGGCTCGGTGCAGGTGACGGTGGCCAATGTCGCCAGCGCCAACCGCGCCCCCACGGTGGACGCCGCGATTGGCGGGACCACCACCGTGGTCTCGGGCGACTCGGTCAACCTGACCATTGGCGCCACGGATCCGGATGGAGACTCGCTGACATACTCCTGGAGCACGAACCCCACGGGCCTGGGCGCCTTCACCAACGGGAACACCTCTGCAGCGAGCTGGCGATCCGCGGAGGTCACCTCGAACGCGACCCGCACCGTGGCGGTGCAGGTGGCGGTGTCCGATGGCGTGGCCACCGTGACGCGCTCGGTGAACGTGCAGATCACCGTGCCCCGGTATGGCACCCACATTCAGCCCATCTGGACCCAGGCGTGCACGAGCTGCCACGACAGCACCTCGCCCAGCGGCGGGCTGAACCTGCTGCAGGGCAGCTCCTATACGCAGCTCGTCAACACCAACAATGCCAACAACACCTCGTGCGGTGCGCTGCGGCGCGTGAGAGCGGGCCTGCCGGACAGCTCGCTGCTGGTGCGGAAGATCAGCTCCGCCAACTGCGGCAACCGGATGCCGCAGAACAACCCGGCGTTCTTCGACACGAACCCGGGCTACATCACCCGCATCCGCTCCTGGATCATCGCGGGCGCGGCCAACAACTGAGCACTGGGGCTACCCGGGAGGCTGCTTCAGCAGGTGGTCGCCGAAGTCCTCGCGCAGCTTCGTCTTGAGGAACTTGCCCGTGGAGGTGCGGGGGATCTGCGGCACGAAGAGGAACGCGTCCGGCAGCCACCACTTCGCGAAGTGTTGCTCCAGGTGGGCCGTCAGCTCCTTGTCCGTGGCGCTCTGCCCCGGTTTGAGCACCACCGCCGCCAGCGGCCGCTCGTCCCACTGGGGATGGCGCCCCGCGAACACCGCGGCCTCGAGCACCGCCGGGTGCGCCATCAGCGCGTTCTCCAGGGCCACGGAGCTGATCCACTCACCGCCGGACTTGATCACGTCCTTGGACCGGTCCGTGATGCGCATGTAGCCCTCGGCGTCGATGGTGACGACGTCTCCCGTCTTGAACCAGCCGTCCCGGGTGAAGCGGTCCTTGCCCTCGTCGCCAAAGTACGACGAGGCCACCCACGGGCCGCGCACCTCCAGCTCCCCCATCGTCTTGCCGTCCCAGGGCAGCACCTGGCCCGTGTCGCTCACGTGGCGCTGCTCCACGAAGGGCACCGGGTAGCCCTGGCTGGAGCGCAGTGCGAGCTTCGTTGCATCGTCCGTGCCCGTGTGGTGGCGCTTCAGCCGGGCGACAGTGCCCACCGGGTTCATCTCGGACATGCCCCACGCGTGCGTCACCAGCAGCCCGTGCCGCTGGAGGAAGCCGTCGATGAGCGCGGGCGGCGCCGCCGAGCCGCCGATGATCATCGAGCGCATGGCGCTCAGGTCCCAGCGCTTGGGCTCCTTGTCCAGCAGCGCCAGGATGCCGAGCCAGATGGTGGGCACACCGCCGGCCAGGGTGACGCGCTCCTGGGCCATCAGCTCCAGCAGCGAGGGCGGATCCAGGTGCGGCCCGGGCATGACGAGCTTCGCGCCGGTGGCCACCGCGTCGAAGGGCAGGCCCCAGGCGGCCGCGTGGAACATGGGCACCACGGGCATCACCACGTCCGACTCGCCCACCCCGAGCACGTCTCCCATGCACGAGGCCAGGGTGTGCAGCACGATGGAGCGGTGGCTGTAGAGCACGCCCTTGGGGTTGCCGGTGGTGCCCGAGGTGTAGCAGAGCATCGCTCCGGCCCGCTCCTCGAACTGGGGAAAGTCGAAGGTGTCCGGCTCGGCCGCCAGCAGCTGCTCATAGTCCAGCCGTCCGCTGGGGGCGGGGCCCTCGTCCGGGACGACGATGACGTGCTCGATGGAGGGCACCGTGGCCTGGAACTTTTCGAACAGCGGCAGCAGCGAGCGGTCCACCACCAGGACGCGGTCCTTGGCGTGGTGGGCGATGTAGCCCAGGTCGTTCGGGTGCAGGCGCAGGTTGAGGGTGTGGATCACCGCGCCCATGGCGGGCACGGCGAAGTAGAGCTCCAGGTGCTGGTGGTGGTTCCAGCACAGCGAGGCCACGCGGTCTCCCGGCTTCACCCCCAGCCGGGTCAGCGCGTGGGCGAGCCGGCTCACGCGGCGGTGGAAGTCCGCGTAGGTGTAGCGGTGCAGCGAGCGGTCCGGCCGCCGGCTGACGACCTCCGAGGCGCCGTGGAAGGTGCGGGCCCGCTCGAGGAAGTGGGTGAGGGTGAGCGGGAAGTCCATCATCCGGCCTGCGAGCATCGGGGCTCCTTGAGGCGAGGGGCTACGGTCCGTTCAGCGTGAAGTGGTACGCGGCGGCTCCCGGCGTGAGGCCCTCGGGCTGGTAGCCGGTGAACCACAGGTCCACCGTCTTGCCGTCCGCCTCGTGGAAGCCCTCCACCTGCCGGGCCTGGAAGGTGGGCAGCACGGGCAGCAGCTGCGCGGCCCAGATGCCGTCCTTCTTGCGCAGCACGCAGGCGGTATCGAAGGTAACCCACACGTCCGTGCCGTCCCACTTCACCCACACATCCTGGGCGTCCGAGAGCTGGCAGCCCTCGGGCAGGGTGGAGGGCAGGGCTTCGGGAACCCAGGTGGTACCGGTCCACCGCAGCACGGTCTTGCCGCCCACGGCGTAGAGGTGGTCCGGGCCCGGGCCCGAGATGGCGCGCAGCGCGGGGACGAGTTCTCCCGGCGTGGAGAGCGGGAAGGGACCGGCCCAGGTGCCATTGGTCTGGCGCTGCCAGTACGCACCGAGTTCAGCAGGGAGCCCGATGCCGCGGACGGAGCCGACGGCGAAGAGTGGCTCGGAGGTGTTGCTCCAGAAGGCCTGCATGCTGCCCCGGGCGGTGCCCGACGGGTGCTCGGCGTGCCACGTGGAGCCATCCCAGCGCAGCGCTCCGCCGTGCGAGCCCGCGGCCCAGGTGGCACCCGGCCCAGTGAAGAGCGCGGGAGGCCGGATGGACGGGCCCGTGTTGGGCGCGGGAACGGCAGCCCAGCTCTGGCCATCGAAGCGGGAGACCGGCGTGCGGCCCGTGGGTTCGTCTTCGGGCGGGTTGATGGCCCAGAGGTTGTCGGGAGTGGTGCCGTGGAGCTGGTACGGGCTGGAGCCCACGGGCGCGGTGGTGGGCGTGAAGCTCTCGTTGAACTGCACCACCTGAGCGCTCTCGGTGTGGGCCAGGTAGACGTCGTACGGATCGAAGATCCACAGCCCGTTGAAGCCGTCGCTCGCGGGGCTGAGCGTGTACTTGTGCCGCAGGCACAGGCCGCCGGAGCAGTCTCCGATGGGCAACTCGTCAGCGATGATGACTCCCGCGTCGTCGAAGACGGTCCTGGGGCCGCCGTCGAGGCGACCGGTGGTATCGGTGCCCGCATCCAACTCGTCAGTCCCCGCGTCAAACGGACCCGGAATACCTGAGTCGGCTTGAGGCTGAGTGCCGGCGTCGAACGGTTGCTGAGTGCCAGCGTCGAACGGCTGCTGAGTGCCAGCGTCGAAGGGTTGCTGAGTCCCGGCGTCGACCGGCTGCTGAGTCCCGGCATCGAACGGTTGCTGAGTCCCGGCGTCGGTTTGAGGCTGAGTCCCAGCGTCGGATTGAGTGCCCGCATCGGGGCCGGTGGACCCGCCGTCCGTGCCCGTCGGGCCGCCATCCGTACCGGTACCACCACCGTCCGTGCCAGTCCCGCCGCCATCCGTCCCGGTGCCGCCACCGTCCGTGCCAGTCCCGCCGCCATCGCCATTGCCGGCATCCACGGGGCAGGGACCTACCCACTCACTGTCTGCCTCACACGATTGATCCGGCACCTCGAAGATCCGGCAGCCCGAGAGCGCCAGCAGGAAGAGCCATCCTCCCCACCCTCCTCCGCGCATCAGGCCGCGGGCCTTCACCATGGCAACTCTCCTGCCAGTCCCACCGAGACATGGTCCCGTCCCATGGCCACCTGAGGCACCGCCTGGGGCGCGTCTCCGAAGAAGGCCATGGCCGCGCCCGTCAGCAGCAGCGCACCGCCCATGCCCATCCCCACCCGGGCCAGGGTCTGCTCGCGCTCGCCGTCATTCTTGAGCTTCACGGAGTCCTCCCGGGAGCGGGGCTTGCCGTCTTTGAGCTGCTGGTACTTCGCCTCCGACGTGCTCCAGAAGACGAGCCCGCCTCCCAGGACGATGCCCCCCAACGAAGCGGGCACCCAGGCCCACCGCCGCACCCCACCGCCCTTCACCTCGTACTTCACGGGAGCAGGAGGCGGAGGCGCCGGCGCGGGTTCCGGCTTCACCACCGGCTCCGGAGGAGGCGGCGGAGGCTGCTCCACCACGGGCGGTGGCGGAGGCGGCTCCTCCACCACGGGCGGCGGCGGGGGCTTCACCACCGGCGTCGAGGTCTTCCCGAACTTCTTGTTGCCCGCCGTCACCAGTTGCTTGGCCGCCTTCTCGATTTCGTCGAGCAGGGCCTCGTAGCCCGCCACGCGCCGGCTGTAGGTCTTCACGCGCGTGCCCTTGGTGGCGTCGAGCATGCGCAGGTTGAGCTGGTAGCGGTCCTTGGGCAGTTTGGCGACATCGCCCATCACCAGGGCGTCCACGTCGACCGCGTCGGTGAGCGTGGTGGCGCACTTGCGGCCGGTGCACCCCAGCAGCTGGCGCTGGCGCTCCATGCCCAGCACCACGATGAGGTCCTGGGCGTTGGCCACCTCCGCGCCCTCGTCGGAGAGCTGCTGAGACAGGTGCTCCGACAGGAAAATGGCCTGTTGCGACTCCATGTCCACGACGGTGATGCCGGGCACGGCGAGCTTCAACGGCTCGGCCCAGCTCAGCACGGGCAGCAGACACAGGACCCACCAAGAGCGCATGGCGGCGAACGCTACTGCAACCGGACTGAGGGTGAAATAGAGGACCTGGTGAGTCGAGCCGCCCACGCTCACGAGCAGACGCTGTGGTGTAATCGCGCCCCCTTGCCCCTCAACGGAGGACGCGTGTCTCGACGGTCTACCTGGTGGGCCCTCACTCTTCTCATGGTTGGTCGCGGCGCGCTCGCCGCGGAGCCGGGAGCCGCGACGCCGCGGGTGCTGCAGGACCTGGAGGGACTCTACCCCGAGCTGGACGCGCTCTACCGGGATCTGCACCAGACGCCCGAGCTGTCCATGCAGGAGGAGAAGACGGCGGCGAAGCTGGCGGCGAAGCTGCGCGCGCTGGGCTTCGAGGTGACCCAGAAGGTGGGCGGCCACGGAGTGGTGGGCATTTTGCGCAACGGCCCGGGCCCCACGGTGATGGTGCGCACGGACCTGGACGCGCTGCCGGTGGAGGAGAAGACGGGGCTGCCCTACTCCAGCAAGGTGACGGCGAAGGATCACGAGGGCAAGACGGTGCCGGTGATGCACGCGTGCGGGCATGACATGCACATGTCCGTGTGGACGGGGGTGGCCACGCTGTTGGCGAAGTCCAAGGCCCACTGGAAGGGCACGGTGATGATGGTGGGCCAGCCGGCCGAGGAGCTGGGCCAGGGCGCGGCGACGATGCTGAAGGCGGGCCTGTTCAAGCGCTTCCCCAAGCCGGACTTCGCGCTGGCGGTGCACAACTCGTCCACGGCGGCGTCCGGTACGGTGGAGTACGTGCCCGGCTTCGCGCTGGCGAGCGTGGACTCGGTGGACGTGACGCTCTACGGCAAGGGCGGCCACGGGGCCTACCCGCACACCACGGTGGATCCCGTGCTGCTGGCGGCGCGGTACGTGGTGTCCCTGCAGACGATCGTGAGCCGCGAGCGCAACCCACTGGAGCCGGCGGTGGTGACGGTGGGCTCCATTCACGCGGGCACCAAGCACAACATCATCCCGGACGAGGCGAAGCTGCAGATCACCGTGCGCACCTACAAGCCGGAGGTCCGCGCGCAGATCCTCGCCGCCATCGAGCGCATCGCGAAGGGAGAGTCGCTGGCGGCCGGCTCGCCGCGTCCGCCCGAGGTGAAGATCACCGAGGGCACTCCGGCGACCTATAATGACCCGGAGCTCACCCGGAGGGTGGTGGGCGCAGTTGGCCGGGTGCTGGGGACGCAGAACGTGAAGGAGGCCTCGCCGGTGATGGGCGGAGAGGACTTTTCCGAGTACGGGCGGGCGGGCGTGCCGGCGGCGCTGCTGTGGATCGGCACGGTGGACCCGGCCAAGCACCAGGAGGCGCAGAAGGCGGGAGCGACGCTGCCCTCGCTGCACTCGCCGGTGTTCGCGCCGGACCGGGAGCGCACGCTGCGCACCGGGGTGACGGCGCTGACGACGGCGGCGCTGGAAGTGCTCGGCCAGCCCTGAGCGGCGGCGGGAGGGGAGCGCGCGGCGATGGCAAAGCCCGTGGACGAGTACCGGCTGCGGCTGGAGGGCAGGGCGGAGCTGCTCGAGGCGGCGCAGCAGCGCTACCGCAAGCTGGTGGAGTGGCTGGGCGCACGGGCGTGGGAGGAGCGGGCACGCACGGAGCTGGGGCTGCTGCGCGAGGCGCTGGAGGCCCACGGGCGGGTGGAGGAGACGCTGGCCTCGGCGCTGCGCCGGGCCCAGGCGGAGAGCTGGCCCGAGCGCAGCCCCACGGTGCAGTTCCTGAAGGACGTACAGGCGCTGCGGCAGAAGCTGGCGAAGGGCCTGGCCCAGCGGCTCTCGCGCCGTGAAGAGGAGCCGCTGCCCGAATTGCTGAAGGCGCTGGAGGAGAAGATCCTCACCACGCCGCGTGAGGTACCACCCCCTCAGCGGGAAGCCACGGCGCTGGAGTTGTTGCCGCAGACGCTGCCCACGGTGAAGGAGCTGGCGGCGTTCGGCCGGCTGCTGGAATCCCTCTTCGCCCAGGAGATGGACCCGGAAGCGCCGCTGGCATGGTCCGCCGAGCAGGGCGAGGCGCTGCGCCGGGAGTGGGCCCGGGGCGAGGCGGCGCTGGCGGCGGCCTGGTCCCGGCTGGCGCGGGTGGACCGGACGGGAGGCCTGGCGGTGGGGCTGCGCAAGCGCGCCGAGTGGGTGCCGGCCCAGCCTCCGAGTACGGGCCCCGAGCTGCTGCTGCATGCGGAGTACTGGCGGGTGGCGGCACGCAAGCGGCTGGAGGCGCTGGTGCGCACCCAGTTCTTCCCCCTGGTGCCCACCGAAGCCGAGCGGCTGGAGCTGGCCTGCTGGCTGAGCGCGAGGGAACGCGAGCCGGAGGCCCGGCTGGCGGCCTCGGCGACGGTGAGTGATGCGCGGGCGGGGCTGCTGGAGCTGGCCCACGAGCTGTGGCGCACGCTGCGGCCGGACAAGGCGGACGATGTGCGGCAGCTGGAGGACGCGGAGTGGGAGCGCCTGAAGCGGAGGGCCCACCGGGCGGAGAAGCTGGCTCAGGGGTTGGAGGCCAACAAGGTGCGAGACGTGCTGAGAACCTTCATCCGCCGGCGCACGATGGGAACCACGGTGGCCAGGGGCTGGCAGGAGCTGCCCCACTCGCTGGAAGCCCTGGTGGAGCAGGCCTGGAGCGTGGACCGCTGAGGCCACGCAACTTCCATCCGGCCATTTTCGAGAATCTCCATACCTATAACACCTACGCACTGCCCCCGTGGCTCTCCCGACCGGCCACGAGGGCAGTGCTCTTTTTTTGCCCGCGCCTCAGCGGATGGGGCGCTGAGCGGACGGCTTCGCGCTGCGGCGCGAGGGCAGGGTGAGGCGGGCGATGAGCAGCGCCGCCACCGCGTTGCCGGCATACCAGTACAGCGTATACGCCGGAGGAATGAGCGGAAGGCTGGTGCCCGCCATGGCCATCACCGCGAGGTAGGCGCTGAAGCCCACGCCGAGCCCGGAGGCGAAGCGCCGCAGCAGGGCCACGGGCCCGGAGATGATGCCGAACAGCATGGGAATGGCGGCGCTCAGGGCCACGGGCTGGGCCACCTCGAAGGAGAGGAAGCGGTGCCACTCGGGCATGGGCCGGGCGAGGATGTCGAACGCGCCGCCCGAGTGCCCCGTCCACCGGAACACGAACACGCCGAGCGTGGAGACGAGGAACGGCACCAGGAAGAGCGGGTGGAGCAGGACGTTGAACAGGCCCGGCCGCTCCGCGGCGCCCTTGGTCACCAGGGCGAGCACGAGCAGGAACAGGGCGAACACCGGCGGCTTCCAGTCCGGGGTGTACGGCGCGGCAACCACCGGCGTCACCGCAGGCGTCACCGCCCCGGAGGCGCCCGCTGCCGGCGGAGCCGGAGGCTGCGGCGCGGGCGACTCGACCTCCTTCTCCATGTCCAGGGTGCGCGAGGCATTGGCCAGCTTGGACGGAGAGAGGTTCGAGGAGGCCTGGCCCATCGCGGCGTGGGGAACGAGCATGCTGCCGCGAAGGCGCCCCTGCGGATCCACCTCCAGCGTGGCCTTCTCCAGCGACTCGCGCAGCGGGCGCGTCTCGGACAGCGGGTTCAGGGTGGCCTCGAGCAGCACGGCCTTGCGCATCACCTCCAGGGTGACGAGCAGCGCCTGGTTCTCCGCCTTGCTGCCGGCGTCGGCGATGGCGCGCAGCTCCACGCCCTGCTCGTTGGCGTCAATCGCTCCCAGCGCGGAGCTCACCTTCGCCTGGGGCCCGTCGCCCACCAGGCGCGAGCCGCCCACGATGCCGCCCACGATGGCGTGCTTCCAACCCAGCTCGTCGATGGCCTTCACCAGCGAGCTGCTGTCGTTGAGCCCCTCGCCCTTGCGCTTGCGGGCGATGGCGCGCTCGAGCGTGCCCTGGGGGCCAATGAGCAGGTAATTCCCATCCAGGACCAGATCCGCCGCCGCGGCCTTCACCGCGCCGGGCTCGCCCGCGAGCTCGGTCAGCGTGTAGCCCTCCGTCTGAAGGTAGGCCGAGAGCTTCTTCCAGTCGAAGCGGCCCCGGACCGCGGCGAGCCCATCCGCCACGGCGACGGCGTCCACGTCCCGGGCCACGTTGATGCCCGTCTTCGCGTGGAACTCTTTCCAGTCCTGCTCGAACTGGCGCTGAGACTCCTCGGAGAAGCGGAGGTTGAACTCCGTGGTCTGCAACAGCAGCAGCTCGCGGGAGTCCGGCCCGAAGTAGGCCAGCAGCGCGGGGTCCTTGGGGATGACGCGATTGACGCCCAGGCCCAGGCGATTCAGGAGGCCGAAGTGATACGCGGCCCCAGCCCCCACGGCCAGCAGCACGACGAACACCAGCAACTTCTTCATGGGCACCGGCTCCTTAGGGGGCCCCCGAGTGGCCCTCCCCAACCTTACGATCGAAAGGCCCCGCGATTGCAGGGCTTCGCAACCCCCTGAAAGTGGACGTTTTTCCGCCTCAACGCCACTTCTCGCCTGACGGGGAGCGTGCGGTACGTATCATCCTTGCTCGTGCCCCATCCTCTCGCTGGCAAGCCCCCGCCTGACTCCTTCCTCATCAACCCCGAGACGCTGCGCAAGCAGTACTACGCGGATCAGCCGGACGTCCGGGAGCCCGAGCAACGGGTTGCCTTCGGTACCTCGGGCCACCGCGGCTCGGCGGCCCGGCGCAGCTTCAACGAGGCGCACATCCTCGCGGTGACGCAGGCCGTCTGCGAGTACCGCAAGCAGGAGCGCATCGACGGCCCGCTCTTCCTGGGCATGGACACGCATGCCCTGTCCGAGCCCGCGCAGCGCACGGCGCTCGAGGTGCTGGCGGCCAACGGGGTGGAGGTGCGCTATACGGACGGCGCCACGCCCACGCCGGTCATCTCGCACGCCATCCTCACCTACAACCGGGGGCGGAGTACGGGGCTGGCGGATGGCGTCGTGATTACGCCCTCGCACAACCCGCCGGAGGACGGGGGCATCAAGTACAACCCGCCCAACGGTGGCCCGGCGGACACGAAGATCACCGCCTGGATCGAGAAGCGCGCCAACGAGCTGCTCGGCGGCGGCAACACGGGCGTGCAGCGCATGCCGTACGAGCGGGCGCGGGCGGCGGCCCACCTGCGCACGTATGACTTCGTGACGCCGTACGTGGCGGACCTGGCCAACGTGGTGGACCTGGAGGTCATCCGGGGGGCGAAGCTGTCCATCGGCGCGGATCCGCTGGGTGGCTCGAACCTGGACTACTGGAAGCCGATCGCGGAGCGGTACGGGCTGAACCTGCAGGTGGTGAACCCGAAGGTGGACCCGACGTTCCGGTTCATGACGCTGGACCATGACGGGAAGATCCGCATGGACTGCTCGTCGCCGTACGCCATGGCGAGCCTGGTGGCGCTGAAGGACCGGTACGACATCGCCTTCGGCAACGACACGGACTCGGACCGGCACGGCATCGTCACGCGCAGCGTGGGGCTGATGAACCCCAACCACTACCTGGCGGTGGCCATCTCCTACCTGTTCCGCAACCGGCCGGGGTGGAAGGCCGGGGCGGCGGTGGGCAAGACGCTGGTGAGCAGCAGCATGATCGACCGGGTGGCGAAAGACTTGAACCGCCGGGTGGTGGAAGTGCCGGTGGGCTTCAAGTGGTTCGTGGACGGGCTCTTGGACGGCTCGCTGGGCTTTGGCGGCGAGGAGAGCGCGGGCGCGTCGTTCCTGCGGAGAGACGGCACGGTGTGGTCCACGGACAAGGACGGCATCATCCTGGACCTGCTGGCGGTGGAGATCCTGGCGCGCACGGGGAAGGATCCGGGGGCGCACTACCAGGACCTGACGGCGAGGTTCAGCGCGCCGCTGTACACGCGCATCGATCAGCCGGCCACCTCCGCGCAGAAGGCGGTGCTCAAGAAGCTGTCTCCCGAGGCGGTGAAGGCGACCACGCTGGCGGGCGAACCCATTACCCAGCGGCTGACGAAGGCGCCGGGCAACAACGCGGAGATCGGCGGGCTGAAGGTGGTGACGGAGAACGGCTGGTTCGCGGCACGGCCTTCGGGCACGGAGGACGTGTACAAAATTTACGCGGAGAGCTTCCGCGACAAGGCGCACCTGGACGCGGTGGTGGAGGAGGCCCGCGCCATCGTGAGCGAGGCGTTCTCGCGCGCGTAGGGGCCTGGCCATGACGATCACTGTCCGTCCCGCCCGGCCCGCGGATGCCCAGGCGCTGGGCCGCATGGGCGCCGCGCTCGTGCGGCAGCACCACGGCTTCGATGCCCAGCGCTTCATGCTCCCAGAGGACGTGGAGGCGGGCTACCGCTGGTGGCTGGGCAAGGAATTGAAGGCGAAGGAAGCGGTGGTGCTGGTGGCGGAGCGGGACGGAGAGGTGATCGGCTACGTCTACGCGCGGGTGGAGGCCCGGGACTGGTCCACGCTGCGAGACAGCCACGGCGGACTGCATGACATCTGGGTGGAGGAGTCCGCGAGAGGCTCGGGGGCGGGGACGCTGCTGGCCGAGGCGCTGCTGCGGAAGTTCACCGAGCTGGGAGTGCCCCGGGTCATTCTCATGACGGCGGCGAAGAACGAGGCGGCGCAGCGTTTCTTCGCGCGGCTGGGCTGGCGTCCGACGATGATCGAGATGACGCGGGAGCTGCCGGCCGAGGACTGAAGACACGCCCTGCGGCCGGCTACTCGGACCGGGTGCGCGGCAGGATGAGCTCGAACCGCGCGCCTTTCCCGGGCCCGTCGCTGTACGCATCGATGTGGCCACCGAGCGACTGGGCGCTCAGCGCGGCGCTGTGCAGCCCGAAGCCGTGTCCCTTGGGGCGCGTGGTGAACCCGTAGGTGAACAGCCGCGCCTTGACGCGCTCGTCGAACCCCACTCCGTTGTCGCTCACCGTCACCGAGGTGCGCTGCTCGTTCTGGTGCACCGCGATCGTGATGCGGGGCACAGGCCCGTCGCCCCGCTCGCGCACCGCGTTCCTCGCGTTGGCCAGCAGGTTGACCAGGATCTGCATGATGACGTGGCGCTCGTACAGCCCCGGCTCCTCGTTCCCATACTCGCGCTGGATGAGCTCGTCGAAGCCCTCCGAGAAGCCCGCCAGCCGCAGCGCATCCTCGGCCAGCTCGCTCAGCCGCAGGTTCTCCCGCAGGGTGATGCGGTTGCGCGCATAGGTCTGCTGGGTGGCGATGACGCTGTTGGCGTGCTCCACCTTCCCGGCCATCGCGGCGCACTCCTCGAGCAGCAGTTGCCGCTCCTCGGCGAACCGCGTGCCCAGCTTCTTCACGAACTCGGGCACGTGCCGGCCCTTCTCGTCCTGAGCCAGGAACGCCGCCAGCGCCTCGGGGGAGCGATCCAGCAGCGCCCCCAGCCGCTCCAGCGAGCCGATGGGCAGGCCTTGAATGCGCTCGCGCAGCAGCGCGCTGCTCACGGTGATGCCGGTGAGCGCGTTGCCCAGGTTGTGCAGGATGCTGCTGGCGATCTCGGCCATGCCCGCGTGCCGGGCGCGATCCAGCAGCTCCCGCTGCGCGGAGTGCAGCTGCGTGGTGCGCTCGGCCACCCGCTGCTCCAGCTGCTCATTGACCTGCTGCAGCGCCAGCTCGGCCCGCTTGCGATCGGTGATGTCCGTGGAGATGCCACACACGGAATGGATGCTTCCATCCTCCCCACGCAGGGGAAACTTCACCGAGACGAACGTCCGCAGCTCGCCGTGCAGCATCAGGCTCTCTTCGAACTGACAGGTGGTGCCTTGGGCGAGCACGCGCCGGTCATTCTCCATCAGTTCCGCGGCGTGCTGGGAGATCAGCTCGATGTCACCGCGGCCGATGATCTGCGAGCGTGGAGCGCCATAGGCGGACTCGAACCGGTTGTTGACGATGAGGTAGCGGCCCTCGCGGTCCTTCACATAGATGGCGGCGGGGGCGTGGTCGATGAGCTCCTGCAACTGGCGCCAGACGGCCAGCGTCTCCCGGCGAGAGAGCTGCTCGGCCTGGTTCTGCGCGGTCAGGTGCTGGTGCAGGCGGGCATTGTCCAGGACGAGCGTGGCCTGGGTGACGAGCAGCTCGAGCACACCCTGGCGCAGCTCATCCAGCGGTTCGCTCCCCACGGGCCGCTCCAGGTAGAGCAGCCCATGCTGACGGCCGCGGTAGGCCAGGGGATGGCACTGTGCCTCGGCGAGTAGCACGGGGGCCTGGCTGGTGCGCGCCAGCCGCAGCACGTGGGAGGACAGCTCGGCGGTGGTGCGCTGCGCGTCCTCTGGCTGGCAGACGATGATCCACCCCTGGCCCTCGATGAAGTCCAGGAGCGCGGCGTACTGAGCTCCCGTGCTCTCCCGGACGATGCGCAGGATCGTCTGAGGCACATCTACCAGGGGCAGCTCGCTGGAGAGCCCACGAGCCGCCCGTGCCAGGGAGAGGAGGTCGAGCACAGTTCAGACTTTAGACCTTATAGAGAAGATCCATGTACTTCTTGAGCAGATCACTGAGCAGCCCGCGGAATGGCACCGAGGCGGCCATGCCGTACACGGGCGCCATCGTCCCCTTCTCGCTGGGATGGGCGCGCACGTGCTCCACCGCCTCCCGCAGATCCGCCAGGAACTGATCCGCCACTCCGGGCTGGGTGTGTCGCAGGGTCACGCACAGATGCACCGCTGAAGGCTTGTGTAGCCCATTGAGGTTCCACCCCTGGTGGCTCATGCGCTCCATCACCTTGAAGATGTCCACCGTGCGCGAGGCGAAGGCGATGACGAACAGCGGGTCACCCAGCACGTACAGGTCGGGCATGGCCTGGATGCCGCGCTTGATGGCGGTGGCCGTCTCGAGGATGCGCCGCGAGGCCTCCAGGTAGCCCTCTTCGCCCATCGTCACCAGCGTGGCCCAGGCGGCGGCAATGAGCCCGCCCGGACGGCTGCCCGAGAACGTGGGCGAGAAGTAGATGCCGCCTGGCCACTCGGTGGCGGTGAAGTACTGGTGCGAGCGCAGCTCCGTGCTCCGGTACAGCACCACCGAGGTGCCCTTGGCGGCGTAGCCGAACTTGTGGGTGTCCGCGGACATCGTCGTCACCCCGGGCAGCCGGAAGTCGAACGGCGGCACCGGGTAGCCCAGCCGCTTCGCCCACGGCAGCACGAAGCCTCCCAGGCACGCGTCCGTGTGGAACCCGATGCCGCGCTTGCGCGCCAGCTCCGACAGCTCCTCGATGGGATCGATGACGCCATGGGGGAACGAGGGCGCCGAGCCGATAACCACGATGGTGTTGCGGTTGATCGCCTTGCGCGTGGCGGCCACGTCGGCGCGGTAGTCCGGGGCCACGGGCACCCGCACCCGCTTGATGCCGAAGTAGTGCGCGGCCTTGTCGAACGCCGGGTGCGCGCTGGAGGGCGCGACCATCTCGGGCCGGGTGATGCGCTTCGTGGCGCGGGCCCAGTCCCGGTACGTCTTCATCGCCAGCATGATGCTCTCGGTGCCGCCGGAGGAGAGCGAGCCGCAGATGTGCTCCTCGGAAGGCTTGCCCGCGTTGGCCTCGGTGGCGCCGAGCATGTTCGCGGTCATCGCCACCACCTCTGCCTCGAACTTGGTGGCGCTGGGCCACAGGTCGGCGTGCAGGGGGTTGCTCTGCGAGTGCAGGGCGTACACCCGGTTGACGAAGCCGATGTGGTCCTCGGCCCCGTGGTACACGGCGCCCGAGACGCGCCCCTGCTTCCACCGGTCCTGCTCCAGTGTCTCCAGCTGCTCCAGTTCCCGGAGCACCTCCTCGCGCGGGCGCCCCTGCGCGGGAAGCCGGTCGAAGGTGGGCACCTTCTCGCGGTAGGGCTTGAGGCTGCTCTCCAGGTCGGCGAGCAGCGAGCCGGTCTCCTTGTCGAGGCGGTTGCGCACCAGCGGTATGGCCTTGAGGTACCGCTCGGCCACCGCGAGCAGCCGGGGAGGCAGGTAGGTCAGCAGGTCGAGATCAGGCAGCGCCATGGCTTCCTTCCTTAATCGGGAACAGGTCCGCGTGCCGGGCTTCAGGAGCCGCGGTCGCGGTTGAGCCGCGCGAAGATGGCCTTGTTGCTCTTGTAGAGGTTCAAGAACTCGCCGAACAGCTCGTCATAGAGCCCGCGGTGCTTGGGGTCGGGCGTGTAGGTACGGGCAATGGGGACCAGGTTGGGAATCTCCCCCACCGTGAGGTGCCCCAGTGCCAGGCCCGCCTGGAACGCGGCGCCCCGGGCGTTGGCCATCACCGGCTCGTCTACCTGGTGAATGGGCCGGTCCAGCACGTCGGCGAGGATCTGGCACCACAGCTTCGAGCGTCCGCCGCCGCCAATCAGACGGATGCCGTCCAGCTTCCGGCCGATGAAGGGCTCCACGTACTTGAGCAGCCACCGGGCGTTGTAGGCCACGCCCTCGAGCACCGCGCGAATCATGTGCCCCCGGGTCGTCTGGAGCGACTGGTTGAAGAAGCCGCCGCGCACCAGCCGGTCCTCCATGGGCGAGCGCTCGCCGTTGAGCCACGGCATGAAGATGAGCTGATCGCTGCCGGCGGGAACGCGCCCGGCCTCGCGCTCCATGGCCTCGTAGATGTCCGCGGGCGGGGCAGGGGCGGTGGCGCCCGGGGCGTCGAAGAGCAGGTTCTTGAGCGAGGCGAGGCAGACGCCGGCCGAGTCCTGCTCATTGACGAGCAGGTAGCGCCCCGGGAGCGCCGAGGGCATGGTGCCCATCTGGTGCAGCAGATCGGTCTTCTTGTGGGGCACGTGGCAGCTCAGCCACGCGGAGGTGCCGATGCACAGGTGGGCCTCGAAGTCGCGCACCGCGCCCGAGCCCACCGCGCCGGCGAGGATGTCCGGGGCGCCCGTTACCACCTGAACCTGCTCGCCCAGGCCCAGCGCCCGCGAGGCCTCGGGGCTCAGCGGGCCCAACACGGTGGCGGCGGGAATCAGGTCCGGCAGCTTCTCGCGGGGCAGCCCGGAGATGCGCAGCAGCCGCTCGTCGTAACGCACCTGGGACAGGTCCCGGTTGTCGGTGACCCAGTGCACGTTGATCGAGTCATACGAGGCGGCGAACCGGCCCGACAGCTTCAGGTTGAGCCAGTCCTTGGGCTCGAGGAACTTGTAGGTGTTGCGGTAGACGTCCGGGAAGGACTCCTGGAGGAACAGGATGTGGCCGACCGCATCCTTGCCGGACATGCTCGGCGCGCCGCCGGTGAGCCGGATCCAGGTGATGAGCTTGCGCAGGCCATAGCCCTCGATGGGCAGGAAGCCATGCGCCGCGCGCCGCACGTGGGAGGCGCCGCGCGAGTCCATCCAGATGATGGCGGGGCGCAGGGGGCGGCCCTGCTGGTCCACCGCGACGGTGCCGGCCCACTGGGCGCTGCAGTTGACGCCGACGAAGTCGCCCGCGGACACCGCGCCGCTGTCGAGCATGCGCCGGGTGCCCCGGACGATGGCGCTCCACCAGTCCTCGGGGTCCTGCTCGGCGCCCCCATCAGGGAGCAGGCAGAGCTGCGTAGGCTCTACCTGGCTGGCGACGATGGCGCCGCGCAGGCTGATGGCCGCCAGCTTGACCGCCGAGGTCCCCAGATCGATGGCCAGGACTAATGGACCGCCCGCCGTTGGCACCGTTCCCCCATTCCCTGTCGCTCTCGCGCGAGAGGGCGCGAGTAGGGCAATCTAGCTGGACCTATGTCCCGCCTCCATCTCCTCGTGCTCGCCATTTTCGCGTTGTCGCTGACCGTGGCCCCGCCCGCCTGGGCCGCTGGGGGGCGCACGCAGTTCAACATGTTCTTCCAGGCCGACTTCACGGACGCCAGCTACCAGAAGAAGTTCTTCGAGAAGGTGGCCAAGCACCACCGGCCGCCCGCGGGCAAGCATGTCCCCAAGCCGGGCCAGCGCACGGTGGTGCAGATCACCGTGGGCAAGGACGGGCAGATTCTGGGCACGGTGGTCTCCACCGAGTCGGGCTCGAAGGTGTGGGACGAGGCGGTCCTGGCGGCGGTGAAGAAGGCGGCGCCGTTCGAGAAGCTGCCGGCCGGGTTCGCGGCCCCTTCCCTGGACGTGCACTTCCACGTCTGGTGGGAGCCAAAGCCGTAACAGCGCAGGGTGTGGGAAGGGGGCTCCGGCCCTCCAGTGTTCATTTCCCGGAATCGGGAACGCCGGATCCCAGAATCGAAAATCCTGGGGCACGAGCGCTCCCCTCGTTCCCGGCTTCCCCAGAGCAACAGGGCAGAGCGGAGCGCTTGTCACGCCGTTTGCAATCCAGCCCAGGCAGAGCCGTGAGGGCGGGCGAAGGGCAGTGCCCGTTATGGACGGCGAGAACCCCTGAAGGAGGGGTACGCACTTGGCCTCGCCAGAGTCGACAGTCGGGTTCGAGGAGGAGCCGTTGAGCTTCCTGGACCGGGCGCTCCAGGCCACGGGAGCCGCCTTCTGGCTGCCGGGGCGGAAGCTGTGCCTGGTGGATCCGGCGGCCTCCCGGGCCGTGCTGACCAACGGCGAGGGCCTGTACGAGGACCGCGCCGACTTCTTCCACACCCGCCGGGGCATCTTCGGCCCGCGCGAGGCCCAGGTGCGCATTGCCCGCGCCGGCCGGACGCTGCTGCACGCCTACCTGGATGCGAACGCGAGCAGGCTGGCCCAGTCGGTGGAGCAGAGCCTGGGGCCCACCACCGAGTGGCCCGCCGCCGCCAACTGGCTCATGTACCGGCACCTGGGGGACGTGCTGCTCTCGCCCCAGAGCCCGGCCCGGCTGCGCCAGACGGTGAAGGACATCGTCCAGCGCGCGGTCATCGCTGGCGCCCGGGAGCGTCACTCCCGCCTCGCCCGGGCGTGGTTCCGCTTCCGCGTGGCCCGTCAGCTCAAGCAGGAGATCGAGCAGCGGCGCAAGCGGGGCGTTGGCCAGCCCGTGGATCTGCTCGACGTCGTGATCAGTGGAGCGGAGCCGGGGGCTCCGGCGGCGGAGCTGGTGGAGGTGTTCCTGTCGTTCGTGTTCGCGGTCACCGGCTCCACGGCCCTCATCCTGGCCTGGTCCGTCTACCTGCTGGGCACGAATCCGCCCACCGAAGCCGAGCCTGGCTGGGTGGTCCGCGAGGCCTTGCGGCTGTGGCCGGTGGCGTGGTTTCTGGGCTCCAGGCCCGCGAAGACGCACCAGGTGGCTGGCGTGACTGTCACTCCCGAGGACGAGGTGATCGTCTGCCCGTATGCGGTGCAGCGCAGCCCGGAGCACTGGGGCGAGCCGGCCAGCTTCCGGCCCGAGCGGTGGGCCACCCTCAAGAACCCTCAGGCGTTTTTGCCGTTTGGCTGGGGCCCGCACACGTGCCCCGCGTCCCTGCTCGCCGTGGAGCTGGTGGAGGACGTCCTGCGGCTCGTCATGGAGGGCCACCAGCTGAGCGTCACGCCTCACGGCACGCGGCCGCACATCACCGCCGCGCTGGCTCCACCCCGTTTCACGCTGAGCCGGGTCTCGACCCGGCATTGACCTCAAGAAATGGAAGGAGGTGACTCACATGAAGAAGATGCTGCGCGCCGTCATGGCGGCCCTTGCGATCCGTCCCGCCGGAGATGATGCCTACTGGTGGGCTTACAAGAACCTCTGACAGTTTTCGGGTGGGGGCGGTCCGCTTCCGCTCCCACCTGTCAAGCGGAGGACCGATGGCCACAGCTCCCAGGGAAAGCGACTTCGCTCGTGAGATGCGCACCCGGAGCCAGTCGGAGGGGGGCGTCTTCTGGATCCGGGAGGGCGTGCTGGGGGTGTTCGAGGCCGAGGCGGCCCAGAAGATCCACGCGCTCGATTTTGGCGACCTGACCCTGCCCGACAAGCTCGAGGATCTGCTGCGGGGCCGCAAGGGGGAGCCCGTCTCCTGGAAGAACGTGCGAGCGGGCTGGCTCACGCAGATGCGCCGGTTGTCGGACGCCGAGGCTGTTGCGCGGCTGGCGGACCGGATGGCCGGGTTGCTGGAGGAGCGGCTCGATCGTCCGCTCGATCTGGTCTGGGCGGTGCAGGAGGTGTGTAGCCAGTCCCTGGTGCCCGTGGTGGTGTCGGGTCTTTCTGCCGAAGATGTGGCGCGGGTGCTGCGCGATCAGGCGCTCAAACTCCGGCGGCTGGTGGCCGTGCCACCGATGCGGGAGACGTTCTGGCAGGCGCTGCGTGGCATCTGGATCAACATGGGCGCTGGCACGGCGGTTCGCCGCGAGCTGCGGGGCCGCGCTCAGGGTCGCAAGCCTCGCCAGCTCGACCTGACGGATCCGATCGTCGACCTGCTGCCAGCGCTGGGCATCGACCGGGCCGTCGACGCCGTGACGGGCGTGCTCACGGCCATCGCGGGCCCGCCCGGTGCCGCGGCCGCGTGCCTGCTTTACGAACTGACGCGCAGGCCCGAGTGGGCCGAGCGGTTGACCCGCGAGCTCGAGCCGCTGGCGCTCCCGGACTTCCATGCCGCGCCTACCCGCATGGCTCCGGTGACCCACCGCTTCGTCAAGGAGACGCTGCGGATGTGGGGGCCCCCGATGTTCACGAGCCGGGTCGCGCGCACCGGCCTCCAGCTCGAGCAGGCCCGCCTGGAGAAAGGCCTGCGCTACATCGTCAGCCCCTACCTCATTCACCACGATCCGAAGCAGTGGAAGGACCCGGATACCTTCGACCCCGACCGCTGGCTGCCTGACGCTCCGCACGGGCCATGCTCCGGCGCCAGCTATGTCCCGTTCGGCTGGGCCCCGACGACCTGCGTCGGAGCCGGTCTGGGCACCGCGCAGTTGATGCTGCTGTGCCACTTCCTGTGCACCCGTTACCGGGTCCAGGTTCTCGAGCCCGAAGCGGTCCACATGGCGCTGTTCGCGGTGGCTCAGCCCCACGGCTTCCGCGGCACGCTCACCCGGCGCTGACGGGACTCAGCTCAGGGGGAAGTTGACGTAGGGCCAGCTCGGCGCCCTGGCCGAGCTGACGCCTCCGTAGGAGCGCATGGCGGCGTCACACACCGCATAGCCCCAGTTGATCAGCCGGTTCTGTTCCTCGGGCTTGAACTCGTTCAAGCGGGTGCGCATGCCAGCGAGCGCCTGGCGCGACGGGCCGCTGACGCTCAGCGGGGGCGGAGCCATCGCGGGCAGATTCCGCCTGGCGTTGACCTGGGCGTAGTCTTCGATATGGGTGTCGATTCCCCAGTACGCACCCTGGTGCTCACCGCGCTCGTAGCTGTCGACGATCTCCCGCAGCCGCAGCCCCTGCACCTGGTCCATGGTGATGTCGAGCACGCGCATCATCAAGCGCAGGTCGGCTGCCAGGATCATCGAGTTGACGTCCACGCCGTACTCGAAGGGCTTGCCGGCATTGCTGATGAGCACCGTGCGGCAGTGCTTCCACAAAGGCTCGATGCCCAGGTTGTCGTATACGCCGCCGTCCGAGAGGCTCATGGTGGAGGAGTACTCGGGGTTACCGGTCAGGTCGGCGCCGTCCACCTTCTGCCAGTGGGTGGGGTCCGTCGTGAAGGAGATGGGGGAGAACACCGGCGGGAAGCCGCTGGAGGCGGTGACCGCCATCGACACGGTGTTGCCCGGCGCAGGCAGGGCGGCCGTGTCGAGCAGGCCAATGCGGTAGTCCGCCAGGTACTTGCGGGTGAAGCGGAAGTCGCGGCCGGTCTTGAGGTTCGTCGAGTTGAAGATGAACTCCGGAGTCTGCGGGCCTTCGGGAAGGTCCGTCAGCTTCGCGCCGTGGAAGAGGTACTCGTCGTAGGCGTCGCGCAGCTTGTCCCAGGCGTGCTGCCCGGGCCAGACAGCCTTGGCGATGGCCCGCGTGTCGATGTCGAAGGAGCAGAAGCGGCGCAGCGGCTGCACCACGAGCGCCTCGAAGTTTCTGGCCACTCCCTGGGCATCGAAGTCCAGCTTGGGCCAGGCCAGGGCCAGCACGCCGTTGGTGATCGAGCCACCCGACACGCTGGAGATCCGCGTCAGCGAGCGCAGCAGCCCCAGCTCGTTGAGGCGCCAGAGGCTGCCTGCGTGGAACAGCGTCGCCCGGAAGCCACCTCCGGACATCGCCAGGCCTGTGCCGCTCTCGGGTTGCTTGCTCGTGCCGTCGCTCATTGCCCCCTCCGGGTCGTTCTCCGCGAGCGTAGGACGAGGGGGGACCCGGTGACGAGCCCAGGGCTAGGGATGCTGCTGGGCGTTTTGCCACTCCCGGGTCAGCGCCGCGACGAGCTGGCCCGCGGGCATCACCCTCAGCCGAGGCAGGCCTTCACCCGCCCACAGGGACAGGCACTCGGGGTTTCCAGCCTCGGCGCCGGCCCGGCGGATGTCTCCGGTCAGGGCGTTGAGGGCCGGGTAGGGGAGCTGGAGTGTGTCCCGCATCTCCTCCATGAAGGCGTTCACCAGCCCGCGTGCGGGCCTGCCGGAGAAGGCGCGGGTGAGGGTGGTGCGCTGCTGGCGGCGCTCCTCCAGCGCCCGGCGGTACGTGGCGTGGATGCCGCTCTCCGGGCAGGCGAGGAAGGCTGTGCCGAGCTGCGCCAGCTCCGCGCCGAGCGCCTGCACTCCGGCGATCTCCCGGCCGTGCATCAGCCCGCCCGCGGCGATCAGCGGTGTGCGCACCGCCTCACGGATGTTGCCCAGCAGCGCCAGCAAGCCCCGTTGGTCCGGCTCGTCCGGATCGAAGCAGCCCCGGTGGCCGCCCGCCTCCACGCCCTGCACGACGATGGCATCCACGCCATCGCGCTCCAGCTGCACCGCTTCCTGCACGGTCGTCGCGGTGCCGGCTGTCAGGATGCCACGGGCCTTCAGCGCCACCATCCGCGCCGAGTCGAGGCGGCCAAAGGTCCAGGAGAACAGCGCCGGCCGCGCTTGGAGCACGGCCTCGAACTGCTCGGCG
>DASVVJ010000150.1:0-31090 GCA_036389955.1 Myxococcaceae bacterium
CGAGCAAGTACTTCAGGCCCAGGGACTCGAGCTGCTGGGGCTCATAGCCCACCGTCGTATGCTCACTCGCCCTCTCCTTGAACTCCATGGGCTGCAACCCGAGAAGCTTCTCGAAGTCGGCCACGAACGGGGTGACTTCCGCGTCCGAATACGTTGGATAGGGGGCGATGTTCCCATGTGAGTCGATCGCAAGGGCGCGTTGGCCGGCCATGGGACGGTCCGGCATGCTCGGCGCAGTGAGGGTGCCGGTCGAGTTCATCGTCAGAAGGGTCATGAGGCCCGAGCCCTCGTACGACGGGGACGGGCCCTGATAAGGCGCGAGCGTCTGCACGGAGATGTTCGCCGAGTAGTCCCCGTTGTCCCTCGCGACAATCGCCATATTGCCGGCGAGGGCTCCGGGCGACACGGGAAAGGTGGAGAGCATCAGGCTGACCTGTGCCTGCTGGCCACCAACGCCCGTTCCGAAGAGGTTCTGGCTGCTGGTATCACCGCTGATCGATCCGTTGACTGTGCCGCTGACTGTGTTCGCCATGAGGTGCTCTCTCTTGCTGAGGGCTGCAGGGAAACGGACGCCAAGGGCCATCGCATCCCAGACGTGCCGCCCTGTCCCCGCTGCAGTCCCCATGCCAGTACGTTCCCTTGCCGCTCCAGACGAAGCCCCAGCGCCCACGTGCTTTCAGAACGCGCTCTGCGTTTCATGAGAACGCGAGGCGCGTCATGGCAGAACGCAGCGCTGCGCCGCGGTGCCCTCGGCTCAGCGGACCAGCCTCCACCGGAGAAAGAGGCACCATACTTGCAAGGTCGGGCCGAGCCGTTCCAACGCGAGAGATAGGACGCCATGGCCCTCCTGCAGAGCATTCAAGTTGTACCCAACAATCCCCTGGTCAAAGCAACCCAGGCCGTCCCGTTTGCAGCGAAGGGCGCCGTCGATGGTCAGAGCACGTTGGTCGATGTCACAGATGAATGCACCTGGTCGGCCGTCGCCCTGGGCTCAGGGGTGAAAGTCGATACCAGCACGCACTCGAGCAGCTTCAGCCTGGATAGCCCGGGAGTCGCCGTCGTCACCGCGACGTATTCGGGCAGCACTTATAGCTATTCAGGGTCCGCTCCCTCCAACAGCAGCTATCTGATCGCCGCTCCCTGGACCATCGAGGCCCCCAACACGTTCCTGCTCTATTACGCTGGTGGGGTCTACCTGCTCAACACCGCGGCAACGGCCTTGCCGGGCTCGTCCATCGCCCAGGACAAGGATGGCAATAACATCATCCCGGGTAACCTTCTGGTTCCGATTGGAACCAACCAGCTGTTCTCGCATCTGAGACCCAGCGTCAACTTCGTCACCTGCTTCCTCGTCAATCTCTCGAGCCTCCTCACGATCGTTCCCAAATGAGCGCCTCGGGCCACGAAGCAGCACCGCCCTCCACCCTCAAGCACTTCCGAGCGGGGACCCATCGGACGATCGCCCCCGAGCAGACCCTGGAACGCGTCCGCCCGCTGCTGCCCGTGTTCGGCATCACCCGCATCGCCAACGTCACCGGTCTGGACTGCATTGGCATTCCCGTGGTGATGGTGTGCCGGCCCAATGCACGCTCCCTCTCTGTCTCGCAGGGGAAGGGGCTGGATCTGGCCTCGGCCCGGGCTTCCGGCGTCATGGAGTCGATCGAGCTGTTCCACGCGGAGCGCATCAACATGCCGCTCAAGCTCGCGAGCGTCGACGAACTGAGGTTCTCGCACCCGCTGATCGACGTGGAGGCCCTTCCCCGGCTGTCGGTGAGCAGCTTCCGCCACGATCTGCGGCTGCTGTGGGTTCAGGGCTTCGAGCTGCTGGGGGGCTCACCGGTGTGGCTCCCGTTTGAGCTGGTGCATATGTGCTACACGCTGCCGCTCCCCACGGGCAGTGGCTCGTTCCTGATGGGCTCCAGGGGACTGGCCTCTGGTAACCATCCCATGGAGGCGGTGAGCCACGCCATTTGCGAGCTGGTGGAGCATGACGCCACCACGCGCTGGCGCCTCAGGGGCGAGGAGGCGCGCCGCCAGATGCGGCTCGATCTCTCCACCGTCGATGATGCCGCCTGCCGCACGGTGCTCCAACGATACGAGGACGCAGGGGTGGACGTCGCCGTCTGGGAGACGACCTCCGAGGTCGGCATTGCCTCGTTCCTGTGTGAAATCGAGGATCGCGAGTTCAACCCGGCGAGGCCGCTCGGAGTGTCCGGCGGGATGGGGTGCCATCCCAGCCGGCAGGTGGCGTTGTTGCGTGCGCTGTCCGAGGCAGCGCAGAGCCGGCTCACCAACATTGCCGGCTCACGGGATGACATGCACCGGGGTGCCCACCTCGACCTGCACGCGCAGGAGCTGTTGCAACGCCAGCGTGCGAGCAGACAGGCCGAACTCCCCACACGCCGTTTCGGCGATGCGCCCAGCTTCGAGAGCGAGACATTCGAGGCGGACGTGACCTGGGAGTTGGAGCGGCTGCGCGGAGCGGGGATCGGGCAGGTGGTGGTGCTGGAGCTGACACGTCCCGAGTTCCGCATCCCCGTGGTGCGAGTGGTCATCCCAGGGCTGGAACCACTCAGTGACGTGCCTGGCTACGTACCAGGAGCCCGGGCGCGCAGGTGGCTTCAGGAGGGCGGGACATGAGCGCACGCGTCTACATCTTCACCGGGCCGACCCTGAGCGCCACGGAAGGGCACGCCGAGCTGGAGGCTCTCTTCCTACCTCCCGTGGCCCGCGGGGACGTCTACCAGGCGGCGCTCGACCAGCCCCTGGCCATCGGCATCATCGACGGCTACTTCGAGCGCGTCCCTTCGGTCTGGCACAAGGAGATCCTCTGGGCCATGTCCCAGGGCATCCACGTCTTTGGCAGCGCGAGCATGGGAGCGCTTCGAGCCGCGGAGCTGTCGGCGTTCGGGATGGTGGGAGTGGGTGAGGTGTTCGAGGCCTTCCGAAACGGCGCGCTGGAAGATGACGACGAGGTTGCGGTCGCGCATGCCCCGGCCGAGCATGGCTACCGTCCGCTCTCCGAAGCCATGGTCAACATCCGCGCGACGCTGCGCGCGGCGGAGGCGCAAGGAGTCATTGGCGAAGCGGTGCGCGGCACGCTGGAGCGGCTCGCCAAGGAGCTCTTCTACCCGGACCGGACCTATCCACGTCTGTTGGCCCAGGCCCTACGGGAGGGCCTGCCGGCATCAGCGCTGGAGCCACTGCGTGGCTGGCTCCCCCGGGGCCAGGTGAACCAGAAGCGGAAGGATGCGCTGGCGATGCTGCGGGCGATGCGCGCGCACCTGACCTCCCCTCCCACGCCCAAGCATGTGCAGTACACCTTCGAGCACACCGATGCCTGGGCGCACCTGCAGCTCAGCTCTCATCGAGTGCCTCTCGCCCCGCAAGCGGCGTCCATCGCCCAGTCCGCCGAAGGGGTTCCATTGAAGGCCCTGGTGGAAGAACTCCAGGTCTCGGGTGCCTTCGCGAGCATAAGAAAGGGAGCGCTCGCGCGGGCGCTCGCGCTGGATCTAACGAGGCGGCTGGGACGCACCGTTCCTCCCGAGGCGCTTCATGCGGCGGCAGAGGCGTTCCGGCGAGAGCGGGGGCTCTTCCAGCCAGAGCAGTTCCAGCGCTGGTGCGAGGAACAGCGGCTCAATGACCTGGAGGGGTTCTTCAGAAGAGAATCCCAGGTGCGCTGGGTGGAGACGCTGTTCGAACCGGATGTGGAGCGAAACCTGATGGATCAGCTGCGCGTGGAGGGACTCCTCCCGGCGCTGTTGGCACGTGCGGAGGACAAGCGTTAGCGTTCGGCAGCAACGCGGCCGCGTTTCCGCACTACGCGGAGGCACAGCGAGGCGGAGCTGACTGATGAACGGCGGGAGGTCTGTCGCGCACTTAGCGCGCCCCCGCGGGGTTGGCGTCCCTTGTGCAGTGGACCCAGGCACCTGCTCTCGCGGCCTTCCGCGGCAGGTGCCCAACCACCAGAGGGAGCGACCGTGATGAATACGCGATGGATGCGCAGCCTTGGAATCGCCGCAGTGGCCGTGCAGGTGTTGTGGGGACTGGCAGGTTGCGCTGCCCAGCAGGAGGAAGCGCGGAAAGAACCCGTCCAGGCCGCACGGCTCAGGCCGGATCAGCTCTACATCTACCGGGGAGTTGATCAGAGCAACCCGGGGACCGGACGGGCCTCGCTGGCCCCGAGCCAATTCAACTTCAACCCCGAGCTCTCCACGTTCGACAATCCCGGCATGGCCCCCGTCCTCAAGCCATGCAACTACCGCTTCACGGTGTCGAATGTGGCCCATCAGCCTCCGCAGCCAGGGGACACGGGCGCCGTTGATGGCCTGCCTGGCTATACGGCCACGTTCGACAACAACCCACCGGGACACTGGGGGATCCAACACCCGGCCGGCGTGACTCCCGCCCAGGCCAAGACCGCTGTCTCTCAGTACGCCCAGGACAATCGGGATAACGTCATCAACGGCACGGCGGTCAACTGCAACTGACCGTCCTCCGGAAAGGACCAGGCTCATGGCGGTACGGCACCATGCGTATGGATTCGACCCCCTGGCCTACCTCACCTCCGTACGGAGGAGTTGTCTCGTGGGAGGTGAGCTTCAACTCGAGGAGCTCAGGGCTCAGGCTGAAGCCATTGCCCGCACTGCCAGGGGGACCTCTCACGACGTCCTGGTGTACCTGCGCTATGACGAGGAGGAATGGCTGCCGCCCCCAGAGGCGGAGCCGGCCTGGCGTCAGTGGCTCATCCTCCTATTGGTGCCGCACCTCGCGCCGCTGACGTCCCTGAGCCATCGTGAGCCTCATGGCTATGCCGCACTCGACCGTGTCCTGCTCTTCGCCGGCTGGACCCGCCCTGAGGTCGACCTCCTCATTCGAGGAGAGAGTCTGGACACTCTGCCTGGGAAAGCCGGCGTTGCCATGCCCAGTACCCTCTTCAGGCAGCTACGCCAGTATGGAGGTTGGATCGACTCGGGAACGGCCGCCAGGCTCCGGCTTGGCCTCGAGCGGGTGCGCTGGCACTTTCTCCAGCCCGGAGAACCCGAGAGGCATGCGCTCGGAAACTGGATGCAAGGAGAGCCGGAGCGGGCAGGCCAGGTGCTCGCTGGCGCTTTTCAGGACGCGGTTGACATGCTCCAGGGCGCCTCGGGCGATGGGCAGGCGCTGTTCGTGGTCTTCGAGTAGCTCCGCAGCTCTCTCCTCAGTGGTGCAGCGTATCCCCAGGCTCCGTCGTCTCCTGGGGTTCCTCGCGCCGGCGCGCGGGCCCGGCGGCTCCCGCCACGATGATGACCGAGCCGGTGGAGCCCTCCTGGCGGGCCTCGTGTTCCCACCGTTGGGCACGCATCCGGTGCACCCGCTGCAGCACCACCTGCAGCGCGGCGGCCACCGGCAGCGCCAGCACGCCTCCGAGCACTCCCATCAACATCGCGCCCACGATGACCACGATGGCGATGAGCAGCGGGTTCATCTTCAGCGTCCGCTTCTGGATGAGCGGCTGCACCACGTTGCCTTCGATCTGCTGGTAGATGAGGCAGATCGCCAGGGCGATCAGCGCCCGGCGGAAGCCCACCGTGGCGAACGTGGTCAGCGACACCGTCACCGCCACCAGCAGGCTGCCGATGTACGGGATGAACCCGAGCAGCAGGTACATCAGCCCCAGCGCCAGGAAGTACGGCACTCCCAGCAGGTACGTGGTGAAGCCCGTCACCACGCCGCCCAGGGCGCAGATGATCACCACGCCCACCAGGTAGCCGCTCACCGCCTGGCGCATGTCCACCACCAGGGAGCGCAGGTCCGCGCGCCTCTCCGGGCGCACCCACTGCAGCCCCTGCTCGAACAGGTGTCCTCCCGAGAGCAGCCCGAAGACCGCCAGCGTGAGCACCGCGATGGTCGTCACCAGGCCGCCCACCGTGGAGCTGAGCACCCCAATCGCCGAGCCCGCCACCGAGCCGGACAGCGTGAGCAGCTGACGCTCCACCACGGACCTCACGCCGTAGCGCTCGTCCAGCGAGTGCAGCCACGAAGAGTCCCTGAGTCCGTCGATGAAGCCCGGCAGCGAGTTGATGAGGCTGCTCACCTGCGCGGCCATCATCGGGACCATCGTCAACCCGATCAGCGCGAGCAGGCCCAGCACCGACAGCAACGCCAGCATCACGCTCCAGCCGCGCGACAGCCGCAGCCGCTCGAACAGGCTCACCAGCGGATCCAACGCCAGCGCCAACATCAGCGAGATGGCCAGCAGCGCCAGCATCGGCCGCAGCTGGTACAGCACCAGCCCCAGCGCCACGATGGCCAGCACATTGAGCCCCACCGTCCACACGGTCCGGGGTGACACTTGCGAGGGAGGTGGCCGGTTCATGACGGCCAGGAAGGTGGGGATGGGCCAGCCCCGGTTCATCTGCTCACTGGCTGAGAAGACCGATGGTCAGCACCTGGCTGCCCTGCCCCGTCCATCTCTGGACACTGAACCCTCACCCCAGCCCTCTCCCGAAGGGAGAGGGAGCAGGCAGGCGCTCAGGGGGGCACGGTGACTTCGAAGTCGCTCGTGTGGAGGATTGACCCCTCACACGAGGCCACGCCCTCACAGGTCAGCACCTCTCCTGGCAGGTAGGCGCTCAAGGTGAGCAGGTGCACCGCCGCCGGCGTCGCCTCGGGCAGCGTGAACGTCACCAGGCCTCCCTCCTGCGTCGTCTGGAGCGTCGCCGGAGCCCGGCCGCCCTCCCGCAGCAGCGTCACCGTGACCGGGCCCGGCACCTCGTCCTCCGGCTGCCAGCGGTAGCTGTACGTCTGGCCCCGCCGCAGCGTCGTCCCCGTGCCCACGCCCTGGTACGCGAAGCGGCGCTTGGTCTTCGCTCCCTCGATGACGAGCGACACCCCCTGCGCACCTTCCTCATCCTGGAGGAAAATTCGCGCGTCCTCTTGCGGCTCCGCGTCCCAGGCCTCCGGATCGAAGTCCAGCTGGGCCCGGATCGCCTCGCACCCATCGCGGCCACTACCGTTGTCCGGAAAGCCTCCCGGCTCCAGCACCATCGGCTGGCCATTGAAGCTCGCCGTTGTCCCGTCCACCAGCTTTGTGCAGCCCTCCTCCGGCTGCGCGATGGTCAGCGTGAAGCGGTGCAGCCCCGCCGCGTCCGGCTGCTCGAGCGCATCCACGTCCACCAGCGCGAACGTCAACGGCCGGCTCGCCAGGTCCGCCAGGGACACCGGCTGGGTCTCGGTACGCCCGCCGCACCCGGCGAGCAGCCCGAGCAGGGCCAGAGGCAACTTCACTGCCGACAAGGAAGGGACTCGGGGAAGGCGATTCATACGAGGCGCGACCCTATCACTCCCGCGCCAGCCGCTCCTCTAGCCGCGACTTCACCTCGGGCCACTCCGTGTCCAGGATGCTGAAGTACGCCGAGTCGCGCACCACACCCCCTCGCACCAGCATGTGGTTGCGCAGGATGCCCTCGAACTTGCCGCCAATGCGCTCGATGGCCGCCCGGGACCGCTGGTTGCGCGCGTCCGTCTTGAGCTGCACCCGGATGACCCGCAGCTCCTCGAAGGCGTGACGCAGCAGCAGGAACTTGCACTCGGTGTTCACCCGCGTCCGCCACGCCCGCCGCGCCAGCCACGTGTGGCCGATTTCCAGATTCCGGTCCTGCCTGGAGATGGTCATGTAGCGCGTGGTGCCCAGCGCCGCCCCCGTCTCCCGGTCCCGGATGAAGAACGGCTGCTCCGTGCCCCGCCCGGCCGCCTCCTCCGCCGCGGCGATGTACTGCCGCACCTCCGCCTCCGTGCTCATCACCTGCGACAGGAACTCGAAGACCGCCGGCTCGCACACCGTGGTCAGCTCCGCCGTGTGCGCCAGGCGCAACGGCTCCAGCCGGACCGTCCGGCCCTCCAGCGTGACTGGAGGGACGACCAGCGGAATCATCTCTCTGCGGGGAAGCGTCGCGTCCGTGCTCATGGGCCCATCATGGCCCAGAGCCACCGGGAATCAGTAGTAGCGCTTGCGCTTGCTGCTCGGGAGGATGCCCAGCACCTCGCGGTACTTGGCCACCGTGCGCCGGGCGATCTCCGTGCCCTGCGCCTTCAGCAGCTCCACGATCTTCTGGTCCGAGAACGGATTCTTCGGATCCTCCTGCGACACCAGCTGCTTGATGTGGTGCTTCACCGCCTCGCTCGCCGTGTCCTCGCCCGACACCCGCGCGATCGACGAGTTGAAGAAGTACTTCAGCTCGAAGATGCCCTGCGGCGTGTGCACGTACTTGCTCGTCGTCACGCGAGACACCGTCGACTCGTGCATCCCGATGTCCTCCGCCACATCCCGGAGAATCAGCGGCTTCAAGTGCGCGATGCCCTTGTCCAGGAAGTCCCGCTGGAACTTCACGATGCTCTCGGTCACCTTGTAGATGGTGCGCTGCCGCTGGTGAATCGAGCGGATGAGCCACATGGCGCTGCGCAGCTTGTCCTGGATGAACTCCTTCGTCTGCCCGGGCGACACCGCCCCGTTCTTCAGCGCGTTGCGGTACGTGCCCGAAATCCTCAGCTTCGACAGGCCGTCGTCGTTCAGCACCACCGTGTACTCGTCGCCCATCTTGTAGATGAACACGTCCGGGGTGATGTACGGCGCGTCATCCCCGCTGAAGTTGCGCCCCGGCTTCGGATCCAGCTTGGGCAACAGCTTCGCTGCCTCCACCACCTCTTCCAGGGAGACCTTCAGCTCCTTGGCGATGGCCGGCAGGTTCTTGCTCTCGAGGTACTTCATGTACCGCTTGATCATCATCCCCAGCATCGGGGCGTGCTTCTCCTTCAGTGCCTGCACCTGAATGAGCAGGCACTCCTGCAAATCCCTCGCGCCGCAGCCCTTCGGGTCCAGGTTCTGGATGCGCCGCAGCGTGCGCTCGGCCACGTGCATCGGCACGTCCGCCTCGTTGGTCAGGCGGATCAGCGGATCGCCCTCCACGTCCGGCAGCTTCAGGTAGCCGTCGTCATCCAAATTGCCCAGGATGAGCAGCGCCGCCCGGCGCTCGGCGTCGTTGAGCTTGAGCATGCCCAGCTGGGCCAGCAGGTGGGCGAACAGGTCCTCCTTCTTGACCATGTTGGCCTCGAAGGACGGCATGTCCTCGGTGGCCACGTTGCCCTTGTTCGAGGCGGTGCTCTGCTCGTTGAACTGGTAGCTGTTGAGGTACGCCTCCCAGTCGATCTCCGGCGGGTTGTCCGAGTCGCCCTTGAACTCCGCCGTGGTGTCCCCAATCGGCGTGGCGTCCTGATCCCGGGGAATCTCCAGGTTGCCCGCCTCCAACGAGGCCTCACCCGGCTCCTTCTCCGCCACATCCAGCGGAGCCTGCTCGTCCGGCTGCTCCAGAAGCGGGTTCTGCTCCATCTCCTCCCGCACCTGCTCCAGCAGCTCCATCCTCGATAACTGCAGGAGCTTGATCGCCTGCTGCAGCTGCGGCGTCATCACCAGCTGCTGCGAGAGTTTCAGGCTTTGCTTGAGTTCCATCGCCATGAATCAGGGCTCCCCACCGAGCAGAAACATGTCCCCGAGGGCTTCCCCCATCAAGGACCGTGCCAAACTAGCAAGACCCCCTCCATTCGTCTAGTGCCCCAGAGTGTGGCCCCTTGCTTGCATCCTCTAATTTCCATAATTGAATCAGGGATTTAGAGGACTCCCCCGGTCTTCCGGAAGATGTTCACCCTCCGACGCAAAGGGTGGGCCAACTTGCCTGGAGGGCGTGCATGACCGCCCTCGGAGAGGACCTCGCGGCTTCCCGAAAGGCCACATTTCAGGGGGCCTGGAGGCGGAAACGCTCTCCCAGGTAGACGGCCCGCGCCCGAGGGGAGGCGGCGATCTCGGCGGGGGTGCCCTCTTCGAGAATCTGGCCCTCGGCGATGATGTAGGCCCTGTCGCAGATGCCCAGGGTGTCCTGCACGTTGTGGTCGGTGATGAGCACCCCCAGGCCGCGCTCCTTGAGCAGGGCGATCTGCCGCTGGAGGTCCCCCACGTTGATCGGATCCACCCCGGCGAAGGGCTCGTCGAAGAGGATGAAGCGGGGGTTGGGGATGAGCGAGCGGGCGATCTCCGTGCGCCGCCGCTCGCCGCCGGAGAGCGTCTCGCCCAGGGCCTCGGCCACATGGCTGAGGCCGAACTCCTCGATCAGCGACTGGGCCCGGTCCTCGCGCGCGTGTTTGTTGAGGCCCTTCTGGAGCTCCAGCACGGCCAGAAAGTTCTGGCGCACGGTGAGCTTGCGGAACACCGAGGCCTCTTGCGGCAGGTAACCCAGGCCGCGCCGGGCGCGCCGGTGCATGGGCAGGTGGGTGAGGTCCTCGTCCTCCACGCGCACCCGGCCATGGTCCGGGGTGACGAGCCCCACCACCATGTTGAAGCTCGTCGTTTTGCCCGCGCCGTTGGGGCCCAGCAGGCCCACCACCTCGCCCTGCGCCACGTTGAAGGAGACGCCGCGCACCACCTGGCGCTTGCGGAAGCTCTTCTGGAGGCCATCGGCGAACAGCCGCGCGCCTGCGCTCATGGCTTCCTCGTGCCTGCCTTGCCCTGGCCGGGGGAGCTCTCGATGACGATGCGGGCGTTCTCCACCTCGACGCGCTCGCTGCCCAGCGTCAGGCGCACCTTGGTGCCCTTGAGGTAGGTGGTGCCCTGGCGCGCCTCGGGCGAGCCCGTCACCACCAGCACGCCGCTGGACACGTCGTACTCGGCCCGCTCGCCCCGCGCGTACCGGTCCCCGTCCTGGGCCTGCACGCCGCCGGTGCACTCCACGCGCTTCACCTCGCGCGTCTCCGTGTAGAAGGCCACCATCTTGTCGCAGCGCAGGTCCATGGTGCGGTGCTTCACCTGCACGTTGCCGGTGAAGGTGGCCGAGTTACGGTCGCCCGTAATCAGGTTGGAGGTGATCTCCACCGGATCCCTCAGCGCCACCGAGCCCAGCATGGGTGAGCGCGTGCCACCATCCGTGCCCGCGGCGGGCGCCACGGGCTGAGCGACGAAGAAGGCCATCGCAAGAAACTCGATCACTTTGCCCCTCCCACCACGGTCTCGGCCGAGCCCTCGAAGGTGAAGGTTCCCTCGGGGAAGCTCATCTCGAAGCGGTCCGCCCGTTGGGCGTAGTCCGGTCCCTGAATCACCACGCCCTCGCGCCCACGGACGGTCTTCGCGGCGGCATCGAAAGTGCCCCGGGGCGTGCGCGCCACCAGGCCATCCGAGGAGCGGATGACGACGCCTCCGGAGGCCACCAACTGGCGCGAGGCGAGGCTGCCCTCCATGCGCGGGGCGCGGATTTCCACGCCACCCCGGGGCATCGGCGAAGGCGCGGCCGGAGCCGTGTCGCGCCGGCTGGGCATGCGCACCAGGGCGTTGGTGGCCGTCACCGCCCCTTCCGAGCGCTGGTACGTCAGGCGCTCGGCCCGGCCGGCCATGGTGAGCTGGTCTCCCTCGAAGGACTGGAGCTGCACGCCCCGGAGGACCACCTGGGGCGCCTCTTCATTCGCGGCCGCCGAGCCCCCGTGAGGGCTACAGGCGGACAGGAGGGCAAGCAGGCTGGAGAGCAGAAGGCAACGCACGGCTCTTTCCTATCACCGGGCCGGGGCGGGCGCTCCCGCCGTGGTGGAGAGTGTCGAGGGCTCAGCGTCCGGGCGGGTTTTCCACCGCTGGTGCATCCATACCCATTGTTCCGGAGTCCGACGGATGGCCGCTTCGATGCGGGCAGAGAGGGTGGCGGTGAGGGCCAGCGCCGCGGCCTCCCGGTCCTGCTCGGCTGGCGGGAGGACTTCCTCCATGGTCAGCCGGTAGCCCGGGCCCTCGCGGTGGCAGAAGCCCACCACCACCGCCGCGCCGGTGCGCAGCGCCAGGTCCGCCGCCGCCCGGGGGGTGGCCGCCAGCGCTCCGAAGAAGGGCACGAAGAAGGACTGCACCTTGGTGTCCTGGTCGATGAGCAGGCCCAGGATTTCACCGTTCTTCAGGGCCCGGAGCATGTGCCGCACGGCGCCGTCCTGGCCGCGCCAGATGCTGCGCACCCCGCCCCGGGCCCGGAAGCGCTCCACCAGGGCGGTGAGGCGCGGATCCGAGGTCTCCTTGGCGATGCTCTGGCAGGGGAAGCCCTCGCTGGCCACCCGGCGGGCCAACAGCTCCCAGTTGCCCACATGCCCGGAGACGAACACCACGCCCTTGCCCCGGGCCAGGGCCGTCTCGAGCACGCGCCGGTCCGCCTCGGGCCAGAGCACCCGGTGCTTGAGTTCCCGGTCGAGCGCGGCGGTGCAGCCGACCTCGAACAGGGCGGCGCCCAGGTGGCGGAAGGCGGCGCGGGCCAGGGCGAGCCGCTCGGCCTCGGACTTCTCGGGGAAAGCCTGGGTGAGGGACTTGAGGGCCTTGCGGCGCTCCTTGCCTGCGACGAGGAAGGCCAGTGTCCCGAAACGCACACCCAGCCACCGGGCCGCTCCGAGCGGCAGCGGGTACACCACGGCCAGTGCGGCCCGCACAAGAAGGTAGCGGAGGAAACGCTTGAGCCGCTTTGCTAAGGGTGGGCGCTCCACGGCACGGTTCTATATCCAATGCGCGAGTACAACTTCGACGGTCTCGTCGGTCCTACCCACAATTATGGCGGCCTCTCGGTAGGTAACCTGGCCTCCACCACCCACGGCGGCCAGGCCAGCTTCCCCCGCGAGGCGGCGCTCCAAGGCCTGGAGAAGATGCGCTTCGTGGCCGGCATGGGCGTGGGCCAGGGGGTGCTGCCTCCTCAGCCGCGGCCCTCGCTGAAGACGCTGCGGCTGCTGGGCTTCACCGGCACGGACGAGGAGGTCATCACCCGCGCGGCCCGCGAGGCCGATCACCTCTTGCGGCTGAGCTCCAGCGCCGCCGCCATGTGGACGGCCAATGCGGCCACGTGTGCGCCCTCGGAGGACACGGCGGACAAGCGGATGCACCTGACGCCCGCCAACCTCCAGCAGATGTTCCACCGGGCCATCGAGGCGGAGACGACGCATTCGGTGCTGCGCTCCATCTTCTCGGACGCGGCGCGCTTCGAGGTCCACGCGCCCCTGCCCGGCGGCGGACAGTTCGCCGACGAGGGCGCGGCGAACCACACCCGGCTGGTGACGCCAGGCCATCAGGCGGTGCACCTGCTGGCGTGGGGGCGCAGTGCCTTCACGGACCGGGGCGGGCCCAAGCGCTTCCCGGCGCGGCAGACGCTGGAGGCCAGCCAGGCGCTGGCGCGGCTGCACCAGTTGGATCCGGAGCGCACGCTGTTCCCCCAGCAGCACCCGGACGGCATCGACTCGGGCGCGTTCCACACGGACGTGGTGGGGGTGGGCAACGACAGCTTCCTGATGCTGCACGAGCTGTCGTTCGTGGGGGTGCCGGAGCTGCTGAAGACGCTGCGCGAGAAGCTGGGCGAGGGGTTCACCTCGATTGTCGCCACCGAGGCGGAGCTGCCGGTGAAGGACGCGGTGAAGTCGTACCCGTTCAACTCGCAGGTGCTCACGCTGCCAGAGGGGGGCATGGCCATCGTGGCCCCGCTAGAGTGCCAGGAGACGGAGACGTCGCGGCGCTTCCTGGAGCGCGTGGTGGCCGAGAACAACCCGGTGAAGCGCGTGCACTACCTGGACGTGCGCCAGTCGATGAACAACGGCGGCGGCCCGGCGTGCCTGCGCCAGCGCATCTGGCTCACGGACGCCGAGCGAGCGGCGGTGAAGGCCAACGTCTTCTACTCGGCGGCCCTGCACGAGTCGCTGGCCGGCTGGGTGCGCAAGCACTACCGCGAGACGCTGTACGCCAAGGATCTGCAGGACCCGCTGCTGGCCCGCGAGACGATGACCGCGCTCGACGAGCTGACCGGGATTCTGCACCTGGGCAGCGTCTACGACTTCCAGCGCTAAGCAGTAGGCCGCTGACAACCCTGGAGGTAGGCTCCTCCCATGGCGCTGGACATGAGCCTCCTCTCCCTGCCACTTGGAACCCGGGTCGGTGCCTGGCGGGTGCTCGGCTTTCGAGGCCGGGGCATCTACGGCACCGTGTACGCCGCCGAGCCCTCGGATCGCGAGCAGCCCGGACTCGCGGCTCTCAAGCTGGCCATTTACCCAGCGGATCCGCGCTTCGAGCGGGAAGCAGAACTGCTCGCGCGCATCCGTCACCCGAGCGTGCCCCGGCTGCTCGACACGGGACTTTGGCAGGCCCCCTCCGGCTGCTCGCACCCGTTCGTGGTGATGGAGTGTGTGGAGGGCGTGCCGCTCTACACCTGGGCCGAGCGGTGCAACCCCTCCTCACGCCAGGTGCTGGCCTTGCTGGCCCATGCGGCGGGGGCATTACAGGCCACCCACGAGGTGAGCAGCGTCCACCGGGACGTGAAGGGCGACAACATGTTGGTGCGCCCCTCGGATGGCCGGCTGTTCCTTACCGACTTCGGCACGGGGTACTTCGCGGGCGCCAAGCGGCTGACGCCCATGCCCGTGCTGCCGGGCACTCCCGCCTACCGCAGCCCCGAAATGTGGCGCAACGTCCGGCGTGCGGGCCCGGGCGCGAATGCTCCGCTGATGACTCAGCCTGCTGATGATGTGTTCGCGCTGGGCGTCACGGCTTACCGGCTGGTGACCGATACGTATCCGCCCTTCACGGACCCGTACACGCCGGAAGGGCAGTGCTGGCTGCCCGGTGGCCGGGGCATACCGCCTCCGAGGCAGCTCAATCCCCGGGTGGATGCGCAGCTCAACGCGCTCATCCTGCGCATGCTGTCTCCGAGGCCCAAAGAACGTGGCACCGGGGGTGAGTTGGCCGAAGCGATGGAGCGGGGCGTTGCGCACGCCGGCCCGCTGGCGGATACGCCGCTGTTCGAGTGGGAGACGCAAGCTCCCTCCGAGTGGACCGAAGAAGAACGGGCACAGGCCGCCGAGTTGGGCCACCGGCCACGCCGCAGAATCAGGCAGAGGGCCCGCGAGCTCGAGCTGCCGCACACTTCCGCGCGGGGAAAGCCCCGGCGCTGGCTACCATGGCTCGCGGCGGTGCTGGCTCTGGGGTTATGGCCCGCGGAGCCGGGTTCACTGCGTTCGGAGGCCCCTCTCACGGCGGCCAGCGGTGGCTCCACCGAAGAGACGGATACGGTCTCACTCGGGGATAGCTCCGTGAGATCGTCAGACGCCCTCGCGAAGCCCCCCAAGGACGCCATCGCGCAGGAACTTCCCAAACAGCCAAGGCCTGGCCAGCGCCGGCCCGATGCGAAAGGGCGGTGCCCCAAAGAGCAGATCGCGATCAACGGTGGCTGCTGGCGGAAGTTGAACCTCGACCCTGACGAGTGCCGTGGGCACGACGTATACCTCTACCAAGGGGGCTGCTACTTCCCCATCCCTGCGTCTCAGCCCCAACCCACCTCCGGGCCCGCGGACAGCGAGCACTGACGTCATCGCCTGAGCGCCGTCTCCCATACGGGACGCTCAGGCTGGCGGCTCACAGGACTCGCCGGAACTCGGCGAGCCCCAGCACCAGCGAAGGAGGCGCGCCTTCGCGGATACGGTTCTGCGCGGCCTCATCCGAGAACTGCTCGGCGGCCGGCCAGCATGCGCTCTCATCCTCCGGATACTTGGCGTACTCCGTCTCTTCATCCACCTGGACCCTGTCCAGATAGAAGTGGATCCACGTCTCCATGTTGCGCTTCGGCACCAGATGAGCAATGCGCTCGTCAGATTGGCGAGGCGGCTGCTCCGCTTCCGCCAGCGCCTCAGCGAGTTGCCGGTGGCGATCGGCTACCGTGTAGCGTGGGTCCGCATCAAGATGGACGATAAGCGCGGCGGATGTACGCGCCACCTGAGCCCGATGAGCCTCGACATCTCCCGGGTAGCGCTCGCGAACATATTGCTCACCAGAGCCACCGCCTGAAGGCAAGGGGATGAGCCGGATCCTGCGGACGTCAACGCCTCTGCGACGAGCAAGCGCACGCCGGATGAAAACCCACGACTGCAGGTCCTCACAAAGCACCACGTATTCAGCCCCTTTACTCACCCACCCACCCTCTCGCCACAGCCTCGGATGGCGTCAGCCCTGGATGCTCCTTGAAGGGCTCGATTCGCACAGGGCCACCATCATGGCGGAAAAACCGCGTGCCGTGTGCGGGAGCAAGGCTGTTCAGCAACTCCGGATGATGGCTGACGAACCAGACCTGAGGGCCGCCCGGCGCCAGCGCGGCATCCATGATCTCCATCAACCAGGGCTGAATCTCTCTCAGCGCCACATAGTTGTCGGGCTCGTCAAAGACGATCAGGCGCCCTGGCTGCACTACCGCGTGCCGGAGAACATAAAGCGCGATCAGAGCACGCTGCCCATCCGAGAGGCTCCCGAAGTCAACAGAGTAGGGCATCCCTTGCCCCGCTGAGAATCGCGCCTGAAGATAGGGACGTATCTTGTCCACTACGATCATCTCAAAGCCGGGAAGCGCCTCTTCGAGTGCCTTCTTTGCACGGAAAGCCGCCTCTAGGTCGTGCGTGATGAACGATGGATACCAAGAGGCAAAGTTCTGGAGGTTCCTGAGGAGACGTCTCCCCTCGAAGAAATTGACTGGCTCATCGGTACGGCTGCTCATGGCCCGTGGGTCTGGCTTGAAGCAAGCGACGCCCTCGCCCAGCCATTGTTTGAATGCCATCAGCTTCTTGTTGTTCTTGTGTGGCGCGATCGGCCCTAACCCCGAGCGATCTCCATAGGCCGGGAGTGCTGGCCCACTGCTGCCATCATCGTTGAAGAGTTGCAGCAGACCGTCAGTAAAGCCCATGAGTTGGACATCGTCGGCCCGTAGCGACTCCCGCTTCACGTGTGTCTGGGACGCATCCTCGGGAGAGTGCTCAATGACCAGCTCGTAGGTGTAACGCTCCTCTCCAATCCGGACGCTGAGTTCGACACGCTGAGACCATCGGGTGTCCCATTGCGTCCTGGTCGTAGCGGGGAACACGCTTCTCACATCCTCCCCAAGGGTAACGAGCGCCTGCACACCCCACAGAACGTCGATGACCGACGTCTTGCCCGACCCGTTCTCTCCCAGCAGCAGCGCCAGCTTGCCGGGCTTCCACTCGAAGTTGACGAAGCACCGGAAGTTATCGATGAAGAGACGCTCGATCATTCAAGCTCCCACAGCACTGCCGTTTCTCAGCAGCGGCAGCCCGTTGTCCGCGAGGCAGACTCCCAAGTCAAGCGCAGTAGCCCCCAGCCTACGGCGCATCAGGGGTCGTCCGCAGCAGGTGCTCCACGTCCTGCTTGTTCGGATCGTCCATCAACTCCTGCCGCCGTCCTTCCAGCAGCCGCTTCTCCTCGGCCTCCAGGCGTGCCACCCACGTCTCCGCGTCACTGTGGGTTCCCGCGGGCAGCAGGCGCAGGCCCTCGCGCACGGACCGGGCCGCGTCGCCGAAGCGGCGCAGGGACTCTTGCAGCCGCGCCACCGTGAAGTGGGCCTGGGGCTCGGGTGTCAGCCGCGCCACGGTCTGGTAGCGCTCTAGCGCACGGGCGAGCAGCCCTTCCCGCTCGTAGCTCACTGCCTCCAGGGCCAGCAGCCGCGCCCGCTGGTTGTAGTCGGTGATGAAGGGATCGGCCGCCTGCAGCACCTCGCGCGCCCGCCGCGTCATCCCCGCGTCGAGCAGCCAGCTGGCCAGCACGAAGGAGACATGCACCTTCCCCGGAAAGCGCGGCAGGAGCCGCTCCAGCAGCCCGATGGCATCCCCGTGACGGCCCTGGGCCTTCAGGATCTCCGCGCGCAGCAACTGCGGCTCGTGCGCCTCCGGGACACGCCGCTCAAGCTCCGCGCACAGGGCCTCGGCCTCGCCCAGCTCGCCTCGCACCATCCGCAGGCGTGCCTCCCGCTCCCAGAGCGCCGCCACTCCCGGCGCTCCTTCGAAGTGCCCACGGGCCCACGCGAGCCAGGCCAGCACCTGCTCCTGGCGTCCCGGCCTCGGGAACAGGGACAGCGCCAGTTCCGAGACCACCGCCGCCGAGCCCGGCGTGAGCGCCTGCAGTTCCTCCAGCGTCCGCGCCTGATCCAGTGCCTCCAGCACCAGCACTCCCGTGTCCCCTGACTCGTGGGCCAGCCGGTACTCCAGAAAGCCCTGGCCCCGGTGCCCCAGCGCCAGCAGTGCACGCGCGGCAATGCGGTGCGAGGCGGCATCCATCGGCCGCAGGTAGAGCGCGCGGTTGACGAAGGCGAGCGCCTCGGCCGAAGCGGCCTTCCCACCCGCCGCATACGCCGAGGCCACCAGGGAATAGAGCAGGTAGTCCGCCGGGTGCCGGTCGATGAGGCTCCGTGCCCTCGCGCGCACCTCCGCCAGCGGCGGGCGAGCCCGGACGAGCGCTGCCAGCTCCTCCTCGGCCGCCCCCATCGTATGCCGCCCTGGCACCAGCGCCACGAGTGCCAGGCCCGCGAGCCCCATGGACAGGCTCAGCCCCCGGGTGGCTGACAGCCTCCATGTCCAGGTCGGAGCAGCGGAGGACTCACGCTCCTCCGGACGCGCCACCGTGGCGAGCGCCACCAGCGCGGCCACCGCGCACGCGGGCAGCTCCAGGCTGAAGTCGAAGAGGTTGTGCAGCCCCAGGGCCATCACTCCCGCGAGCACCGCCAGCTCCGCGCGCCCCAGCCCCTTCAGCCGCAGCAGCCGTGCGAAGCCCCAGACCAGCAGCCCCAGCAGCACCAACCCAGGCGCGCCGAACTCCGCCGCCAGCTGCAACACCGCGTTCTCCGGGTGCGTCAGGGTGTTGGGATTGGGCTCCGTCTGGTAGCGCGGGAAGGCGGCCTCGAAGGCCCCTCGGCCCATGCCCAGCACCGGGAAGGCCCGCGCGGCCTCGGCCATCATCGGCCACAGGTCCACCTTGCCGCGGCGCAGCTCCTCCACGCTGTCCACGGTGGCCGCCTCCGCCGCCAGCTTCTCCCACGCCACATAGCCGCCCACCGCCAGCGTCGCGCAGAGCAGTCCTCCCACCGCCGCGCCCCGGCTCCACACCGACGATGCGTACTCGGTGCTCCGTCCCTCGGAGCGCCGGCGCATCAGCCACAGGCCCAGCAGTACCTGGCCCAGGAGGAAGAACAGGATGCCCGCCCGGGACAGCGACAGCAGCACTCCCGCCCCGGACAGCAACGCCGCCGCGCCGAAGAGCGCGACACGTCCGCGCCGCTCGCTGGACACCGCCAGGCCCAGCCCCACCGTGGCCGACAGCCCCAGAAACCCCGCCAGGTGGTTGGGGTTGCCGAACGGCGTCACCAACGGCGGCTGCGCATGGGTATAGGCCAGCACCCCCAGCAGCCGCGTTACGCCCAGCGCCTGGTGCACCAGGCCCAGCAACGACACTCCGGCCCCGGTGAAGGCCAGCGTGGCCAGCAGCCGCCGGCGCGAGAGCCGCGAGCGGCACACCTCCACCGCCGCGAGGAAAAGCAGCGCATACGCCAGGGCCTTGGCCAGCTCGCGCCACGTGGCCGAAGGGTCCAGCGACACGGGCCGCGCCCCCGTGAGCCCCAGGGGCACCAGCGCGAACTCGCGCAGCCCGGCTGCCTCGGGGCTCACCCACCCGAGCAGCCCCGGAGGCATCGGGAGCAGCTGCACCAGGCACAGCCCCGCACCGGCCAACAGCGGCACCGCGAGCAACGGCACATGCACCGCATGCCCCTGGCGCCGGGCGCCGACTCCCGCCAGCAGCGCCGCCAGTGCCGCCAGCCCTACCAACGGCCACAGCACCCATGCCGGTGCACCGCCGAACGCCAGCGGGCCCAGGACTACGAGCCCCGCCAGCGTCACTTCGGCGCCGAGACTGAACCGGGAGGTGCGGCGGGATCCGGGGGACATGAACGCTCCACGAACTATCGCACGGTCCTTGCTCAGTCACCTTGTCCCCAGGTTCCACTTAGGTGAGCAACCGGGCAGGCGGCGGCCGGGCCGTGGCTGGCCAACGCTTCCCCGGGGGACTCAGCTTGCATCCCAAGTGGCATCTGGCATCTTCCGTCCGCCCATGCGCCGCTTTGCCGCCTTCGCCGTGCTGTCCCTCGCCCTCCTCGGCCTCTCTGGCTGCAAGGGCGCCTGCCGAGAGCTGTCCGAGAAGCTGTGCGACTGCTCCACCAACTCCGTCCAGCGCGAGCTGTGCGTTCGCAGAGCCGCCAATGATGAGGCCCGCGTCGAGCCCACCGCCGAGCAAGAGGCCGTGTGCGAAGCGCGCCTCGACCGGTGCAACTGCGACGCCCTCAGGCCCGGCCAGGAAGGCGTGACCGAGGAAGAGATCAACGAGGCCAAGATGGCCTGCGGCCTGGCGAACGACGCGCCCTAGGAAGCGGAGCGCTCCGGCCCGCTGGCCGGCGTGTAGGGCCCTCGCACCTGGGCCCAGCGGCTCGCCAGCACGAAAAGCACCTCGCGCGCCGGATCCCCTCGCAGGGCCAGCATCGGAGCGGCCATCCCCGCCCCCACCAGCCGCGCCAGCGCCTTCACCCGCTCCACGCCGCTGAAGCGCTGCCCCAGGTAGCGGGCTTTCAGCGTCTGCTCGCTGCGCACGATGCCCACGATGAGCCGCAGGAAGTAGCGCGTCTCGAAACGCGAGCGCGGGATGATGTGCCACATCTTCAGGCTGGGCCCGTACAGGCGCCGGTAGCCGGCCTTCCCCATCAGGAAGCCGAACTCGATGTCTCCGCCGCTCAAGAGCTGCTTGCCCAGCCGGTCCGGCATCAGCTGCTCTGGAGCCTGCCAGGGCACCGCCTCCAGGAAGGCCGCGCGGCGCAGCCACAGCCCCGCGCCAATCGTCGGGGCAATCGTCGCCTGGGCTCCGAAGTCCACCGGCGCATCTCCCAGCTTGTGGTTGATGGCCAGCAGGTGCTCGCGGCGGGCAATGCTGCCCGGAGGCTCTACCTCATAGCGCGGGTACAGCCGCGAGATGACGAGCCCCACCGTCGTGTCCTCGAAGAGCGCGAGCCCATCGGCGATGAAGTTGGGCTCGGGCACATTGTCGTCATCCAGCAGGCACACCACCTTGCGGCGCGCGGCCTGGATGCCGCACAGCCTGGCGAAGAGCAGGCCCTGGCGAGGCTCGGGCACCACCCGCACGTCCACGCCGCGCTCGCGAAGGCGGGCCACCACGGGGCTGGCCTCTACCGCCTGCGCCGTGCCGTCCTTCGAGTTGTTGTCCACCACCACCACCTCGAAGCGCTGGGGCTCCACCCGCTGCTCGAGCAGCGCCCGCAGCGGATCGCCGATGCGCTTCGCACCGTTATAGGTGGGGATGACCACCGTGACGCCCGGCTGGCTCATGCCTCCGCCTCCCGCCGGCTGTGCCTCACCGCCGCCCGATGCCCAGGTAGGTGAAGCCCAGCTCCCGCATGCGCGACGGGTCGTAGATGTTGCGCCCGTCGAAGATGACCGGCGCCTTCATCAGCGCCTTCATCCGGTCGAAGTCCGGGTGCCGGAACTCGTTCCACTCGGTGACGATGAACAGCGCGTCCACGCCCTCCACCGCCTCGTAGGGCAGCTCCGCGTACCGGATCCGGTCTCCGAAGTAGCGCTTGGCGCTGTGCGCGGCCACCGGATCGTGCGCCACCACCTTGGCGCCCTTGCCCAGCAGCCCCTCAATCACCTCGATGGACGGCGCCTCGCGCATGTCGTCCGTCTTCGGCTTGAAGGCCAGGCCCCACACCCCGAAGGTGCGCCCCGCCACCGAGCCGCCGAAGTGCTTCACCGCCTTGTTCACCAACAGCTTCTTCTGTCGCTCGTTGGTGCGCTCCACCGCGCGCAGCAGGTCCAGCTCCAGGCCGTACTCGCGCCCGGTGGCCACCAGCGCCTTCACATCCTTGGGGAAGCACGAGCCGCCGTAGCCCACGCCCGGGAAGAGGAACGGGTAGCCGATGCGCCGGTCCGCGCCCAGGCCCTTGCGCACGAAGTCCACGTCCGCGCCCACCTTCTCGCAGAGCGCCGCCATGTCGTTCATGAACGAGATGCGCGTGGCCAGCATCGCGTTGGCGGCGTACTTGGTCATCTCCGCCGAGCGCGTGTCCATGTAGAAGATGGGGTTCTCCGTGCGCACGAAGGGCGCGTACAAGTCACCCATCACCTTGCGCGCCCGCTCCGAGTCCGCCCCGATGACGACGCGGTCTGGCTTGAGGAAGTCCTCCAGCGCCGCGCCCTCCTTGAGGAACTCGGGGTTGGACACCACGTCGAACTCCACCTTCGTCACCCGGGAGATGGCCTCGCGCACCTTGTCCGCGGTGCCCACTGGCACGGTGCTCTTGTCCACCACCACCGTGTAGTGGTGCATCGCCCGGCCAATCTGCTCCGCCGCCGCCAGCACGTACTGCAGGTCCGCGTCCCCGCTCTCGCCCTCGGGCGTGCCCACCGCGATGAACACCACCTGCGCGGGGCCCACCGCCGAGGGCAGGTCCGTGCTGAAGCTCAGCCGCTTCTCGCGCACGTTCTTGCGGATGAGCTCTTCCAGCCCCGGCTCGTAGATGGGCACTTCGCCCGCCTGCAGCGTGCGGATCTTCCGCTCGTCGATGTCCACGCAGACGACGTCGTTGCCCGAGTCCGCGAAGCACGTGCCCGCGACGAGCCCGACATAGCCGGTTCCGATGATGGCGATTCTCATGAGACTCCCGTGGCGCGGCCGCGCCCGCCCCTCTCTTACGCCGCCCGCGCCCCCCAGGGGAAGACGAAGGGTGTGCCCACCCTGCACGCCCGGTCAGCGGGCAGGGGCCGTGGCTGTGCTCCGGGGTGGGTTACTGCCCGGTGAGCAGGCGGCGCAGCCGGTCCGCGCCTCGGATGACTACCTGGCTGCCCGGTGTGCTGACAGGCCCCACCAACAGCCGGTCCAGCAGCTCGCGGGTGGCCCGGCGAAGGGGAGGAAGCGCCGCCTGCGCCGCGCTGGCCGCCTGGGGGAAGAGCCGCTCGACGATGGACAGCGAGGCGTAGAGCGCCCGCTCCAGCTTCCAGGCCTTGGCGCGCTCGTGCAGCGCCGCCACGTTCAGCGGGCGCGAGTAGACGCCGCCCATGAAGGTGGCCCCTGTCACCAGCTCGCGCAGGTCCACGAAATACAGCCACGGCACCTGGAAGCCCTGGCGCGCGTACTCCAGGCACGCCAGCAGCATTGCGTCCTCCAGCTCCGCGCGGAAGAACGATGGCCCATACACCTTCATGGGCTGAGCCCGGTCGAAGATGCCCTTGAGATCCTCGCGCCGGTTCGGGCCGAGGATGTCCGCATAGAGGAAGATGGGGGTGCGCCCATCCGAGAGCATCTTCGTGGCGCCGCTGCCCTGCTCCGGCTCGGGCTTGAACTGGGCCTCGGAGAGGTAGCCCGCGAAGCCCTCCACATCCACGCGCTTGAGCAGCACCTGGATCTCCAGCACTGGCCGGAAGCCCACGTGCGGGTAGAGCGCCTCGGCGAAGGCGGCACCGCCCATGAGCAGCAACTTGCGGCCCTCGAGGTCATCCACCGCGCGCTTGAAGTTGACGAGCTTCATCACGTTGTCGTTGACGGAGCCCTGGTAGATGGACAGCAGCCGGTCGCGGGCCCACTCGGGCGCGTCCGCTCCGCTGAGGCGGTACTCCAGGTTGTAGGCGGCCAGTGGCGCCAAGCCCTGGGAGATGGCCCAGTCCACGTACTGCTCCCACGGAGCGCCGCGCAGGGAGCCTCGCGGCGGATCGAAGGAGGACAGGATGCGGAAGGTGTCGAGCAAGCTGGGCGCCATGGTGGCGCACCTTTAACGAGCGAGCCGCATGGGACGCAATGGTGCTGATGCAGCGGGCGGCCCGGCCCGCGCCTGGCATCCAGCGGCGGACAGTGAGCAGGCCGCCGTGAAACCACGGACAGGTGCTTGCAGCGCTCAGCCTGTCCGTTTACGCCGTAGCGGGGCGGCATCATTTCCTTTGAGCGGCTGCCGACGCTCATGCCTCTTGCGCTTCGCTGCCAGTTGGCGCGTGTGTGAGGCAATCTCGCGGTTGATCAGACGCTCCAGCTTGCGCCGCAAGCTCTTGGGCAGATCCGCAGGGTAGGTTCCAGGAAACCCCAGGTACCCGGCGTCCCCGCCAGCCCACCGGAGAGCTTCCTCAGACCCATTCACCAGGTCTCCAGCGGCCATCATCGCCAGTTGGAGCGCCTGCATGGAGTCTACGCCCCACAGTTCGAACAGTTCCCGTTCCCGTGGGCGAATCCACTCCACGCTGCACTTGAAGTTGCCAGTCCGGACGTCCTTGGCCGGTCTGCGGATACGAATGGATGCATGAAGGCCTGGCTGGCGCACGAGTTCGAACTGGCGCTCCGCCAGAACAGGTCCGGACGGCCGGGAGCCTCGTGGAAGCCGAGTGGCTGTAGGCATCGTGGCTTTCTCACTCAAAATAGTTGCGGCAAAAGCCGATACAGCTCTGCTCACTCTCTCTGAGCTTCGAGAAGCAACTCGCCTTGATGACGGTGCTCTCAATGTCGTTGCAGAAGCTGACGAGGACCTGTCCACCCGCCGCGCATGAGTCCAGGCACCGGCTCAAATTCACCGGACGCTTCCTGGGTCCTTCTTTCTTCCCAGGAGGCTTTGCCCTCCTTCCTGCTTCAATGGCGACTGGGCCGACGGCGCCCGGTTCTCCATCACGGCCAGAGGCACCTCCCGAGGCCGAGATTGCTTCCACCTGGCACCCTGGGAATGCCAAGGCTGTGAGCATCAGCAGGGTGAAGAGTCGACGCATGAAACCGTGCGGATATCACAGCGGAACCCGGTTCTGGGAGCAACGAAAAGGAGCGGAATGCGTCCCAGTTTGCCCGCACCTGGGGGGCATAGGCTGAGCGAAGGTGGTGAGCCGCTTCGTCGCCGTCTTCGCGTCGGCTCCCACCTTATTTACTGCCGCTCGAACGCTCCCATGTCACAGCGTGTGCCCTGGGGACGGCTCACCCCGCGCTGGTCCGTGGTACGGCACGCCGCATCCGAGGAGCCTGGCGCGGCGGGGTTGCCCGCCTCGCGCGCGGGGCTCCCCGAGCCGATGGAGTGTGTCCGCGTGAGCCCCCCGTTGTTGGCCAGGGCCCCGAGCAGCGGGTTCACGCCGGTGAGGTTGCCCGTCGTCGTTCCCACGAGGGTGCAGCCCGTGGTGCTCTGGATGAGGTTGAAGCCCTGCGACGTGAGCGTCCCCGCGCAGTCCGGGCTGCCCCCGGCGGTGTTGAGGTTGCCGGCGATGAGGCTGTTACGCAGGTTGAGCACCCCGCCGCTGTTGGCGATGCCTCCCGCTCGGCCCGAGGACCCCTCGTTCGAGGTGTTGTTGGTGATGGTGACGTTGTTCAGGTTCATCGTTCCCACGTTGATGATGCCGCCGGTACCCGCGCTGCCCGAGTTGCCGCTGATGGTGCTGTTCTCCATGGTGAGCGTGCCGAAGCTCTGGATGGCGCCGCCCAGCGTCGACTCGTTGTTGCTGAAGGTGCAGCGGGTAATGCCAATCGACGTCTCTTCTCCGGCGGAGAGTCCTCCTCCCCGGCTCGTCACCACGTTGCTGTCGATCGTCGAGTCGGTGAGGGACAAGAACCCCGCGAACTGGGCGATGGCGCCGCCGTTGGAGAAGGCTTCGTTGCCCGTCAGCACCACGCGGGTGAGGAACAGCGAGCCGGTGTCGGCCCGGATGCCGCCTCCGGCGTTGACGTTCTGGCTGCCGCCGTTCTGGAGCGTGACGTCCGAGAGATGCAGGGCACCTGACTCCAGGTAGAAGATGCGGGTGTTCAGCACCGAGCCATTTCCGTCGATGCGGGTGCTCGAAGTTCCCGCGCCGAGGATGCGCACCTGACTGGTGACGTTGAGGTCGCCCTGGGAGGCTCCGCCGCCTCCTGGCAGCGTGAGCAGATAAGTGCCCGCGGGCAGCTCGATGGTGTTCTCGCCGGCCATCGCGTTGCTCTCCTGGATGGCGGCGCGAAGCGTGCAGGCTCCCGAGGCGGTGGCGCACACCAGGTTGCCCGGGAACGCATCCACCGCGTCGGAGGTGCTGTTCACGACAAAGTACCCAGGCTCTCCGGGTTCGGGGAAGTCACACCCCACGAGCATGAACAACAAGGCCAGCGGTACGCGGTGCCAGTGAACGGAAACGCACATAGGTCAGCTCCCCCGGTGAAGGGGATCCAATCTGGGAGCTGACCTCCGAACGCGCTACCTGCACTATGGGGAGGGGAGCGATCCACGCTGTGCTAGGTTGCCCCGCCCAGGACAGGTGAAGGACTTCCGGAATGCTCACGTCGCTTCAACTTCAGCGCTTCAAGGGTCACCGCGACACGACTATTCCCCTGGGGCGTATCACCATGCTCGTCGGGCCCAATGGCGCGGGCAAGACCAGTGTGCTCCAGGCGCTCAGGCTCATGGACCGGCTGCTGAATGCAGACCCTCACGACGTCCTCCAGAACGACATGAGTCCGCAGGATCTTCTCTGTCGCGCAGGCGCCTTTCCCATCAGCGCTACCCTTCAAGGCTCGGACAATGAAGCGCCTTGGCGACTCACAGTGTCCTTCTCGCCCCCTGAGAAGAATCAAGTCACGCAAGGGGCACGGTTCGATTGGGCTTATGGAGAGCACAAGGGCTATGAGGAAACGATCTCCATTCCCTTCGAGGGCCTCAGCGAAGAGTCAGACGCCCTTAGACTATCGAACCTCGTTGGCCCAGCCGCGCTCTTCCATTTCGATGCGCGGCAGATTGCCGCCGTGGCCTACAGCACCGAAGAGAACCCCTGGGTGGAGGAAGATGGCCGCAACACGGCAACTGTGCTTGCAGCCTTGAAACTCGAGCAAGAGGAGCTCTTCGATCAGATTGAAGCGGAGCTGCGCAGGGTTGTTCCCAGCGTTCAGCGTGTCCTTGTCAGGCGGGTCAAGATCCCCAGCTACCCCTATGAGGATCAGGACCGGATTGGCCACAAGATCTTCCTCGACTTCGTTGGCGCGCCCAACGTCCCAGCGCACGCCGCAAGCGAAGGAACTCTCATCACGCTCGCGCTCCTGACCGCGCTGTTCAGCCCGAACAGGCCCCGCCTCCTCCTGTTGGACGACATCGACCAGTCGCTCCACCCCCAGGCCCAAATGGAGTTCATGCGCCAGCTCAAGCGCCTGCTGAAGAACTTCCCAGAGGTTCAGCTCGTCGCCACCACGCATTCTCCATACATCCTCGACGAGCTTGATCCCTCGGAGGTTCGCGTGTTTGCCCTGCGAAAGGATGGCTCGGTGGCCTGCCGAAGCCTCTCTTCGCATCCGCAGGCAGAGAAGATGCGTGGGGTTCTCACTTCGGGCCAACTCTGGAGCCTCGATCCGGAGTGGCGCTGGGTGCTGGAGGAGCGCTGACGTGGCGAGGCTGATTCTCTTCTGCGAGTCTCCCGCTGATGCGAGCACTGTCCAAGGGCTGGTCGAACGGGTGATCCGGGAGGAAGGTCCCGACTGGCTCCGGGATCTGCTCGATGGGCCGGCTGAGGGGGCCCAACAAGTTCTCGATTGGGTGCCTGATAACGAGGGGCGGAGCTTCTTCGATCTGCACGGGCTCTCAGCGCAAGCGCGCCGACTTGGCCTCCGCATCCCCCAAGGGCACTTTGACGGTAAGCCCGGGGCCGCAGGAGCCCTCATGGCCCGCACCGCTTTCCACGTCGCTCGGGAGCTGGCGCTGGCACAAGAGGGGCCCGAGGCGGTGCTCCTCGTCTGGGATATGGATGATCAGGGAGAAGAGCGGCGCCAGGGCCTGGAGCAAGCTCGCCAAGAGGCCGGCCGCCTCGTGCCATTCGTGCTGCTCCTCGGTTGCCCTGACCCCATGCGTGAGGCATGGGTCCTCGCGGGTTTCGAGCCTGAGACCGATGAGGAGCACAGCCGCCTCGTGGAGCTACGCCAGGAACTCGGATTTCATCCCTGCCAGGAAGCACACCGGCTCGATGCGAAGAAGGAGCACGCGCGCAGAAGCCCCAAGCGCGTCTTGGACGCCCTTACATCCGGGGCCCGTGAACGCGAGGTGCGCTGCTGGACCGCCGCCCCGCTCTCGGTCATGCGGGAACGCGGCCGACACAGCGGCCTGGCCGCGTTCCTGAACGAAGTCACGACCTTGCTGCTGCCAAAGCTGACCGGCGGCTCCTGACTTCGGAATTCCTTCCGTTTCTCCCTTCCCCGTCCGTTACTGCACCGGCTCGGTGGGGTGTCCCGCGTCCTTCCACCCCTTGAGTCCGTCCGACATCACTTGCGCATTCGTGTAACCGGCTTCGGCCGCCCGACCGGCGGCTGCGTGGGACGCCCCTCAACGTTTGTTACTGCAATAGAAGACGAGCGGAGTGTCCTTCTTCTCCGGCAGCACGGACTTCACGTCGTAGGTGCGGTAGTTCGCCAGCAGCACGGCACCGGGCACCTTCCCGTTGTCCTTGCGGAAGTCCTCGTTGTTCGCATCCACGAACACGGCTCCCGCTTTGTGGGCCGCGATGGACTCGGGGACCGTGAGTTCCTTCACGGGCGCATGTTGTGCGGAAGACTTGCACCCACTCGCGACGAGTGTGGCCAAGCCCAGTGTCGCTACCAGCATGGTTCTGCGGAGCACGGGTTTCCCTCCTGAAGAGACGCACCAGCCTATGTCAGCGGTCCCGTGCTGGCGAGGGGGGCTCCTGGCTCAGGGTGCCCTACCCACGCAGTATTGAACTAGGATCCCGTCCTACCGATGAGTGACGACAACGAGACCTGGGTCCGCAACCCGGCCGCTTCACCGAGCCCGCCGGCTGCTGCCTTGCGCATCGCTCCCGGCACCGTGCTCAAGAGCACGTACCGCATCGAGCAGGAGCTGGGCAGTGGCGGCATGGGCACCGTCTTCCTCGCCACTCACCTCGGCCTCGAGAAGCGCATGGCCGTGAAGGTGCTCTCCCCTCGCGCCGTCGCCTCTCCCGAGAGCCTCGCCCGCTTCGAGCGTGAGGCGAAGGTCGCCGGCAAGGTCAGCCACCCCGCGATGACCCACGTCATCGACTTCGGACTGGAGCAGGGCACTCCCTACATCGTCATGGAGTACGTGGACGGCGTGGAGCTGGCCCAGCTCATCGACCGCAACGGAGCCCTGCCCCCTCGCCAGGCCGTCGCCGTGATGCGCCAGCTCATCTCGCTGCTGCGCGCCGCGCATGCGCTGGGCATCGTCCACCGCGACCTCAAGCCCGCCAACATCAAGGTCATCGAGGAGTCTCCCGACACCGGGCAGCTGTTCGTGAAGGTGCTCGACTTCGGCATCGCCAAGGTGCTCGGAGACCTTGCCGGTGCGCTCACCAGCGAGGGCATGATGGTCGGCACCCCCGCGTACATGGCTCCCGAGCAGATCGCCGGCAAGCCCATCGACGGGCGCACCGACCTGTACTCCGCGGGCCTCATCTTCCACGAGATGCTCAGCGGCTCGCGCGCATACCAGGGAGAGACCATCGCGCGAATCCTCCACGCGCAGATGACCGAGCTGCCCCCGCCCATCACCCGGCCCCTGCCCGAGGTGGTGCACCAGACGCTGCGGAGGTTTCACGAGAAGCGCTCCGAGGACCGCTTCCAGGACGCCGCCGAGGCGGACCGCGCGCTGCTCGCCTGCGAGGAAGCGCTGCGCAACTTCGCGCCCGATGCCTCCTCCCCGCAGCGGCCCGACACAGGGCGATTCCCCTCGGTCGAGGGACTCTCCGCCACGATGCAGCGGCCCGAGGCTCTCGCTCCGAGCACCCCGCCTCAGCCCGCCGCGCCCGTCTCCCCGCCTTCCAATACCGGTCAGCGGCCGGCCCCCGCGATCGCGACCGACCGGCAGCCCGCTCCGGTGATACCCGCTCCGCCCATGGGGCCCCGCGTGCCCCCCGCGCCCACCCACATTCAGCCCAAGCGTGCCGCCGGCTCGAAGAACGGCCTTCTCTGGACCGTGCTCGTGATTGGCGGCATGGGCCTCTCGACGTGCCTCACCGGCTTGATCTGGGCCTGGAGAAGCGGCGGAATCGAGAAGGCCATCGCTCAAGCGGAAGCGAGCGAGGACGCTCTCGATCACCAGAACGACGGCGACGCTCCTCACCCGAATCACGCTCCACCCATGCCCGCTGGGCTGATGCCCACCCCGGTCTGCTACGCCATCGTGATGGAGTTAGAGTCAACCCGCGAAGAGAACGGCCAATATGGGCCCTGGGAAATCGCGGAAGAGCGCTCACGGGCCCCCGTCCCCTGCAACACCGTGCGCACCAAGGAACCCAGCGCCGCGGAGCAGGAGCTGCTCGCGGACTGGCCCCCCGAGGCGAAGGTCCTCCGGATGGAGCCCCTCTCCTCGATTCCACCCACCGCGGATGACCCGTTCACCCGGCGCAAGTTGGTGCTCATTCACGCGCTGGTGGAGAACGAGCCCTGAGCCCGAGCCGGGCTCTCACCGCCTCGCCCAGCCGCCACAGCCCATAGCGCGCCATGGGCCGCACCCGCGGCGCCAGCAGCAGCTTGGCCGCGGCCCACTCCGTGCGGTGCTCCACCAGCCGCGTCTCCAGCAGCTGCTCCTCGGAGAAGAACCGCGAGGCCAGCCCCCGCTGCCACCTCGGTGGCGTCAGCGCCGTGAGCACCTCGCGAGGCACGGACGCTCCCAGCAGCCGGTGCGCCGCCTCCAGCGCGTACCACGCCAGGTGCGGAAACGCCGTCGCCCGGGCCGTCTCCACCACGCGCTCCCAGCGCAGCTGTGGCCGCGCGAGCACCAGCAGCTTCAAGTCGAACAGCCATGAGAGCCGCTGCAGCAGGTGGTTGCTCGCATGCACCGCCAGGTACACCAGCTCGTCCTCCGCCCGCAGGTAGCGTACGCGGCGCCCCTCCAGCTCAGCCTCCTCGGCGTGGGCGAGCAGCGCCTCGGCCTCCAGCACCAACCCGTAGCCCGTGAGCGCGCGGAAGTGCAGCTCCACCAGCCCCGCCGGACCGTGGAACTCGCGGTGGTGCGTGTGCTCACCGCCATGCCCCGCCCGCTCCGCGGCCCGCTTCAGCCCCAGCCCCTGCAGCGCCCCCGAGGCCGCCTCCACCTGCTCGCGCGAGACGAGCAGATCCACGTCCGTGGTGGCCCGGTGAAAGGGCTCCGGGTAGAAGCGCCGGGCCAGCGCGGGCCCCTTCAGCACCACCGGCACCACCCCCGCCCCGGCCAGCGCATCCACCGAGCGCAGCAGCAGCGCGTTCACC
>DASVVJ010000151.1:0-9342 GCA_036389955.1 Myxococcaceae bacterium
CCGTGCGCTCGTGGTGGACCCGGGCACCACGGCGCTGGTGGAGATTCCCAGCCCGAAGCTCGACGAGCCAACCACCATCGTGGACGAGCGGTACAAGGGCCTCACCCGGCACGGGGAGGGGACGCTCCACGTCATCACCACCCGCACGGGCGACGACGCGAACGACATGCGCCGGGAACTGGCCACCACGTCCCTGGCGGACATGTCCCGCCACTACCTCAACTTCTACGTCAAACAGGATCCGAACATCCGCCTGGGCTCGCCGCTCAAAGTCGAGGATGACGTGGAGCGCAATGTCCTCGTCATTCGCGAGCACTACCTCGTCGGCAAGTTCTGGGGCGAGCAGCTGCGCCGGGAGTTCGATGCCTTCTCCATCAGCGACCATGTCACCGAGCCCAGCATCTCCCGTCGCACCATGCCGCTGGCGGTCCAGCACCCGGTGCATGTGCGCCACCTCATCTCCGTGGATCTCCCCGAGCCCTTCCCCAGTGACGCCACGAACTCTCATGTGAAGGGCCCCGCCTTCCGCGTCGACTTCGGCGTGGATGTCCGCAACACCCGGCTCACCCTGGACTATCGCTACCAGAGCCTCGCCTCGGTGGTGGAACCCCAGCAGATCGATAAGCACCTCGAGGCCATTCGCGGTACCAACGACCAGCTCGGCTACTGGTTGAAGCTGGGCGCCGCCAAGGCCGCGCTCCCCCAGCAGGATCCGTGGGTCGAGGCGGCCCTGGGCATCGCCTTTGTCCTGATTCTGCTGGGGTGCCTGGGTGCCGTCATCCTGCCTCGCAACCCGAAGGCCACCTGGAACAGCCTGCGCGCCAGGCTGCGCAAGCGGGCCTTCACCCGCAAGCTCGCCTCGTCTGCAGGGGACTCCGCGCAGTCGGCCATTCCCATCGCCGGGCCCGACGCGCTCATGACCTCGCTCCAGAAGCTGCGCTGCGACTGTGGAGCCAAGGGCGCGGACACGGTGGCGCCGCTGCGCCGCGAGGCCGTCATTCTCGGAGACCGGAACCTCACGGTGGTGCAGTGGCGCTGCCCCAAGTGCTCCCAGGATCGCCGCGCCTACTTCGAGGACACCACCGCCAAAGCGGCCTGACACCGGAAGGGCGGTTCAGTCCAGCCCGCGCTTCCACAGCTCGTCTTCGTCCAGCCCCACCAGGTGTCCCACCTCGTGCATCACCGTGATGCCAATCTGCTCGATCAGCTCCTCACGCGTGCGCGCGAAGCGCTCCAGGTTCTTCTGGTACAGCACGATCGACGCCGGGAAGTGGTCGTACGCGCTCGTCACGCTCCGCTCGCCCACCGGCGTGCCCCGGAACACGCCCAGGATGCACGGTGACAGGGGAGGGGCCTGTCCCGTCAGATCCTCGTCCGACGGAATGTCCTCCACCGCGATGGTGACGTTGTCCAGGTACCCCTTCACGTGCCCGGGCAGCGCCGTCACCGCGGCCTCCAGCGCCCGGTCGAACTCCTCCTCCGACAGCTCCACCGGCGGAGGGAACTCCTCGGGAATCAGCGCCTGCGCCTTGGCGAAGCGCTTCTTCGCCTCGCGCGCATCTCCGCGCCGCTCCGCCATCAGCCCCAGGTAGTGGTGCGCCCAGGCCTCGTCCGGCGCGTCCTTCAGCACCCGCTCGAACGCGGCCATCGCTTCGGGGAAGCGGCACAGCTCGAACAGCGCGATGCCCCGCTCCACCTGCGCATCCACCGAGCGCGGCATGTGCTCCAGCGCCGCCTGCAGACTGACCAGCGCCCGCTCGCACTCGCCCAACTGGTTCAGTCCCATGCCCTCCAGCAGCAGGAACTCGTACACCCGCTCTACATCCTCCTCCCGCTGCGCCAGCTTGCGGCCCCGTGCACACAGGGTGAGACCATCATCCACCGCCTCCCGGTCCTCCCCCATCCGGCAGATGAGGAAATCCGCCGCTCCCAGGATGATCTCCAGATCCTCCGGGCTCACGTGCAATGCCTGCTCGTAGGCCTGTGCCGCGTCCTCGAACCTTCCCAGCTCCACCAGCGCCGCGGCCCGGTAGTGCAGCGCCTCGGGCTGCAAGGGCACTTTGGCCAGCAGCGCCTCGGTCTGCTCGAGCGCGGCCTCGAAGTTCTCCGACTCGAACGCACCTGCCACCGCATCCAGCCGCTCTTCGATGTCCCCCGAGCCCGCTCGCTTCGCCATCTGCTTCCCCATATCGGTGGCCACATATGTGAGGCCCCGCATGCGTTGTCAACGCAGGTGGTGGTTGTTACCTTCGGGCGCTCCTTGGCGCTCGTGTGCCCGGTCCTCTTCCGTGAACATCCTCGTTGTCGACGATGACGTAAACCTCTGTACCGGGCTCTCCAGCTTCCTGGAGGGGCACGGCTATACGGTTTACTCCGCCGCGGATGCCCTCCAGGCGCTCGATGTGCTGGAGCGGCAGCAGATCGGCCTCGTCATCACCGACTACATGATGCCCCACGTGGACGGCATCCGCTTCACCGAGATGCTCAAGGCCGACCCCCGCCTCCAGTCCATTCCGGTGCTCCTCATTACCGCTTCCCCGGAGCCGGACGTGATGGACAAGGGCCTGCGCAAAGGGGTCGCCCTGACCCTGCAGAAGCCCGTGGACATGGGCCAGCTGCTCAACCTCGTGCGTTTTGCCGAGTAGCCGGGCAGCCCTCCGCCCGTCCTCCCGAGCACACCCTGCACGTTCCGTGTTGACAACCTCATCCTGACCCTTATTTTGGCGCTCGCTAAGGCCGAGTGCTAACGGCCTCAAAGTTCCATTCCCCAGTCATTTCAGGAGGTTGTCATGGCAGCTAAGGAAATTTTCTTCCACCAGGCCGCGCGGGAAGCGATTCTGCGGGGTGTACGCATCCTGTCGGACGCGGTCGCCGTGACGCTGGGCCCCAAGGGCCGCAACGTCGTCATCGAGAAGAGCTTCGGCTCGCCCACGGTCACCAAGGACGGCGTCACCGTCGCCAAGGAGATCGATCTCGAGAACAAGTTCGAGAACATGGGCGCGCAGATGGTGAAGGAGGTCGCCTCCAAGACGTCCGACAAGGCGGGTGACGGCACCACCACCGCCACGGTGCTCGCGCGGGCCATCTATGAGGAGGGCCTCAAGCTGGTGGCCGCCGGCCACAACCCGATGGACCTCAAGCGCGGCATCGACAAGGCCGTCGAGGTCGTCGTGGCGGAGCTGAAGAAGCTGTCCAAGCCGACCACCGACAAGAAGGCCATCGCCCAGGTGGGCATCATCTCCGCCAACGGCGACGAGACGATCGGCAACATCATCGCCGACGCGATGGAGAAGGTGGGCAAGGAGGGCGTCATCACCGTCGAGGAGGCCAAGGGCCTGGAGACGACGCTCGAGGTGGTCGAGGGCATGCAGTTCGACCGCGGCTACGTCTCGCCGTACTTCGTGACGAACCGCGAGCGCATGGAAGTGGTGCAGGACGACCCGTACATCCTCATCAGCGAGAAGAAGGTCTCGTCGATGCAGGACATGATCCCCATTCTGGAGCAGGTGGCGCGCTCGGGTAAGCCGCTGCTGATCATCGCCGACGACATCGAGGGCGAGGCGCTGGCCACCCTGGTGGTGAACAAGATCCGCGGCGTGCTCAACGTGTCGGCGGTGAAGGCGCCGGGCTTCGGCGATCGCCGCAAGGAGCTGCTCAAGGACATCGCCACCCTCACCGGCGGCATGGTGGTGAGCGAGGACCTGGGCCACAAGTACGAGAACCTCACGCTCAATGACCTGGGCCGCGCCAAGCGCGTGACGACCGACAAGGACAACACCACGATCGTCGACGGGGCGGGCAAGAAGAGCGACATCGAGGGCCGCATCAAGCTCATCCGCAGCCAGATGGAGACGGTCACCAGCGACTACGACCGCGAGAAGCTGCAGGAGCGGCTGGCGAAGCTGGTGGGCGGCGTGGCGGTGATCAACGTGGGCGCGGCCACCGAGACCGAGATGAAGGAGAAGAAGGCTCGCGTGGAGGACGCGCTGCACGCCACCCGCGCGGCGGTCGAGGAGGGCATCGTCCCCGGCGGCGGCGTGGCCTACCTGCGCTGCCTGGGCGCGCTGGACAACCTGAAGCTCGGCGGTGAGCAGGACTTCGGCGTGGAGATCATCAAGAAGGCGCTGACCGAGCCGCTGCGCAAGATTGCCAGCAACGCGGGCAACGAGGGTGCCGTGGTCATCAACAAGGTCAAGGAGGGCACCGGCGCGTTCGGCTACAACGCTCGCACCGAGGTCTACGAGGACCTGGAGAAGGCCGGCGTCATTGATCCGACCAAGGTGGAGCGCACCGCGCTGCAGAACGCGGCCTCCGTGGCCTCGCTGCTGCTGACCACCGAGGCCATGGTGGCGGACCGCCCGAAGAAGAAGGCCAAGGGCGGCGCTGGGGCCGGCGGCGGTATGCCGGACTACGGCGGCGACGACATGGACTACTAGTCCCAAGAGAGATCAGGGCCGGTCGTCCTCCCCCTCGACCGGCCCTCGCGGCCCCGGGTTGCCTCGCGAGAGGTCCTGGGGCCGTCTCTTTTTCAGGGGATGCCGAGCTTCAGCGCGCGGGCCAGCTCCCGGCTGAGCGCCGGCACGTCGAAGAGCAGCCGGGGCAGGCACGCCACGGCCCCGGAGCGCAGCGCGTCCAGCGTCGTCTCCATGGTGATGTGCTCGACCAGCACCACGAAGGGCGCGCCCTGGGCCAGCGCCTTGCTCAGCTCCAGCGCCTTGCGTCCGTGGGCGGGGGTGAAGTCCCAGCTGACGATGACGGCCCGGGGCGGCTCGATGGCCACCACCTCGGTGGAGTTGATGATGCGCGTCTCCAGCCCCAGCCGGGCGATGGCCTCGCTGATGGCCCGCGCGGAGGTGGGGTTGTCGTCGATGATGTCCACCCGCTTGGCCTTGGCTACCGTGGGCTGCGGCGGAGCGGCGGGCATCGCGAGCGCCGAGCGGATGAGCGCGCGCACCTGGCGGATGTCGTCGAAGGGCTTGAGCAGGTAGTCCATGATGCCCAGCTCCAGCGACTCCTGCGTGGTGCTGAGCGAGGGGTAGCCCGTCATCAGGATGATGCGCGCCGACGGGTTCTTCATCCGCACCTGCTGCGCCAGCGCCAGCCCGGAGATGCCGGGCAGGTTCTTGTCGGTGACGATCAGATCCACCGGCTGCTTCTGCAACAGCTCCAGGGCCTCCTCGGCGGAGGCGGCCTCGAACACCTCGCACTCCTTGCCCATCAGGTCCTTGAAGACCATGCGGATGATGGACTCGTCGTCCACGATGAGCACCCGCTTGCGCTCGGCGGGCGGCAGTTCCACGGCGCCGGCGAAGGCGATGCGGAACACGGTGGAGGGGGGAGGCTGGTCCGGCAGCGCGCTGGAGGGCACCAGGGTGATCTGCGCCTGGTGCTCGGTGGCGATGCGTCGGCACACGGCCAGGCCCAGGCCGGTGCCCCGCTTGCTGCTGGAGACGTAGGGCTCGAAGACGCGCTCGCGCATCTCCGGGGGAATGCCCGGGCCCCAGTCCGCCACGTACAGCACCGGCGCCGAGCCCTCCATGCGCACCACGACCTTGATGCGGCCCCGGCCAGACATCGCGTCACGCGCGTTGTTGAGCAGGTTGAGGGTGAGCTGCTCCAGGAGCCGGGCGTTGCCCTGGACGGTGATCTGCTCGGGGGCTTCGATCTCCAGCGAGATGCGCGCCGAGTCCGGGTTGAGCGCGAACAGCTTGGCCGCCGCCCACACGGAGGTGGCCAGGCTCAGCCGCTGCTGAGGCGCCGGCCGGTCGCTGGAGAGCCGCACGAAGTCGGAGATGATCTGCTCCATGCGCTCGACCTGCGCCAGCAGCAGCTTCAGCGGGCCGGTGGGGCCGGTCTCCTCGGACAACATCTGGGCGTAGGCCTTCACGCCCAGCAGCGGTTGGCGCAACTCGTGGAGCACCTCGGCGGCGAGCTGGGTGGAAGCCACGGCCGTGCGCTGGAGAGCCGCGGCCGCGGCCCTCGCTGCCGTCAGGTCACCCACTTCCAGAGCCTGGAGCAGGTGCGCGAGCGGTGCGGGAGTCTCCATGCGCCCGGAGCATGGCGGACCCTGTGTCCGTGTGCAACGCACCTTCGCGGGATTCCGTTGACCCCGGGCCTGGCACTGCGGATGCTCCGGGCCTTGCGCTGCCCGAGTTCGGCCGCGCCCGCCGGAGGCTGACATGCCGCAGACCAACCCGTTCCACTCCCTGGTTCCCCGGAAACTCACCGACTCCGAGCTGGCACGCTCGATTCGCTTGAACATTGAAGCAGAGCTGGACGCCATCAACCTCTACGCGGCCCACCTCGAGGCCACCGACAACGAAGAGGCCAAGGCCATTCTGCGGCATGTGATGGACGAGGAGCGCGAGCACGCCTCGCTCTTCTGGCAGCTCATTGCCAAGCTGGATCCGGAGCAGGCCCAGCACGATCGCGAGTCCTCGCGGAAGTACCAACTCATCGTCTCGGGCGCCTCGCACGAGGATGTGGAGGCGGTGAGCGAGGGCCGTGAGAGCGGTGGCCCCAGAGACGCGCCGCTGCCCAAGCAGCTCACGGTGGGGAGTTTGCGACGCTAGGGGCGCGGAACCCTCACCCCGGCCCTCTCCCGAAGGGAGAGGGGGAGTCAGCCCGCCGCCTTGCGCTCGGCGGGCAGGGCCTCCAGGTCGAACGCCGCCATGTAGACGACGTTGCGCGTGCCCCGCTTGCCCCGGTACATTGCCCGGTCCGCCATGTCGAGCAGCGGCATCTTGTCGCGCGCATGCTCGGGGAAGCTCGCCACGCCCACGCACGTGGTGAGGCTCAGCGAGAGCCCCTCGCGCGGGGTGAAGATGGTGCTCTCCATCGTGCGGCGGATCCGCTCGGCCACCTTGAGCGCTCCGCCCGAGTCGGTGCCGCGCAGCAGCACCACGTACTCGTCGCCGCCGTAGCGCACCACCACGTCCCGGTCCCTCACGCAGCTCTTCAGCACACGCCCCACTTCCACCAGCAGCTTGCTGCCCACCAGGTGGCCATGCGCGTCGTTGACGGCCTTGAAGTGATCCAGGTCCAGGAAGAGCAGGCTGAACGGGGCCTGCGTCTGCTGCGCGTTCTTCACCTCGCGGTCCAGCACCAGGTGCAGGTACCGGGTGTTGAACAGGTGGGTGAGATCGTCCATGTAGGCCAGATCCTCCACCTCGGCGAAGCGCCCCATGTTGCGCAGCGCCAGCGCGTAGTGGCGAGACAGGTACCCCGTCACCTCGGGCACGTTCTCCGGCGGCGCGCTCGAGAAGAACAGGACGATGTGGCCATGCACCCCCTCGCCATCGCTGGCGGGGAAGGCGAGCACGTGCTCATGGGGGCAGGGCAGCCCTTCCAGGGCCCGAGGCGTGCGCACGTCGCGCAGCTGTTCGGCCAGCACCGGGGTGAGCGTGGTCACGTCGTCCGGCTCCAGCCCGGAAGAGCCGTGCAGGGTCAGGCCGTAGCCATCGCGCATGAGCAGCAGCACCGCGTTGGCGCACGTCTGCCCCTCCAGCGCGCTGGCCGCGGTAATCGTGAGCCGCTCCCGGTCCAGCGTGGTGGCGATGCGCTGCCCCATCTCCAGCAGCGAGACGTATTGGCGCAGCGAGGCGTTCTCCCGCAGCAGGTCGCGGGTGGTGAGCGCGCGGCGGATGGCGTGCTGCAGCGCCTCGGGGGCCACCGGCTTGACGAGGTACTCGGCCGCCCCGCTCTTGATGGCACGCACCGCCGGGTCCACCTTGTCCAGGCCGGTGATGACCACGACTTCAATCCCCGGGTATCGCTCCTTGGTGTAGCGCAGCACCTCCATGCCGTCGGCGCCCGGCAGGATGAGGTCCGTCACCACCGCGTCGTAAGGCGCGGACGACAGGGCCTCCTGGGCCTCTTCGAGGCTTCCCACCGCGGTGACGGTGTGCGCCGCCGCGGTCAGGTAGTCCCCGTACAAAGTCCGGGCCATCTTTTCGTCGTCGACGAGCAGAATACGGGCCATTCGATTCGGGCTTACCACCATTTCCCGGGACGCTGCTAGCCTCCCCCCCTGTGGGTCCTTTCGAAAACGGACGCCGGTTGTGCCTTCTGGTCGAAGCGGGTGAGACGCGCTACGCCATCGAGGCCACCTCCGTCATGGAAGTCGCTCTGCCTGGCAGTGATGGAACCAGCCTTCGAGGCATGCTCGAAGTGAAGGACCTGTCCACGTTGCTGGGGGGCAACCCCGAGCCGGCGACGGGCATGGTGGTGGTGCTGGATGTGAGCCCCACACTGGCTGTGCGGGTTAGCTCAGTGGTGGAGGTGGCGGATGTGGCCCGGGCGCCGTTCTTCCTGCTGCCGGCGGGACTGGGTGACACCCTGGCGCCGCTGAGCCGGGGCGCGGTGCTTCATAAGGAGCGGCTTTACCTGGAGCTCATCGCCGAGTCGCTGCCCCAGCGGGTGGCTCCCCGGGGCGCGCCGAAGGCGGCCCGGCCCGTGCGCTTCATGGACAACCCGCCGGAACGGGCGCTCGTCTTCGAATCCCAGGGGCGCCTGTTCGGGCTGCCGCTGACGCTGGTGTCCCAGGTGGTGACCCGGGGGGAGGCCTTCAGCAAGCTGCCGGCGCAGAGCGGACCAGTGGCCGGGATGTTCCCCCATGCACAGATTCTGTGGCCTATCTACTCGGCCCCCGCGCTGTTGGGAGCGCCGCCCCAGGTGGAGACCTTTTTCGTGCTGACGGAGCTGGCCGGCCAGAATGTTGGATGGTGTGCCACTCAGGTGCTGGGGGTCAGGCAACGCTTCCAAGCGGCTGAAGGCCCTGGTGAGTTCACCACGCCAGGCGTACCCAGCCCGGTGCTGTTCCTGGACCTGCAGCACATGTTTTCTTGATTGGCCCGGAGCGCAAACCCTAAGCTGCCCGGATTGATAGCGGGGTGGTCCTCAGTTTCGGGACGTGCCCGTTTCCTCAACGAATTCTGGGGGTTGATTCCCCCGAGGCCCGACACCGATGCCCAAGAATCTGCTGGTCGCCGACGACTCGCTCACCATTCGCAAGGTCATTGGGATGATCTTCGCGACCGAGGACTTCCAGGTGACGGCGGTGGACAACGGGCTGGACGCCATCTCTCGCGCCCGCGAGCTGCGCCCAGACGTGGTGCTTGCCGACGTGATGATGCCGGGCAAGAGCGGCTACGAGGTGTGCGAGGCCATCAAGAGCGATCCGGCTACGCAGCACATTCCCGTGCTGCTGCTGGCGGGCACCTTCGAGGCGTTCGACGAGAACCGCGCCCGTGCCGCCCGCGCCGATGACCACGTCACCAAGCCCTTCGAGAGCCAGATCCTGCTCGACAAGGTGAAGGCCATGGTGGGCCAGAAGTCGAACAC
>DASVVJ010000152.1:0-3506 GCA_036389955.1 Myxococcaceae bacterium
GCCTTACGGGAAGGCGAGCGCCGGGCCGCCACCGTGGCCTTGGCCGTGGTCGTCGCGTCGGTGGGCAGCTCCTCCAGCGTCACCCGGAGCTTGAGCGGCTGCTCGCCCCGGCGCACATTGAGCACCACGCTCTTACCGGCGCCGCGAGCCGCCACCTGCCAGCGCAGGTTGTGCGCCCGCTCCACCTTGCCCGAGTCCATGCCCACAATCACGTCTCCCACCCGCAGGCCCGCCCGCTCGGCCGGGCCCTCCTCGTCCACGTTGGAGACGATGACGCCCCGGCCCCGCGACGCCAGCCCGTACTCCGCGGCCACCTCGGGCGAGAAGTCCGCCACGGAGATGCCCATCCACCCCCGGCGCACCTCGCCGTGCTTCTTGAGGTGGGGGATGACGGCCTTGGCGATGTCGATGGGAATGGCGAACCCGATGCCCTGGCCCGCCACGTTCACCGCGTTGGCCACGGCCACCACGTTGCCGTGCAGATCCAGCACCGGCCCGCCCGAGTTCCCCGGGTTGATGGACGCGTCCATCTGCATGTAGTCGAAGTCGCCGTCGCGCCCGTTGGGCGTCACGTCCGTGCGGCCCTTGTAGCTCACCACACCCACCGTCACCGAGTGCGCCAGCCCGAAGGGGTTGCCGATGACGACGATCCAGTCGGCCACCTCCACGCGCGAGGCGGACGCCAGCTTCAGCACCGGCAGCTTGCGGCCCGTGTCCACCTTCAGCAGCGCGCAGTCCGTGCGCGGATCCTGCCCCACCACCTTGGCCGGGAACTCCTCGGGGTAGCCGCGCGAGGAGAGCACCGAGACGCTCACGTCCGAGGCGCCCTCCACCACGTGGGCGCTGGTGAGGATGTAGCCGTCCGGGTGGATGATGAAGCCCGAGCCGATGCCCTTCTGGGTCTCCTCGCCGGAGATGAGCGACTCCTGGCTCACCGTCCGCGTGGTGATAGAGACCACCGCCGGCATCGCCGCGCGGGCCACCTGGCTGAGCGTCGAGCGCTGCTCGCGCAATTCCTGGCTGCGCGCTTCGATCCACAGCCGCCCGTCTGCTGCCCGAGCGGAGCCTGCCCCCATCACCGCGCACGCCACCGCTGCCAGCAGCATGCTCCTGCCTTGAGCCCTCGCCATGGACCGCCTCCCAACCCCTCCAACCGCCTCGTTCGAAGCTAAGGAGGCGGGGTCAGAGGCGGAAGCCGAGGGTGCACCGGTGGACAGTGCTTTACTTCGTCTGGGCAATCAGGCGGTTCACCGCCTCACGGTCCTGCTGAGTAATCCGCTCGCGGGGAGGGGCGTCCGTCTTCTTGCCGACAGCCTCCTTGGCGTCGTCCAGCGCGTCCTCCAGCCCGTTCTTCACCCGGTCCACCCCGTCCTTCATCCGCTCCACCTGCGTGGGGCTCGTGTTGCGCTTCCACGCCCGCTCCATGTGCTCCAGTGGGGTGCGCCCGTCGATCTGCCCCTTGGCCAGGAAGATGCCCAGGCCCACCGCGCACGTAGTCCACACCAGGAACTTCAGGATACCCATGCGTTTACACCCTCCTACCTCCTCGTACACCGAAAGGAGAGGGGAGGCCAGTTTCCAACGCGCATGGGAATCGTCGCTGACAGGCGCCGAGGGCGCCTCTAATGTGGGCGGCCTTGCAGCCTGAAGAACTCTTCCAAGCCGCCACGGAGCGGGCGGCGCAGATGGACGTGCGGCGCAACGGGGTGCCCGCGGCGATGGAGCGCCTGAGGGCGGACGCCTCGGCGCTGTTCGCGCGCATTCCGGAGCCGCCGGTGTACAAGCGCGCGGAGGATCCGGCGCGCAAGGCGGCCGAGGCGCTGCTGCCCGAGGCGGAGCGGGTGCTGGCGGTGGCGATGGCGGTGTCGCGCGAGCCGGATGCGCCCGCGGCGTCACATGGCATCCTGGCGGCGGTGAGGGCGCACGGCGAGGCGCTGTGCCACACGGTGAACGGCAAGCTGAGCGCGGCGGAGACGGCCTGGCGCAAGGCGCTGGAGCTGGAGCGGGCGGCGCACCCCACGCGCAACCTGGTGACGAAGGCGCCGAGGCCGCCGCCGGTGTTCGACAAGAGCACGGGCTCCTCGCGGTACGACCCGCGCGAGGCGCCGCAGGCGAAGGTGAAGCTGGTGTGCCCCAACACGGGGTGCAAGCGCATTGACGACTACGCGTTCGCGGCCAGCCACGCGTACCACTCGTTCCGGTGCCCGGCGTGCAATACGCCCTTCGTGGCGTACTTCGGTGAGCTGCGCTCGCTCGAGGTGGAGGTGCGGCGCAGTTCCAACCGCTACCACTTCACGGTGGATGAGATTGCCGGCGGAGGCAGCTCACGCATCGAGTTCGAGGAGGCCAGCGGCGCGGAGTTCCCCTCGGCGCGCAGGGACCTGCTGGCCTTCCTCTATACGGAGGCGCGGGAGCTGAAGGCGGTGGTGAACGTCACCAACGGGCGGCTGATGTGGATCAGCCCGGCGGCCTCGTGCTTCCTGGCGACGGCGGCCTTTGGAGAGGGCGCACCGGAGCTGGTGGCCTTCCGCGCGTTCCGGGATGACGTGCTGCGCCGGCATGGGCTCGGCCGGGCCTTCATTCGTGGTTACTATCGTCATGGTCCGGGGCTGGCACAGTGGGTGGTGCGGCATCCGCGGGTGAGGACGGGAGTGCGCGGGGCGCTGACGCTCGTGCACCGTGGCTTGACGAGGGGTGGATACCGGTGACGCAGGAGATGCCGCCAAAGGAGCCCGAGGTTGCTCCGCCGCCGCCCGTGAAGCGCGGTGGAGGCGACTTCGCATCGAAGGCGCTGCTGGTGCTCACGGCGGTGTCGGGCCTGGCGGGGCTGGTGTACCTGGGGGTGATGGAAGGGCAGCGGTCCAAGATGGTGCCGGACGGGACGAGCTCGCCGGCCATGCAGATGCCGCGTTATGGCGGGGGCACGCTGGAGCTGACGGAGTTCAGGGGCAAAGTGGTGATGCTCGACTTCTGGGCCACCTGGTGCCCGCCGTGCATCGAGGAGATGCCCTACCTGGTGAAGCTGGCCAAGGAGTACGAGGGCCAGGGGCTGGTGTTCGTCGCGGCCAGCCGGGACGACGACGACGTGAAGGAGTACGTGGTGGACCGGTTCGTCAAGGACCGCATCCCGGAACTGGGCCCGTACGTGGTGTACGCCAATGACGACGTGGCGCGGGCCTTCAAGGTGGATGCGCTGCCCACGCTCTACCTGCTGGACCGCGAGGGGAAGATCATCGACGCGGTGCGCGGGATGATGTCCGAGTCCGCGCTGCGCCAGCGCATCGAGCGGGCGCTGAAGCCCTGATGCTGGCCCGGGTGGACAACACGCGCGGCAACCTGGTGGGCCTGTTCGGGCGGCCCTTCCTCAACCTCGAGCCGTACCTGGACCTGACCCGGCTCGAGTCGCTGGATGACGAGATCTGCTACGCGCTGGCGCAGGTGCCCACCAGCTACACGGGGGGCAGCCACAAGGCGATGGGCATCGTCCCGCCCTCGATGGCGGAGGA
>DASVVJ010000153.1:0-6713 GCA_036389955.1 Myxococcaceae bacterium
CGCTGGGTGAGCTACCGCTTCGGTGAAGCAGCGGTGAACACCGAGCTGTTCGACGCCCTGGCCCGGGCCAGCGGTGGCCGGGTGGTGAACGTGCTGTCCGGCTCGGAGGTGGACGCAGCGGCCAAGGCCCACCGCGCCTCCTCGGTGCTGCTGGCCCGGGTGGCGGTGAAGGGCGCGCAGGTGAAGGACCTGGTGGTGGCGGGCCGTCCGCACCTCGTCTTCCCGGGCCAGGAGCTCCAGGTAGGCGGCCGCCTGCCGGGCGAAGGCGCGGCACAGCTCGAAGTGGTTACCCGCGTGGGTGAAGAGGAGCGCGTGCTCAGCGTGCCGCTGCCCCGGGAGCAGGACAGCGCCTTCGCCCCCCGGGCGTGGGCGGAGCTGTTCGTAGCCCGGCTGGTGTCGCTGGATGACGAGCGGCTGGACCGGATGATCGTGGCGCTCAGCCAGCACTACCGGCTGGCCAACGCGCGGGCCTCCATGCTCGTGCTGGAATCCGAGGGCGATTACACCCGCTACGCCATCGCCAAGGAGCAGGTGAACCTGGAGGACCTCGAGGGCCTGCGCCGCAAGGAAGAGGATCAGCGGCGAGACCGGCTGCTGGGCATCGCCCTGGACGAGGTGCCGGACTCAGGCCGGGAAGTGGTCCGCCGGCTCGAAGGGCTGAAGGGCCAGCTTGGCCCCATGCTGCGGCGCCAGCCCTTGAAGGACGAGCCCTACGCCGGTGGCGAGGAGCGGCTTCAGGCCGAGCTGGACTACCGCCAGGCCCGCCAGGAGAACCGGGATGACGTGCTGGTGTATGAAGCCATCGCGCGCAAACGGGCTTTCTCGGGAGACACCTGGGGGGCGGTGCGAGCGCTCTCCTCTCCCGTGGAGCTGCGCCCCAAGGATCCGGAAGCCCTGCGGCTGGTGGGCTACGGCATGCTAGCGCTGGGCCAGTACCCGGCGGCGGCCGAGCTGTTCGAGCACGTGCGGCTCAACCGGCCCTTCGAGGGCCAGGCGTACCTCGAGGAAGCGCTCGCGCTGGATGCGGCGGGCCGCTACGCGGAGGCCGCGCGCAACTATGAAATTGTCCTGGCGCGCGACTGGCCGCGTCACCCCGAAGAGGTGAAGACGGCGGCGGCGTACCACTACGCCCGGCTGCTCTCGTCCCTGGTGAGCCACCCTCGCGCGCAGGCCGTGGCCGCCGCGCTGCAACCCCGGCTTCAGCAGCTGGCGGAGCTCAGCTACGAGGAGCAGCGGATGGACTTCGCTCCCATCGACTACCAGCTCACCACGCACTGGAACTCGGACAGCACGGACATCGATCTGTGGGTCATCGAGCCCAATGGCGAGCGCTGCGACTACAACCAGCGGCAGACAACGCTGGGTGGCAAGCTCTTCTGGGACATCACCGACGGGCTGGGACCCGAGCTGTACCACGCTCGCAAGGCGGCACCGGGGGCGTACCATGTGGTGGTGCACTACTACGGCAACCGTTCCTCCCGGTACGTGGTGCCCACCGCCCTGCTGCTGGTGAGTGACCGGGGCGTCTTCGCCCCCGAGCAGGAGTACCGGCGCCGCTTCCAGCTGCGCATCCTGCCGCAGGACGACGCCCGCCTGCTGCTCCGCCGCGAGGAGATGGTGCCCCTGGCTCAGGCGCGCTGAGCCCCGAGAGCCCAGCCTCCCATGGGGGGCTGGGTTAGAACGGGAAGAGGAACGCGCCCATCAGGGCCAGATACGCGCCAATCACGAAGAACATCGCGGTGTAGTTCGGGTCGCTCTCATACATCATCGAGTTGGGATTCATGACGTTCTCCTTGAGGTGCCTTCACCTCTGAATACGGAGCCACGTCAAAGCCATTGCGTCCCATGAAACCGCTGACGCGCCTTTCGCGATGACCCGGTGACCAGGCAGGCAGCCAGCCCTCAATGAAGGAGATCCACGGCACCCGTGAGAATCCGGCGCTCCAGGTTCACCTCCGGGAGCTGTGCTCGTGGGGCCAGCAGACTGTCGGCGCGCGAGCCGCTCTCCGCCAGGTAGCGCATGGCCGCCGCCAGCCACCGCACGCAGTCCTTCCATCCGTGCGCGGTGGGCGCGGCGCTCTGGAACAGGTCCTGTGCGCGCTCGAGCCCATCCTCCAGGCTGGCCTCCGGGCCGAAGGGCAGCTCGACGTAGAGCCCCTCGGCGAAGTCATTATCGACGGGCGCGTGGATCCACACGGCCCACTGGTGCTGAGGCGGCGCGGACTCGACGACATACAGCTCGGTCACCACGCGAGGCGCCCCGCCCCACTGCGCCAACGTGAGCTGTGCCTCGGGAGGAACCACCAGCAGCACGGAGGCCGCCGGAACACAGGGCCTGCTCCAGGGCTGATCCAACACCTCGGGCTGGCGGAGCCGGTGTGCGAGCGCGGGCGCCACCTCATACGTGTGGCGGCCGGCCAGATCATGCGCCACCAGGTGCCAGTGGCGCATGAAGTGCCAGGCGAAGTCCTCCACGGCCCGCGCGGGCCCCGGCTCCGGGAAGCCCACGTGGCGCTGGAGCATGCGCGCCACGCTGTTGCCCTGCAGCCCGATGAACTCCGGATCCAGGCACACGTCGCGAAAGCGGGTGAAGCCCACGCGCCGGGCGATGGACTCGACGACGAGGTAAGGCATGTGGCCAATCACGGCCCGCGCCTTGCCCCAGGGCAGGCGCCCCGCGTTCATGTCGTCCAACAGGGCGGCGGGGGCCTTGGGCATCCCAAAGGCCTGGATGTAGCGGCGGCCGATCTCCAGCGCTTCCTGCTCGCACAGGACGAAGCGCTCGAACATGGTGGCGTCAGGTGGAAAATGGCTTGGCACGTAGGGCCTCCGGCATCCTACTTACCGCGTTGGGTGGGCAGAGGAGAAGATTTCGGCGAGGAGCCCGCCGCCTCACCTTCCTTCAGGGAGCCCCAGCGTGGGACGAGATCCGCCTCGATGTCCTGGATGTCGACCCGGCCGACGCCGGGCTGGGAGCTGGGCTCCGCGAGCGCGATGCCGGGCACGAAGCGCAGGCCCCCGCTCTCGCCCTCGGCGCCGGCCGCGTACTCGCTCTTCCAGAACTCCATGCACACCGGCAGCCGCTTGCCGTCTGGAAACACCACCAGATCGAAGCGCCCGTACAGGCGATCCCGGACCCAGATGCGGCCATGGAACTGGCTGCCCGCGGGGATGCGGGAGGTCCAGGGATCATCCATCGTCCAGACGATCTGCTCGCTGTCTCGCACCTCGATGACCCGCGAACCCTTGTGAGAAGCGAGCTCCGGCGGGCGCAGTCTCAAGGTGCCGACCGCGTACCAGCGCATGTTCCACAGGGCGTCCCGTGAGCACTCAGTGCCTTCGGCGGCCAGCGCCGCCCGAGGCCCTTCCGGACCGGTGGGCTTCTCGACTCGCCGAGAGTGGGTGGTGAACCCCGCCACGGCGGTGACCGCGCCCAGGGCCATGCCCACCCCCATCCCCTTCATCCAGGAAGTCCGGGCCCGGGGCCGTGCTGGCCGTGCTGGCTGCTGAAGCTTCGGCTCGGGCGTGTAGAGGGGAATCTCCAGGGCCTCGGAGCCGGCGAAGGACACCGCGGCCACCAGCGCCGCGTGGGCCTCGCCGGCGGACTGGAAGCGCTCTCGCACCTGCTTGGCCATCATGCGCTGGACGACTTCGGACAGCGCACGAGGCAGCCTGCGGTTGAGCTGCTCGGGCGGGTGGGGCGGGAACAGCGTGACGGCGTCGAACATCTGCCGCCGTGCCAGAAAACGCGGCAAGGGCCAGCGTCCGGTCAGCGCCCGGTAGGCGCACACACCCAGCGCATACACGTCATCCGTGGGCTTGTAGGGGTAGTGCACTCCCGGCTTGCCACCATGCTGGCGCCAGAAGGCCACCGCCTCGGGAGTCATCAGGTACGGAGTGCCCAGCACCATCTCCGGCGGAGGGGCGTCCTCCTCCTCCCTCACGTACCGCCACACGCCGAAGTCGATCAGGATCGGCTTGCCATCCGGCTGGCGCACCAGGATGTGCTCGGGCTTGAGGTCGCGGTGAAGAATGCCTTCGCCGTGCAGGTGCTCGAGCGTCAGCGCCACCGTGGCCAGCTTGTCGACGACACTGCGGATAGACGGGTTGGTGGAATCGGCCCAGGCTTCGAGAGACAGCCCCGGCACCCAGTCCATGACGAAGTAGAGCGCGCCCGTGACCGGGTCGGGCCAACGGCCGCTGGCGCGCAGGCGTGCCACGTGGGGGTGGGACACCCGGCTCATCAGCAGCCCGAGCTCCCGCCCTACCCGCTCATCCTCCAGCTCCCGCGCCAGCTTGAGCGCGCCCAACGCACCCGGTTGGATGACGGACTCCACGCGGTAGGTGGCGCCGTAACGACGTGGGTTTCCCACCGGCTCCAGGATGCGCCAGCCATTCACCTCGGTGCCGGGCGCCAGCGCCCTCGGGGATACCTGAAGATTCTCCGTGCGTACGGCCATGGGGGGCTCTCTCTCCTCTCGGAGAGCCCAACTTAGCAGGTAGCCAACTCAACAGGTAGGGTGCAGTTGCGAAGACCGTCCACCCGGCGTACCTGGCCTGTGTTGACGGCTACTTGCCGAAGAGGGCCTCGGGGCGCTTGAGCCCGCGGGCCTGGGTGACGGGCAGCAGGATGTCCGCTGGAGGCGCGTCCGCGGTGAGCAGCAGCACCCGCACCGCCGTTTCCACCACGTCCTCGGCCCCGGGCCGCACCATGCCGCGCCGCGCGTCCTCCACGCGCTTCTGCCGGTACATATCGAAGCGCTCGCGCACGCGCTTGGCCAGGTCCGCCATCGCCTTGTCGCCCACCTCCACCCGCAGCTCCAGCTCGTTGCGCAGCTGCACGGGGTCGGCCAGCACGCCGTAGCGGTCATAGCCCTTGTGGCTCGTGTCCTCGTGCGACACGTCGTAGTCCTGGGTGAGCGGCGCCGGCACCGCCTGCGGAGCCAGCAGGTCCCTGAGCACCGCGGTGACGGTGGCCTTCACCGTCAGCCGGTGCAGCTCCACGTCGTAGACGAAGTCCGAGTACATCGGCTCCTCCACGGTGAGCGGCTCGCGGAACACCTGGTCGCGGTGGCGCTGCACCTCGCGCTGCTGCAGCTCCGCCTTCTCCAGCGTGGCCTCCACCTGCTTCTCCAACTGCGCCACCACGGTGGCGTTCTGCGCCAGCATCCCCTCTTCCTGGGGGCACAGGGGCGTGGCGCAGCGCGAGGCGTCACACTCCTCGGGCACCTCGCCCGGCTTGGAGATGTCGCGCACGGCCGAGGCGCACTCCTGAATGGCCTTCACACACGTCTTCTTCTCGCGCTCGCGGCAGCGCTCGGCCGCCTGGCGCACCGTGGACAGCTCCGCCGACCGGCGCAGGTACTCCCGCAGCGCGGCGGCCTGCTTGCGATCCACGTCCTCCAGGGTGCGCTCGGCCTGCAACAGCCGCTCCTCGAACTGACGGCGGCGGGGGTTGGGCACCGAGCGGTTTCCGGCCAGGTAGCGCTGCGTCTTCTGGAAGGGCTCCACCGCCTTGAGCGGCATCACCCGCTCGAGCGCCAGGTCCAGCCTCACGCCCACCTTGGACTCGGGCGCCTCGGTCACCACGCGGATGGGCACCTCCTTGGGCAGCATGGACGCCAGCCGGCCCGGGCCCAGCCGCTGCGCCACGTCCGGCGACTGGGACTTGTCGTCCACCGGCGTGGCCATCACCAGGTAGGCCACCTCGTCGCGCAGCTTCTGCCGCAGCGCCTCGGCGCGCTCGCGGGCCGCCGTGGCGCCCACCCGCTCCTGGTCCGCGCGCACGTAGGCCAGCAGCGCGTTGCCCAGCTTGCCTGCCTCCTCCAGCCCCTGCGCCGTCTTGAACCAGCGCTTGGCCCACGCCACCTGCACCTGGTCCACGCCCTTGGTGGCCGCCGGGTGGTCCGGCGCCACCTCGAGCACCGCGTCGAACTCGGCGCGAGCGTCCTGCAGCCGCTCTTCCTTGAGGGCCTTCTGCGCGGCCTCCACCCGCTGATCCAGCGTCTGGGTCAGCAGCGCGCGGGCCGTCGCATTCTCCGCATCCAGCTCCAGCGCGCGCAGCAGCAGCCGCTGGGCGGCCGGCAGGTCCCCGGAGCCGTGGGCGCTCTCGGCTTCCTTGTACACATCCACGCTCCAGCTCTTGCGCACCTCGCGCAGCTTCGCCTTCACCTCGGAGGCATCGGGATCGGCCGCCAGGGCGCGCAGGTAGGCGGCCTCCGCCTCGGCCCACTTGCCCTGCGCGGTGAGCTGATCGCCCTCTTTCACCGCCCGGCCAAAGGCGGTGCACCCGCTCACGGCGAAGAGCAGGCACAGGGCGAGCGCGGCAAGCCAGCGAGAAGACGGTTCGGCGGAAGTCGGACGACGCAGGACAGAGGTCAGCACGGGTGCATCTTCGGGGAAAGTGCCCCCGGGGTGAAGGTTTCAGCGATGCGTCCGGTTGCTCTGCGAGCCGGAGCCTCATCCCACTCGCCAGGTAGGCGGCCTGGCATACGTGGCGGGGCGTCCGTTCCCTGCGCCGCGAACGGCGACGCATTACGTCTAAACGTCCTCCCGGGAATGACGCGGCGCACCAGTCGTTGGTGAATCAGCGACGAGAGGACCCAACCCACACCCGAGTGACTCGACATGTCCTGCGCACAGCCGCGCCCCACGCCCTTCCGTTTGCCGCTGCGGGCGGAGCAGTTCCGCATCGAAGAGCACCGCAACGTCCA
>DASVVJ010000154.1:0-8738 GCA_036389955.1 Myxococcaceae bacterium
CATGCCGAAGTAGTGGCTGTTGCCCCTCAGCACGTCGTACTCGGCCAGATCCCAGAAGAGCTCGAGGCTGCCGCTGGCTGCCTCCGCCGGCCGGGTGACCGGGTTCATCACGTGCCGCTCGATGACGGGACCGACGGGGTCATCCTGCCAGGTGTCGTGCCTCCAGACGCTCAGCTCGAGCGGCAGCGCATAGCCAGAGTCGATGTTGTCGACTGTCGCGGTCAGGTTGCCTAACCCCACGGTGAAGCTCTTGAGCACCGGTTTGGGGAACTTCAGCGCCGAGGACCGGTCCCACAGCAGGTACTTCACCTCCTGGCCGCTCTGCGTGTCGAAGGCCTCGAGCACGAAGTCGTACGAGTACGTGTCCTGGTTCGTCTCCAGGTAGGTGAGCATCTTGGCGCCGTCGCTCTCGGCACAGCCGACGCGCCAGGTCCGCGGCTCGCTCTCCTCCTGGGTCCACTCGAAGACGGCGTAGGGCGTGGTGCGTTTGGTCTTGGGCGCCGGCGTGTGGAACACGGACAAGCGCAGCCTCACGGGCTTGAAGAAGGGGGCCACGCGCGGCTCGAACTCGACGAGCCGGCCCAGCAGGACCGACTGGCCCGCCTCGGCGCCGCGAATGTCCAGGGGGTTGTCGAAGGAGATCGTCCCGGTGAGCTTGCGCGCCTCGGCGAAGGGGAAGTCCGGCACGACGCTCAGCTCGGCGGTGCCCTTGCCGATGAAGCCGGCCTCCAGAGCATCCACCACCACCTGGATGCTGCAGCTCTCGCCCGTGATGTTCATCGTGGCGCCCACTTCGCAGGAGCGCTCGACACCCTGGGACTTGGCCTTGATCAGCACCCGGCACCCGGGCGGCGTACCGCCTCCGCCGGGGGGCGTCAGGTTCTTCTGCCTGCCCTTGATGTTGATGGTGTACGTGCGCCCGGACTGGACGACGCGGTCGAGCGCGAGCTCCAGCGTGACAGGAGGCACGGCCACGAGGCGGATGGCGCCCTCGAAGCCGGGTTCAATCTTCAGCTCGACCTTCTGGGGGGCTGTCATGGCTACCTGCTCGCCGTACTGGTGGGCTGGTCAATGGGAGGATTGCTGAGCCGGGTGCCGACAGTCTCGTCGCGTGGCGGCTCCTGCTGCTCCTCGGGGGGCATCAGCTCCGCGGGGAGTTCGATCACCGTGTCCTTGGCGCAGTCCTTGAGCGTCTTGTCCGTGGGGATGACGCGCAACTTGCACTTCTTGCCGCCGGCCTGCTGGAGCGCGGCCGCCACGTCCCGCAGGTCCACTTCCGCGCGCAGGATTCCGTCCTGATCGATCGCTCCAAGGACGCCGTTCGTCACTTTGCGTGGCTGCTTGTAGCGGAGGCTGGTGGGGGCCAGCTTCAGCACCTGGGAGTTGGGCTTCTTCGGGTCGACGGGCGCCTCGGGGTTGAAGACCTCGAGCTTGAACGTCTGGCTGAGGGTGACGGCCTTGGTGGCGAGTTCGACCAACCGGACGTAGTCCTCGCCGGCCTTCAGCTTGAGTTCGAGGGTCGCGGAGGGCTTCGCGTCATACGCAGTCACCTCCGAGTCGACGACGTCGATCTTCTCGTTCTCGAAGAGCACGCCCTTCTTCTGGGCGGTGGCCTTGAGGGCGAGCGTGGCGTTCTTCACCGCGGGGATGAACGGGACCTTGCGCGTCAGGCGCAGCGGCTCTCCCCGGGCGGCGATGATCTTGGAGGGGTTCTCCTTCGGCGCGTCGAGCCCGGCCTTGCCGATGGTGATCAACGGCTTGGCGGCATTCCAGAAGTTCCAATCCGCGCCGATCAGCTCCACGCTGACGGAGATGCCCTCACCGGTAAGGCTCCAGGTGGGCGTGCCGAAGCCGGGCTTGTGCAGCACCTCGGGGCCCGCGCTGGACCACTGCTCCAGATAGCCGGCCTGGGCCAGGCCCTTGAGCTCCGCCAGCGTCACCTTGGTGGGCAGAACGCCCACGGTGTCCGCTGGCAGCAGCCGCCTGTCCAGGGCTCCGCCACCATTGGGGAAGAAGCAGCCCATCTGCACGGCGACCTGTTGGCCCGGCGCCAGGTTCCTGCGGAACTCCGAGAAGGCGGCGTTCGGGTTGAACTCGACCACCACCTCACCGGCGTTCTTGCTCTGCTCGGGCGGCGCCACCTTGATCCGGATCTTCCCGGCGTCCTCCTCCTCGGTGGAGTCGATCCAGCCGGTCTCCATGACCGTGCTCACCGCTTTCTTGAGCTTGGCGGCGTCGGTGGCCTTGAGCAGGATGGAGAGCCCGTCCTCGGCGAGCGCGGCCAGCGTCAGGCGCTGACGCGACGAGAACTCGCCCTGCACGCGCTGCACGGCTTCAACGAGTTCCCAGGCCAGCTTCGGCACCGAGCCCGCGGTGGCGGGAGGGGTGCCAGGCGCCGGCTTCTTCACCGCGTCCAGGAACGCTTTGTACGTGAACTGCTGAGTAATGTAGGTGTCCACGTCCTTGACGGTGCCCTGCTGGACGAAGCCGTCGACGATGGCGAACCCGGCCTGCTCGTTGAACGCGGTGTCCTCGCGGCCCTCGACGGGGATGGCCAGCTCGACGGTGTACTGGCTGGGGTCCTTGGGAATCTCCGCCTTCGCGTCGCCCTGCCAGCCGCGCAGGGTGATCCAGCCGCGGAGGAACCGGGGGCAGTTGCGGCGGAAGGCGATGCGCCAGGTGCGCTTGCCGTCCGCGAGGCGGGAGGGCCCCAGGGGATCCTCGGCGGACTGCGTGTCGCTCTCGGTCTGGTCGCCCGGGGCCCGGAGCAGGGTGGGGCGCAAGCCCTCCACGTCCAGCGAGCCCAGCGCGTCGCCGCCGGGATTGTCGAGCACCCACTTGCCCCAGGCGGGGAACTCCACGGCCTGGATGAACAGGCCCTCGACGAATTTCCCGTCGCCGAGGGTGAGGGGCACCGCGCCGTTCATCTTGAGCTGCACTTCCTCGCCGCCGTTGCCCCGCTGAATGGCGCAGGCGGTGATGTGCTCACCCAGTCGCAGCGGCGCACGCTTGGACTGCGCGGGCAGCCAGCCCCGGGCGGCCACCTGCTTCATGCTCTCCGAGCGCCACATCGGCTTGTCGGTGAAGCGGATGAGGGAGTGGCGCGCCAGCACCATCAGCACCCAGGCGAAGGTGACCGGGTGGACGTGGTCCAGCGTGGTGTCGTCGGGCAGCTGCTCGTCATTCGAGGGGGAGGCGGCGAAGAGCGGGTCGCCCTGTTCCTCGGGGCCGAGCACGGCCTTCTCGCTCGAGTGGCCCCACCAGGCGACAGACTTGGCCAGCTCCTCGATGTCCTTCTCCGTCTGCTGCGGGTCCGCGTTGTCGAGCAGCCGGTTGCCGATCTGCAGCTTGCCGCGCAGCGCCAGGTGGGCCTTGAGCTGCTCGGAGATGCCCTTGACGCTCCAGTCGTTCACGTGCCGCAGCAGCACGTTGCGCCAGCGCACGGAGGCCAGGTTCTTGAAGTGCTTCACGTCCTTCTTCAGGGCATCCGGATCCGGGCCGCCGCCGGGCTGAATGAAGAAGCCCTCGGGCTCCACGGAGATCTTCTTGGCCTTGGCGGGAATGCGGATGTGAACACTGGCCTGCTGGCCGTCATAGGAAACGAGCTGCGTCACGCCCCCTGGCTCGAAGGTGAACTTGAGCTTGTAGCTGCCCGGGGGCATGCAATCGCGGAAGTTCTCCAGGAACACCTCGGCCGGGTAGTCGGGCTCGGTGGCGTTCTGGTCCTCCTCCTCGGCGAAGGCCAGCCCCTTGGGCGAGGCCAGCAAGCGCTGGAGCACGCCCGCGTCGTAGGACGTTTGGAAGCTCTTGAGCGCCTGGCTCTCCTGCTCGCCCTGGTACTTCGAGGCCGGGGCCAGCTTCAGCAGCTCATCCAGCTCGCCCTCCTTGCCGGAGACGGCGGGCGGGTCGAAGAAGTTGTTGGGCTTGTTGGTCTCCTCGTAGAACTTGAAGAAGCCCCGGCCCAGGCCGAGCTTGTCCTCGGCGAACCCGAGGAAGTCCTTGAGCTGGCCCGAGGAGCTGGGGGCGAAGACCTCCCAGTGCAGGAAGCCCTCTCCGTCACGGCTCTGCGAGTCGATGTAGCCCAGCAGCTCGCCCGCACGGACTTTGAGGTAGGGGTGGGGGATGGTGACGATCTCACCGTTGCGCAGGGCGTCGTGGAGTTCCTTCAGGTCCTTGTCGGGCCTCTTCCAGACAGCCTTGATGACGTCCTCTCGCGGCTCGCCGAGATCCAGGGGCTGCGGCAGCCCGAGCCCCGCGCCCATGGTGTTGAGCTTGCCGCCCTTGAGCTGGACCAGCTCGCCACCGCCCTCCTGACCCTCGGGCGGGCCCTGGAGCCACTTCACCTGCTGGTAAGAGGGGTGGTGCGGGTCAATCACCGCGACGCAGCCATCCCGCCGCGCGAGCGTCTTCAGCCACGAGACGTCCTGGTACGTCGTGGCGTCGTTCCAGTTGGGCGGCACCAGGTGCATGTAGAGGCTGTAGAAGCAGAAGCGCTCCGGCTCCTGGCCACCCGAGCCCGGGGCCTGCTTGGGGATGAACTCCTCCACGTCGTGCCGCACGAGGATGAAGGAGTTGTGGTTGCCCGCCAGCTCCTGGGCCAGCGTGTTGGACTGGAGGCCGGGGTTCTCCTCGGTGCTCTGAGCGTCGGGGGGCGTGGGCAGCGCCTGCACCATGCGCACGGCGACGACGTAGCCCGGAGCGAAGGCGCGCACGGCCTTGCCCACGGGAGCGAACCGCGAACTCTCCAGGTGAACGCCGGAGTGCAGGTTGCGCTGGCTGCCGATGGGGAAGAGGCCCGCGCGGGCGCTCTCGGTGTGCACGTAGCAGTTGGACGGGCGGAAGCGCTCCTTCTTGTCGTCGAAGGGGAAGGCCACCGAGCGCATGACGTTGGTGTAGAGCAGCTCGGGCGGTACGGGCGTCCACCGGTGCGAGTAGAGGAAGGTGCCGCCCTTCCGGTCGGTCTCGCAGTAGTCCATGAAGAGGTCCCCACGGACGGTGCTCAGGGGGTTGTCCTCGAAGAGCTTCCGGGCCCGGATCATCACCAGCGAGGCCCTGGCACTGTTCCACTCTCCGCCAATGATGCGGATCAGATCGTGCCGGCCGCTGAGCGACTTGAGGCCCGCGAGGTCCGTGGCGTCCTTGGGCGTGGGCGGGTTGAGCATGCCCGAGGTGATCTTGTTGCCCTGGGTCGCGGGGTCGGCGACCACGAGCCACAGGTGCCGGCCCGTGTCATCCGTCACATAGGCATAGCCCACGATGAGGATGAGGTGGACCGGTGCGCTCACGGTCATGGAGAACCCCGAGTAGAGGATGACGGGGTTGTTGGAGGTGAGCGACTGGAGAATCGTCTCCAGCCGTGAGGCGATGTGCTGGGGGCTGATCGCGATCTCGGCCGCCCGCGCCTGCCGGTTGGGTTCGTCGTAGGGCAGGATGACGCCGGGACGGAATCCCAGCACCGCGCCGGTGTGGAGCAGCCTGCCCGTGACCGCTACCGCGAAGTCCGGAGGCGGCTGAACCACGAAGCCATCGCCGCCGTCCACGGCGGTGCCATAGACCGAGTACCCCGAGACGTTGCTGGTGGCCGAGCCTTCGATAGGCACGGTGTGAAAGGCCCGCTGTCCTCCCGGATAACGCAGGTCGATGAAGTGGCCGGGGGTGCCGCCGTTCCAGTGGGTGATGAACTTCGACTCGACATCGCCGCCCTGGACGAGCTGGTAGTAGTTGAACGCCATCGTCGAGGACGTGCGTCCACACCAGTCCTGGGGCCCGCCCTGATAGTGCTGGCCGAGCAGGGGGACCTTGAGGATGTGGTACTCGTCCAACGCACTCAGCAGCTCGTCGGGAATCTCGTACTTCCAGTCAGGCCAGTACCGGGTCGTGTTCGCCATGGTGCGTGTCCTGCCGCGTTACGGGCCACCCTCGACGCAGGGCTTGTGCTGCTCGGGGTATCTCTGAACGTCGTGGGAGTAGAGCGTCTCGCCCAGCGCGGCCTGATCACTGCCGGGCTCGGGAAGCTTGAAGATCTGCTGCGTGGGCTTGCCCCGGCCGTAGACGTCCTCGAGCGTCAGCTCGAGCTTGTTGCCACGCTGGGTGACCGCGGAGATCCACCAGCCCTCGCCGCCGTCCGCCTTCGTGTTCTCCACCGAGAAGGACCAGCGGCCCTGCATGTCCGGGGTGAACTGAAGCTGGAACGGCCGCTTCGCGCAGTCGTTCCAGTGCATGTACAGCAGGTTGCCCGGGCCGCGGACGAGCTGGCCCCACGTCTTCGGGATCGAGTCCAGGAGGGCCTGGGCGCTCTCGTCCAGAACGTATTTTCCGAGGGGGCTGAGGCGGGCGTCGTCCGGCGTCGTCTTCGCGCCGGTGAAGAGCGCCTTCTCCATCACGGGAGTCGAGGCGAAGGTGGAACGCTCGTGGACCTCGCCCACCACGCGGTGGGGCTTCTTGCTATAGCGATAGGCGCCTCGGTAGATGGCCACGTTCTCGCCATTGCTGCTCGCCGCCACGAAGTGGTTCTTCCGGACCTCCGCGCGGAGCTTGACGTTCCTGACGCCCGTGCCGCTGCAGCGGGCAAGGCAGGCGAGCGCATCGTCCTGGGCGTAGCAGCTACAGGTGAACTCGCGCTTCGCCGCGGGCTTCTTGCTGGCGGCGGCGAGCTGCAGGTTGCGCTCGAAGAAGAGCGTGCCCAATTGCTTCTGCAGCGCGGTGTCCTCCGGCGCGAGGCTCGCGGCCCTCAGCGCGCTGTCCAGGCGCTGCTCGAGCTTGAGCTTGGCGTTCTTCGCCTCGGCCTTGAGCTTCTCCAGCGAAGGCTTCTCGGGCCCCAGCAGCGGCGCCGAGGCGTAGCCCTCCTTCTCACCACAGCGTACTTTCAGCCAGTCGCCGGGCAGCTTCTCGGAGACGAGGCACTCGGTGCCAATCGGCAGCTTGTCCAGGGTCTCCGCGTCCTTGGCGGGTTCCTTGCGCAGGTGGATGGAGGAGCCGAGGACGTAGAGCCGTTGCTCGGTGGCGGCGCCGCTCGCGGCAGCGGCGAGCAGCAGGGAGATCAGCAGCGTTTGCATCTGAAGGCCATGCCTCAGCAAAAGAGGATGTACTGTGCCACACGGCCCTTACAGCGCCCAAGCAGGGCCGAGCCCACGCCGGGCGTGCCTTGACGGCCCCTGCGGCGTGTGGTCAGCACCCGAGGGGGAGAGTCATGTCTCGTAGCTACCTGCTCGGTCTCATCGTCCTGGCAGCGGCCGCTTGCGCCGGTGTCACAGGGTGCGACGTCTTCAAACCTACCCGGTACATCCATGCCGTCGAGGTGGAACTCGCTCCGGAGGACTTCACGCAGGGCTCGCCTGGGATGCTTCCCATGGGGACATCCTGCAAGGTGCTCAAGGAGGAAGAGGGGCTACGGGCGCTGGTGCGCTGTGGTGAGATGACGGGCTATGTGGACAAGGACGAGCTGGGCCCCGAGAAGCCCACGGTGGAGGCGCTCCTCCAATCCGCAGCGGATCCCCAGGCGCACCCGTCGGACCGACTCAAGCACGCCACCCGGGCAGTCGCGTTAGCACCGGCGAACGCCGAGGCACTGGCCGCGCTGAAAAAGGCCTATTTCGACAGCCAGTTCCGCACGCTGCAGTTCAATCGGGAGGAGGACTACCCGGCGATCGAGCGGGAGTCCGTGTGCGGCGAGTCTCAGCGCGTCGAGGACTGCCTCACCGTGGAGCTGCTCTCGGAGGAACTCTTCACCGCGATGATGGTGGAGAGGCGGGGGGCCGACTTCGTCGCGGTGGGCTTCCGGGCGGACCAGCTCTATTCCGTGCGAGGCACGCTGAAGCGCTCGCCTTCCGCGGCCTCGAGCGGCATCGCCTACAGCGTCTACGCTCCTGCATTCGGAGGCGTAGACGTTCCCCGCGTCTCCGCGGCTCTGGGCCTGAAGCCCGCGAAAGAGCTCGGGGTCCAGCCCCGTTATACGACCAACGGCAGCTACTACTCGGATGAGCTACGCGATCAGCTGCACGTGGAGGACGGAGCCTCCTCCACCCAACTGGTCAACCTCAGGGCGCGCGTTCCCGCGGGGCGTCGCGAGGGCGAGATCCGGGAGGACCTGCACCTCATGATGAAGGTCGAGCTGCTGCTCGAGGGCGACTTCGATCAGGACGGCCGTAACGATGCGCTCGTCGAGATCAACACCGGGGGGAACTGCTGTGAGCCCTGCTACTTCTTCGCCACGGCGCCTCGGAAGGGCAAGCCCGTGCTGACAAACAGCTTCTGCAGCTGGTGGGGCCCACCGCTGGTGGAGTGGATGGCGTCAGGGGGCGGTAAAGCCACCTTCTCCCTGCCGGAGAAGAACGGGGAGGAGAAGCGCTACATGCTCTCCGGGAACAAGGCGCGGCGGGCGCCCTGAGGTCAGGCCGAGAACCGGAAGACGGGCGGACCGGGCACCTTGGCCACGCGCAGGATCTGCCGCGGGCCCGAGGCCATCAGGCTCAGCTCCATCGGGCGGGCGATATAGAGGATGCCGGGGTTGTCGCGGGCGGTGAGGATGAACTTACCGCTGCTGTCCGTTTCCCGGCAGCCCACGTCGAGGAAGAGGCGCTTCTGGATCTCCTTGGGATCGGTGGTGCCCCAGTTGAACTGGGCCAGCTCGTCCGCGGAGAGGCCATGGGCGTCGGCGACGCTCTCCAGCGTCTCGCCGTCAGAGACCTTGTACTTGATGAGCCTGGCGAGGAACTTCCCCGAGGCCTTCTTGGCGCCCT
>DASVVJ010000155.1:0-1678 GCA_036389955.1 Myxococcaceae bacterium
AGCTCCGCCAGCTCCTTCTTCTTCTTGTCGTCCGCCGAGTGCGCCTGCGCGTCGGTGATCATCGCCTGGATCTCCGCCTCGCTCAGGCCGGAGTTGCTCACCACGCGCACCTGCTGCACCTTGCCCGTGCCCAGGTCCTTCGCACCCACGTGCACGATGCCGTTGGCGTCGATGTCGAACGCCACTTCGATCTGCGGCACGCCACGCGGCGCCGGCGGGATGCCCACCAGCTCGAAGCGCGCCAGCGTCTTGTTGTCCGCCGCCATCTCGCGCTCGCCCTGCAGCACGTGCACGCTCACCAGCGGCTGGTTGTCCACCGCCGTGGAGAACACCTGCGACTTCTTGCAGGGAATCGTCGTGTTCTTCTCGATGATCTTCGTGAACACCCCGCCCGCCGTCTCCACGCCCAGCGACAGCGGCGTCACGTCCAGCAGGAGAACGTCCTTCACCTCGCCCTTGAGCACGCCACCCTGGATGGCCGCGCCCACGGCGACCACCTCGTCCGGGTTGATGCCCTTGTGCGGCTCCTTGCCGAAGAACTCCTTCACGCGCTGCTGCACCTTCGGCATGCGCGTCATGCCGCCCACCAGCAGCACCTGGTTGATCTGCGGCGCGGTAATCCCCGCGTCCTTGATGGCAATCTTGCACGGCTCGATCGAGCGCTCGATCAGGTCCGCCACCAGCTCCTCGAACTGCCCGCGCTCCACCGTCTCGGTGAGGTGCTTGGGGCCCGTGGCGTCCGCGGTGATGAACGGAAGGTTTACCTCCGTCTCCGTGGCGCTGGACAGCTCGTGCTTGGCACGCTCGGCGGCCTCCTTCAGCCGCTGCAGCGCCATGCGGTCCTTGCGCAGGTCGATGCCGTTGTTCTGCTCGGCGAAGCGCTTGGCCAGGAAGTCCACCAGCCGCTGGTCGAAGTCCTCACCGCCCAGGAACGTGTCGCCGTTGGTGCTCTTCACCTCGAACACGCCGGCGTTCAGCTCCAGAATCGAAATATCGAACGTACCGCCGCCCAGGTCGTACACGGCCACGCGCTCGGTCTTCGTGTCCTTGACCTTGTCCAGGCCGTACGCGAGCGCCGCCGCCGTGGGCTCGTTGATGATGCGCAGCACGTTGAGGCCGGCGATGCGGCCCGCGTCCTTGGTGGCCTGGCGCTGGCCGTCGTTGAAGTAGGCCGGAACGGTGATGACCGCCTCGGTGACGGGCTCGCCGAGGTAGTCCTCCGCCGTCTGCTTCATCTTCATCAGCACGATGGCCGAGATTTCCGGCGGGCTGTAGCCCTTGCCGCGGATCTCCACCCACGCGTCACCGTTGGGGCTGGTGACGACCTTGAACGAGCTGACGCCGATGGCCTTCTTGGCCTCGGGCGAGTCGTACTTGCGGCCGATGAGCCGCTTGACGGCGAACACCGTGTTCTCCGGGTTGGTGATGCCCTGCCGCTTGGCAATCTGGCCCACCAGGCGCTCACCGGACTCGGTGAAGCCCACCATGGAGGGCGTGGTACGGCTGCCCTCGCTGTTGGGGATGACCACCGGCTCGCCACCCTCCATCACGGCGACGCACGAGTTCGTCGTCCCCAGATCGAGTCCAATCACCTTGCCCATGACGTCCTACTGGCTCCCCGTGGGAGTGGTTCCGGTCTGTCCGGTGGTGGGCTCCCCCGTGGGCCCCGCCTCCGGCG
>DASVVJ010000156.1:0-1927 GCA_036389955.1 Myxococcaceae bacterium
AACTGCACGTCCGGTTCGATGAGCGGCGTGGAGGAAACGAACCGTGGGTGAGACTCGGCGAGAGGGCGAGCGAAAGCGGACCCTCGCAGCAGGCGCCGACAAACCCGAGCGGCACCGCGCCTCCCGTCGACTCTACCCCTCCGGCGCGGAATCAGGCTGAACCAGGTGGGACAGGATGGGACGGGAAGGGATGAAGAATCCGAGTAAAATCAAGGAGATGGTGGGTAACGGCGCGTCCTGCTTCAGGTTTTTCCATCCCCTCGGGCAGGGTTCAAATCCCTTTTCCCGCTCCAATTTTCGAAGTCCAAGCGGCCGGAATCCTCCAAAGGGGTTCCGGCCGCTGGCGTTTCAGCCCTCATGTGTCCCGTATGTGCCCCTGGGCGCTCTGGCATGTGCGCTGCTGACACTGCTGGGGGCCGCAGGCGAGAGTCTGGGCCTGGAGCGCCCCCTCGTCCACGACAGCGCTCGGCGACCTGATACGAGACTTTTGAAGCCGTGTTACAGCAGGAATGTGTCTTTTGAGAAGGACTTGCCAGACCAGTATGAACTCCAACGACTTGCCAGCATGGATGTTCCCGGGACAGGGCTCCCAAAAGCTCGGTATGGGTCAGAGAATGCTGGAGCGCTCGCGCGCGGCCCGCCAGGTGTTCGAAGAGGCCTCCGAGGCTGTGGGGATGAACCTCGCGAAGCTGTGCCTGGAAGGGCCACTGGAAAGGCTCACGGCCACCGAGAATGCTCAGCCCGCCATTGTCACATGCAGTGTGGCATGTATGGCCATATTGGAAGAGCAAGGGCTTCAACCGGCGGCCGTCGTGGGGCACAGTGTTGGAGAGTTCTCGGCCCTGGTGGCCGCCAGGTCGCTGCCGCTGTCCACCGCGGTCCGGGCTGTGCGCCGGCGGGGAGAGTTAATGGCCAGCGTCACGGCGCCTGGCGGAATGCTCGCGATCATGGGGCTGGACGAGGCGCGGGTCCGTGAGCTCTCTCAGACGGCGAGCCAGGACGGCGTCATCGCGGTGGCGCTCTACAACAGCCCAGGACAGTTCGTCCTCTCGGGGCAACATGCGGCCCTGGAACGGTTCAGGCAACTCGCCCTCGCCGCCGGGGCCCGGGAGTGCGTGCGGCTCCAGGTCAGTCACGCCTTCCACTCACCGCTCATGGGGCAGATCCTGGAAGAGTGGAAGGAGGTGGTTGCTGGCATTCCGCTTCGCATGCCGCGTCACCCCGTGGTTCTCAACACGACGGCCAGGACGGTGAAGACGCTGGTCTGTATCCGGCGGTCCATGGTGGATCAGCTGATTGCTCCGGTGTTGTGGATGCAGTGTGTGCAGGCGCTCGTGGGGATGGGAGTGACGCGGGTGCTCGAGGTGGGAGACAGCAAGGTGGTCTCCTCCCTGGCCAGGCGCACGGAGCCCTCGCTGCAGACAGCAACCATGGAAGCCCTTCTCATGGATTGAGGCAGCATCAGTCGCCCATCGGGTTCAGGAGCCGCCCTCCTCCCGGATGACCGTCTGGCCCATTCCAGCCAGCAGCGGCATATTGGTCGAGGTGATGTACTGCACCGCGTGCGCCTCTTCCGCGAAGTGCTGGTGCCAGCACCACGGGGGCGTATAGAGGGCATCGCCCTCCTGCCAGTCGAACCGCTGCCCCTCGACGATGGAGTAGCCCTTCCCGCGCGTGATGTACATCAGCGCCTCGTAGCCATGCCGGTGGTTCGACGTCTTCTCCCCTGGCGCTAGCTCTCCGACGCTCATGCTTACTGACTTGCTCGGCACCTTGACGGGGAAGACGGGGTGGCCGCGTTGCGCGGAAAACGCCTGGGCCTGGGCCGAGTTCGCGACGCCTCGGTGCAGGCACGAAGCGTCGGGCGCACGTGCGGGGACCACCTCGAGGGAATTACGGTTGCGAGTGACGTCCGTGAACGACTCGG
>DASVVJ010000157.1:0-10229 GCA_036389955.1 Myxococcaceae bacterium
GTCATCTGGCGCAAGACGAGCTTTGGCACCCAGAGCGAGGACGGCAGCCGCTTCGTCGAGCGTATCCTCACCGCCGTAATGAGCCTCAGGAAGCAGGAACGCAACGTGCTCGACTACCTCACCACAGCCCTCGAAGCCCAGTTGCACGGCACTCCCGCGCCCTCGCTGCTGCCCAGCATGCCACCTCAGCTCACGCTCGCAGCCGCCTGACCCCGTGAACTCTTACCCCCGGACCACACAGGTGCGTGGACACCACGCTCAGCAGCAGGTGCTGTAGTCGATGTGCTTGTTGAGGTGGCAAGCAGCGGCGCCCGAGGGACTCCGCCTACGCCGGAGTAGAAGCCGCCCCCGCCAGAGACAGGGTGAGCGGTGGCAGATGGGGCAGGTAGCCCTCCGTGCTCGACTCCGGGGGGAGCCAGGAGGGCTCTGGGCGGATCCTACCGCTGACGGAGGCAGTCCTAGAAATAGTCGACGCTTGGGCCGGGGCCAGGCTCACCCCTGCCGTGGCGGTGGTAGGGTATCAATCCCGTCCCAGCGCACACCTCCCGGGAGCGGAACGATGAGACTGCGCAGCGAGTGGCTCGAACTCAACGTTGGTGACGCCAAGGCCCAGGGGTATTTCTGCAGCCCCGCGGCCGCGAAGGAGACGCTGCCCGGCGTGCTGGTCATTCAAGAGGCCCAGGCGAAGCTCACCATCTACTCGGGCGCGCCGCACGCCTTCTTCAACGACACCCGCGGCAACTACCGCCCCATGGCCTCACGCGACGCGTGGGCCCGGACGCTCACGTTCTTCACGGCGCATCTGGGCTGAGCCACGCACGATGCTCAACGTCGATTCCCTGGTCAGCATCGATCCCATGGCATCGGGAGAGGAGGTCCTCCCGGCGTTCTTCATCGGCTTCGACGCGGCCGACCGCGGAACGGCCGAAGTCCCTTCAGGCTCACTCGAGGAACCACCCCCGTGGTTCCTCGCCCTCGAACATACGTCGGAGGGCTACTGCATGAGTTACCCGTCCCTGTTCGGCACGCTGCTGCGCCTGGAGGACAATCTTGAGCGGGGCCGGAACAACCCCGCCGAGGCGCTCCGGGCAGCCAAGGGCATGCAGGAGGATTTCCGGATGCTCGAGCGCGAATATCCTGACCTGTGGCGCCTGCTCGGAACCCACGGAGGTGACTACCCGCGCCAGGCGCTCGACACCCTCGAGTCCTTCCTCCGGCGGCACTTCGATGCGCCCGCGCTCGTGGGAGGGGTCGAAGCCTTCGTCCAATGCGATGGGACGGATCCGCTCGCCCATTTCCGAGGGTGGCGGGTCCTCTCCTTCTTCCTCGCGGAAGACACGTATGACGATGGGGAGCCCTGGTTTCAGTGGCGCATCGACAGCAAGGCTTCGCACCCCTTCGACGCCCCCACCCTGGAAGCGATCACCCGCTATGGCCGGCAGCTCGGGTTCAGCGACCCACCGCGGGTGTACTACCTCTGGGGGAACTGCGATTGAGCTGAGAAAGGCGGCTCCGAGAGGGCGGAGCCTCCCGTCCTCTCGGAGTCACGTGCCCTTGTTCTTCTCATCCCAGTTCTTCGGTTCCCAGAGCTCGACCTTGTTCCCGTCGGGATCGATGATCCACGCGAACTGACCGTTCTCGTGCGATTCAGGGCCCTTGTGAATCGCGACGCCATTCTGCTTCAGCTGCGCGATCAGCTCCGCCATGTTGTCCACACGGTAGTTGATCATGAACGACGCCTGGCTCGGGCTGAACCATTCACTCTTCGCTTCGGCGACGTGCCAGACCGTGATTCCCTTGTCCTCCGCGCGATCGTCCGGCCACTTGAGGATCGCGCCGCCCCATTCTTCCAGGGCCATGCCGAGGTTCTTGCGGTACCACTCCGCGAGCGCCTTCTTGTCTCCGGTCGACTTGAAGAACACGCCGCCGATTCCAGTCACTCTTGCCACACCAGCCTCCGATCGGTTTCGCCGGATGATGCCCGACGGCCGCCTGTGAGGCGACTGCCGGAGCGGGCGCCTGGTCATCCATTGGCAGATGAATCAGGCTTACGGCCCGGTGCAGGTCCAGAACTGCTCCCGCTTCAGGATGGCGTGGAGTACGCGGTGAACATTCACGCAACCGCCAGCTATACCTCGCTCCAATTCAACAACGTGGCCACTGGGCAGAGCACAGGCTTCGTGGGATATGCCAATCGCTTTCAAGGCGCCGCCCTCTGAGGACGAGGGCGGCGGCTGCGGCTGCAACGGCACGGGTCCGGGGGCTTCGCTTCGCTCGTCAGGGATCCGGGCGCTCCAGGACAAGCTCCTGGAGCGTTCGTGTCTTCCTGGGAGCCTCATCCTTCCAGCACACGTAGCCGATGCGCTGGTTGCATGCGTCGGCGACGATGACCTCGCACGTGGTGGCGTCCTTGTCGACGCACTCGTCACAGGCCGTGTCGTTGGCCTGCTTCTCTTCGACGACTTCGGGCCAGCGGGCCTTGTTCCCGTCCAGCGCGTCCATGGCGGCGAGACAGGCTTTCCGGTGGCACAGGTCCCAGATGTCTCCTTGTGCCTGACAGACCTCGGGGGCCTCTTCACAGACGAAATCCACGTCCTGATCCGAGCAGTCCGAGGCGATGCAGCGCCTGCCCAGCTGGGGCTTCCGCGACGTCTGCTTCTCGAAGCACGCGCTCGCCCGCTCGAGCACGAGGTTCGAGCTTCCGCAGCTCCACCAGGGATTGTGGGCGCGGCACTTCCACTGGAAGCAGGTCTCCACGGACGAGAGGTACACGATGCCGGGGCCGAAATCGTCTCCGGGGTAGAAGCCCTCCCTGCGTTCGATCTCGCGGGCCCACTCCCCATGAGGGCCAAACATGGCCACGGTTCCCGTCACGCCCCCCATGCTGCCCAGAGGGGCATGAAAGTCGGTACACGCCCACAGTGGGTGGCCGCAGCGCAGGGGCTCTGGCAGTGAGAGCTCGCCACACGCAAGCCAGCTGAAGGAGTGGGCCTCGTCGGCACGGGGAAGGGGCTGACGGACACCGAGCGCGTCCAGGTTGAAGTACGCATTCAGGCGCGTGCGCCGATTGCCCAGGCGAACCGCCTCGAGGTTGGCGCGGATGGCCTCGGGTGCCCGGCCTCGCCGGGCCTCGCACAGGCCCAGGTCCGCCCAGGCCGTGCCGTTGCCGGGCGCCTTGCGCACCACCTGCTCGAAGAGGGGACAGGCCTGCTCATAGCGCCCGTGCTTGTAGAGCCGCAGCGCGCGTGTCCAGAGCGACTCACGCGGCTCGGCGGCCACAGCCTCGCAGGCTGGGAGGAGCAGGAGGAGCAGCAGCCTCCAGGTTCCAGGTTTCGGCATGGGCGCGTCTCCATGCCAGCGCCATGCCGCTGCCCTGGGCGCGCGCCTGGAGCCGTACCTCGGAGTTGATCACCGTGTACGCGCGCTTCACCGCCGAGAACGGCAGGTCGTGAAAGGCCAGCGGAGGAGCCGGGCCCCCCGGGCTCGCCGTCAGGTCTGAGTCACCGGGCTCAGGGGGTGTAGAACTCCGCCGACGCCAGCGCGCCACCGTTGTCTCCCCCAAGAATGAGCACCTGGCCGTTGTTCAGCAGCGTTGCCGTGTGCGCGGCGCGAGTGGAGGCCATGGCGGGAGCAGCGCTCCAGGTGCCTGAAGCCGGGTCGTACATCTCCGCCGAGGCGAAGTGGGTGCCGCCCCTGTATCCCCCCGTGACGAGCACCTTGCCATTGGAAAGCAGCGTCGCCGTGTGGCCTCCGCGAGCCGTGGCCATGGGAGCGGTCGCGCTCCAGGTGCCCGAGGCCGGATCGTACAGCTCCGCCACCGCGGTGGAGGCGCTCCCACTTCCATTGGTGTATCCCCCTGCGAAGAGCACCTTGCCGTTCGGCAGCAGCGTGGCCGTGTGCTCATAGCGAGCCGTGGGCATGGTGCCGGCAGTGCTCCAGGTGCCCGAAGCCAGGTCGTACATCTCCATCGCAACGGGGAACGCTAGCCCCGAGAAGAAGACCTTGCCGTCTTGCAGCAACGTCGCCGTGTGGTAGGCGCGAGGAGAGGTCAGGGGGACGCTCGTGCTCCAGGTGTCCGAGGCCGGGTCATACAGCCACGCCTCCACGTGGTAGCTACCGCTGTAGCCCCCCGTGACGAGCACCTTCCCATTGGGGAGCAGCGTCGCCGAATGGCTATCGCGAGGTGAGGGCAGGGAGGCGGCAGCGCTCCAGGTGCCCGAGGCGGGATCGTACAACGCCGCCGAGGTCGAGAAGGCGCCACCGTCGTAACCGCCGGTGAGGAGCACCTTTCCGGAGGGCAGCCGGGTGGCGGTGTGGCCGCTGCGCGGCTGGGGCATGGAGCCGGCCGAGGTCCAGCCGGGCGCGCACGCCGGCAGGCCCGAGAAGGAGAAGGGCACTGAGGTCGAGAGGCCGAAGCCATTGGTGACGGTGGCGGTGACGGAGGTGGGAACACCCGTCACCTCGCAGGTAGGCGCCGTCCACGCCACGCCGCTGGTGGTGGCGGTGCTCTGGGCCGTGGCAAGCGCGCCGGTGTTGGCCGTCCAGGCAAACGTCAGGGAGCTGGCCTGGGGGTCCATGGCGGTGACGTCAAAGGAGACCGTCTGGCCCGGGGAGATGGAGAAGGCGGACTGCTGGAAGGAGGTGAAGTGGGGAGCGAAGCGCTGGGTGGAGGCGGAGGCGATGCAGAGGTTGAGAGAGCCCGTGCTCTGCCCACCGCGGATGTCCTGGACGGTGACGGTGAGCCGGCAGTTGTTGCAGTCGCTGGCCGGGATGGAGGAGGGGATGAAGGAGGCGATGCTGGAGGTGGCATTCGTCCAGGTGCCAGGGCAGGAGGCGGTCCACTGGTAGGAGAGCGCATCCCCATCCACATCCGAGGCCGAGGCGGAGACGGCGGTGGACTGCCCCGCGTCGAGGCGACTGAGGGTGGCGGAGACCTGGGAGACGATGGGAAAGAGGTTGAAGGAGACGTTGATGCTGGCGCTGGTGGCGCCGCCGGAGACGACGTTGATGGTGAGGGAGACAGAGACGGCGGAGCCCCGGGAGTCCGTCACGGTCAGCTTGAGGGTCTGCACGCCGATGGAGAGAGGCGCCGTCCAGGAGGTGGTGGCGGCCGTGGTGTCGGAGAAGGTGCCGCTGGTGGCGCTCCAAGCCAGGGTGAAGGTGTCGCCCGCGTTGGGATCATGCACCGCAGCGGTCAGGGAGAGAGCGGAGCCGGCCTGGACGGAGGTGGAGGCGGCGACGAGGGAGTCAATGAGGGGCGCCTCATTGGCGAAGGGAGGCGGGGGCGCCACCTCTTGAAGGGTGAGAGCCACGGCGGTGGTCTGGTTGGGGGAGATGGCGACGCCGGAGGTCTGGCCCTGGAAGAGCAGGGTGCCGGAGGAGTCGAAGGCCTCGGCGAGGAAGGAGCGGTTGGTGCCCGAGGGGATGTTGCCGATGAGGCCACCCCAGGAGCCGTTGGACTGGGCCAGGTCGGCGGAGAGGGAGGCCATGTCGGAGGCAGAGACCGTCACCTTGACGCGGGTGACGTCACTGGAAGAGAGGGCCTGGTGGACGGAGGCGGCGAACTGGACGGAGCCGGTGGGCTCACCCCTGGGCTCGGCAGTGCAGGCAGCCAGGGAGAGCAGCAACACCGCGGCAAGACAGGGGAGAGTTCGAAGGAGAGGCATGATTTTCACTTTCGTAGGGGACCCGGTAGGTTCCATGGAGTGAATGAGCCCAAGAGTAGGGAAATGATGCACACAATCTGAGGGGGCCTCGTGGAGGGCCGCGTCGTTCAGCGCTCGGGAGCCGAGCCCGATGGGCCCGTGCGCATCGACGTCTTCAGGCAAGGAGACCGCGTATAGGCGGGAGAGAGGCCATGTGGAGGGTGAGGGCTGGAGGGGAGGTGCCCAGGAGGGCCGCTGACGGGGGCCGCCCGAGCAGTGAGCCAAGCGGGTGGAGAAGCCGCGCAGCCCCTTGGAGTACACGCCGGCCCTGGCCGCCCTCCCATGAGGTGCGCGGCAGGGGTTTGGCTCTCTTGGCCTTGGCGGCTTGAGCCTCAACACCACGCGGCCTGAGGGGGCTCGCGCGCTGGGGCCAGCCTCACACCTGCCGTGGGCAGGCACAGGTGCTCCAGCATCGCTCGCACTCCTCCCGCCTCGTTCACGTACGCCAGCACTCGCCGTCTACCTCCACACCTCACGCAGGCGAACACGTCGAAGTCGAACGTCCTGCTGAGCAACTCGGCGAAAGTCTCCTCGCGGCCTCTTCTCCATCAGCGGCTCCTTGCTGGCCGCTGCCCGGGGCGCCACGTTCGTCTCCTCCGCTGCCGCTTGGGGGACCAGAAATGGCCGCAGTTGCGCGCCGGGAGCAAAGACGCCGTGTAACCTCGTGAGGTTTGCCCGTGGCGGAGGTACCAGGGACGCTACACGCCGTAACAGTTGCAGCCCGGTGAAGAGCAGGTGCGTGGTGCCGTCCGGCAGCGGGCGCTTCATGCGATAGGCGATGCGGCCATCCTCCATTCGCGCCAGGCGCTCCAGCGCCAGCGCGCCACGCGCCCCATAGCGGCACAGCCCCTCCATCCCCTGGCTGTCGTTGGCATGGAGGTGCGTATTGGCATGAAGGGAGAAGCCTTCCAGCAAGGCGCACCGGGACTGCTTTCGGGGAGGGGGCCGGACGTCTACCTCCGGCAAGTGCAGCCGTTGCTGCAGGGAGTGCGCCTGGTACGCCTGCAGCGCATCCTCGGGTTCTTGCGCGGGCAGGGCCCCTCTTTTCTCCAGCAGGCGCAGCACCCGATGACGCACCACCCTCAGCAGCCGCTCCACCTCACCTTGCGTGGGCGGCGGCAACGCCTCGAAGCGCACGCCGCCCTCCTGCTGCACGAAGACGCCGTCCGGCACCAGCGAGTGGAAGTGCGGCGTTACCTGCAAGGCGGAGCCGAAGAACTGGATGAACGACACGGCCCCGACCTGCCCACCCCTCAGGCCCTGCCGCCGTGCCCTTCGGCGCTGCAGGGTAAACACGGCGCGCAGGAAGAGGGTGAGGACGTCCGAGAGCAGTCCCACGTCCTTGAGCAGCACCCACCGGACCCGGTGCGGAAAGGACAGAGTCCACTGCCGGTAGGGCACGTGCGGCAGCACCTGCTCCACTAGGTGCACCGCCGTCACATGCGCCCGCTTCGCGTTGCAGGAGGGGCACACCCCTCGGCCCTTGCACGAGAAGGCGACGAGCAGTTCGTCCTTGCCACTCTCGCAGCGCACCCGCGCGAAGCCGTGCACCAGCACTCCGCATTCCAGGTACTTGGCGTGCGTCCCGCTCCACGTACCGGGGCAGGCCGCGCCCTACCTCGCTGGCCTCCGCCAGCAATGTGGCCAGCTTCTCCCGCACCGCCTCGTACAGCACCGTCCCCTCCGGCTGCCTTCGCCGGTACGCCCACCCGTGCGTTCCCACCTGCCCCTCCCCAGCCACACCTCGCCGGGGCACACGCTATCGATGGGTACCCACAAAGTTTCGCTAAGCCCGTCTTGGGAGTGTCGTGCCTGGAAGTACTACGGGAACTGCGCTCGACCAAGTCGGATCGCTCTCGCCAGAAGCTCCGAGCGGCGGGTTCGATTCCCGCCGCTTTGCACTCTCGGGCGCGTCAGTAGCCAAGCTGCGGCTGCCGGGGCTTGCCCGCCTTGTCCGGGACGAAGGTGGAGCGCTCGGCGTCCGCGGTGACCGTGGCGGACACCGTGAGGACGCCCTCGGACACCGTCACCGGCTGGAGGCTGGGCCTGGCGGAGCCCTCGTGCCAGGCGTGCAGCATGTACTCACCCGGAGGCACGCCCCGCAGGGTGAACTGGCCCTTGGCATCCGCTTGCGTGTACCAGGGCGAGTCCACCACGTAGACGAACGCCGACATGGACGAGTGGATGTTGCACAGCAGCCGCACCACGCCCGGCTTATCGAAGCGCTGGGAGCGCGCGATGCCCTTCTCGTAGAGCCCCAGATCGAAGTCATTGGGCTTACTGAGCGAGAAGACGTTGTGGAACATCTTGTCCTCGTTGAGGAACACCACCTCAGTGCCCACCGGCACCGCCAGCACGTGCGGCAGGAACCGCTTGCCCCGCTGGACGACGGTCTGCTTCGGCGCGGCCTTCGGTTTGGGCGTAGGGCCATCCGCGCGCGTCAGCCACACCACCGCGCCGCCCGCGCCTCCCGGGCCTCCCTGCACCGTGCCCTGGAGCGTGCCCATCGGTGTCGCGGGCGTCCGGGGTTCCACCTGCGCCTTCAAGGACGGCTTCGCGGGCCGGGTCTTCTCCACGAGGGCCTTCTTGACCTCGGGCGCGGGCGCGGGGAGCTTCGAGAAGCCCTGCGGTGGCGGCGGCATGGGCAGCGGGTCCACCTTGCCCGAGGCTTTCTCCCGCGCCTCGGTTGCCAGCGGCTTCACCACCGCCTCCAGCTCCATCGGCAGGCCGGGGATGCGCAGCAGCTCTTCCCACTGCGACGCGGCGGTGACCATGTCGCCCCGGTCATACGCGAGCCGGCCGCTCGCCAGCAGGTTGAAGATCAGGTACTGGCGCTCGGCTGCGGACTGGAAGGTCTTGTCCTCCGGCGTGCGCACCACCATGGGCACGGGCATCTGTGCGATGGAGGCCTCGGGCGGCGGAGCCGCGCGGGCGGGCAGGGCGAGCAGGATCGCGGCCAGGAGTGCGGTACGGGGGCGAGAGAACATGGCGATCGCTCCGGGGAAGAGGCTTTAGAAGGTGTAGACGGCCGAGGCGGCGAACACGTCGTTGGCCACGCGAGGCGCTCCGGCGTTCTCGCGGTTGAAGAGGTACTCGGCCTTCAGGGACAGCACGTTCCAGAAGTCCAGCCGCGTGCCCACCGTGTAACGCGAGGTGAGGATGCCGCCGAAGCCGTGGAACTCGGCCTCGCGCCGGTCATAGCGGCCGTACACCGTCGCGGTGCGCAGCGCGTCGCCGTCCACCGGCAGCGCGAGCGCCAGCGTTCCGTAGAAGCCGTCCACCGCGAAGCTTGAGGCGTAGAAGAAGTCCCCCGCGCCCGTGTGCTTGCCCGGCGCCGTGCCCGCATCGTCCCTGGCGCGCACGTACTCGGCCGCCAGGCTCAGCCACCCGGCGGTGAGCCGCGCGTCCGCGCCGAGCTGCGTCTGCCGCACGTTCGAGTCGTTCTGATCGTTGCGCGCGCCCGTCTGTCCGCTCAGGCCCAGCTTCACCTGCAGCCGCAGCAGCTGCAGCTCGTAGCCCAGGCGCGCGCTCACGTAGGGAAGCCCCGTCAGGCTCAGGTCCGCCGTCTGGAGGCTGTCCACCCGGCTGCTGCCGTTGGTCACCGCCATGTTGATCGACACCGCCGAGTCAATCGCCGGGATCTGCCGCCGATAGAGCGCCTTGGCCCCCAGCTGGTGCCCGGTGGTGTAGCGGGCCATGAGCGACGGGGTGATGCCCGTGCGCAGCGGGGACTCGTTCTCCAGGTACTCGATGCCGAACACGGAGTCGAAGCGGCCCACGGTGAGGGTAAACTCGTGGCCCGAGAACGGGGTGACGCGGCCGAACGCCTGCTGGAGCAACAGCCGCGTGCCGTCGCCGCCCTGGCCGAAGCGCGGCAGGAACTGGGCCCGGGCGAAGACGAGCACCGGCGCCGAGCCGGGCTCATAAAAGAGATCCAGGCTGGCGGTGTTGAGCAGGAAGGAGCCGCGCCCGCCAATGTCCACCGAGTACGGCAGGAAGCCGTTGACGAAGCGGCCTCCCGCGTCCAGCGAGGCCACCTCGCCGCGCGAGTTCACCGCCGGAGCGAACGCGTCCGCGCCGTAGTCCGCCGGCACCCGGGTGTCATCCGGATGGAAGGAGCTGCCGCGCCCCTGGGCCTTGGCGAAGCCCACGTCCACGTAGCCGGAGATCCGGAAAGGAGAGGGCGTCGCCGCTTCCTCCGGGGTGTAGCCAGTGGGCACCGGGGACTGAGCGGGCTCGGGCGGTTGCACGCCGGGCAGCGCCTCGGGGAGCACCACGCCCGACGCGTCCGCGATGGGCTCGGAGGCTTCCTGGGCCTCCGGCTCCGCGTGCACGAGGGGAGCGGCCAGCAAAACCAGGGTGAGCGTGGGAAGGAACACCGGGCGCGCACTCATCGGCCCACCTTCTTTCCGTCATAGAAGACGACAGGGGAGGTGAAGAGGACGTCCTGCGCGTGGAGGCTCGAGGGCGCGAGGTTCGTCTCGATCGCCGACTGCGAGTCCAACCAACGGCAGGCCGCGGGGA
>DASVVJ010000158.1:0-5287 GCA_036389955.1 Myxococcaceae bacterium
CGCCAGTTCCTCGCACGTGGACACTACCGGCACGCCCAGCGCGATGGCCTCCAGCAGCTGATCCATCACCTGCGGCAGCCGCGAGCCCGTGGCGTGCAGCAGCACCGCGCCGCGTCGGCGCCCCAGCGCGCGCTCGATCGAATCGGCCACTTTCAGCTTCCCAGTGGGCTGGCCCAGCACCTCGCCCAGCAGGCGGCCAGACAGCTGCGGACTGGTGTCCACCGCGCCGATCAGCTCCACCTCGGAGGAAGCCAGCGCCGCACGGGCAATTTCTTGCCCAATGAACCCCAGCCCCATGACCACCACCGGCACCGGCCCTTCGGGGGCTCTAGCCATCGGAGAACACTCCAGAATTCAAGGGGTTAGACTCAGCGAAAGCGCCCTCGCGCACCATAAACCACCCCCTGGCGGACAGGCAAGCGCCAGTTGGCTGTCAAGCCCGGGGCGTGCTGGGTCATTCCGCAAGGAGTTACCCGGGTTTGGGCCATGAGGACAGTTGCATCTGCGGGAGAGGGCCCCCCCTGTCTGCGTCCGACTGAAGGCGTGTATAAGGGATTCCGGCCTGCCTCTGTTGGAGACCCCGAACACATGGACCGCATCCTCGTGGTGGATGACGACGTGCGCATCCTCGCCGCGCTCTCGCGCATTCTGCACTCAGAGGGGTACCAGGTCGTCACGCACAGTGACCCGCAGCAGGCCGCCCACGAGCAGGGGTTTCAGGTCGTCCTGACGGACTTCATGATGCCGCACCTCAACGGCATTGAGCTGCTGTCGGCGCTGCGCGAGAAGAACCCGCGCGCGGTGCGGCTGATGCTGACGGCGGCGGCGGACTTCCGCACGGCCTCGGAGGCGGTGAACCGGGGCGAGGTGTACCGGCTGCTGGGCAAGCCCTGGTCGCTGGCGGATCTGACGAGCAGCGTGCGCCAGGCGTTCGAGCACTACCGGCTGGTGGAGTCCAACGAGCGGCTCACGCGCGAGGTGGCTGAGAAGAACGCGGAGCTGACGGCGATCAACCACGAGCTGGAGCGCCGCGTCCTCGAGCGCACCACGGGGTTGTTGGACGGGTTGATCAGCGCGCTGGACTACCGGGACACCGAGACGCAGTGGCACTCGCGGCGCGTGTCGCTGTACGCGCGGCGGCTGGCGCAGGAGATTGGCCTCACCGGCTCGGCGCTGGACGTGGTGGAGCAGGGCGCGCTGCTGCACGACATTGGAAAGATTGGCGTGCGCGACTCGATTCTCCTCAAGCCCGGGCCGCTGACGCCCGATGAGTGGGAGGAGATGCGCAAGCACCCGGAGTTCGGCTACCAGATGCTGGCGAAGATGCCGTATCTGCACGAGGCCTCGCTCATCGTCCTGCAGCACCAGGAGCGCTGGGACGGCAAGGGCTACCCGGCCAAGCTCACCGGCGAGGAGATCGTCGTGGGCGCGCGCATCTTCGCCATCGTGGACACGCTGGACGCCATCACCTCGGACCGGCCGTACCGCAAGGGCCGGCCGCTGCAGGTGGCCAAGGATGAGATCCAGCGCTGCGGGGGCACACAGTTCGATCCGGCGCTGGCCGACGCGTTCCTGCGCATTCCGGACTCGGAGTGGGCGCGCATCCGTGGCGAGGTCGAGGCCATGGAGGCCCACGAGCAGAAGCGGTTCGGCCACCTGCCGGCCGCTTAGGGCTCGGCGCTGACCTCGAGGATGACGTCTCCCTCGAGGAGCGCGTCCACCACCTCCATGCCCTGCGTCACCTCGCCGAAGGCGGTGTAGCGGCCGTCCAGGTGGGGCTGCGGCGTGTGCGTGAAGAAGAACTGGCTGCCGCCGGTGTCCTTGCCCGCCAGCGCCATGCCGATGACACCGCGCAGGTACGGACGGCGCGTCATCTCGCAACGGATGGAGTAGCCGGGACCGCCCTCCCCGTCTCCGCGCGGATCGCCGCCCTGCGCGACGAAGTCCGGCACCACGCGGTGGAAGGTGATGTTCTTGAAGTACCCCTGGCGCGCCAGCGTGTAGAGGTTGCCCGAGGTGAGCGGGGCCTGCTCGGCGTCCAGCGCCACGGTGAAGTCGCCCTTGCGCGTGCGGAAGGTGAGCTTCGTGTCCGCGGGCGCGGGCGTCGGGCGGAAGGTGCCAGGCGGCAGCTCCACGCGGGCCGGGCGCACGGGCTGGCCCGTCAGTCCAGTGAGCGCCTCGGCGGCCACCCGGCGCACGTTGGCGTGCGGGTGCTCGAGCCAGGTCCGGAGCACCGGCTCCGCTTCTTTCCCCGCCAGTGCTACCAGGGCTCCGGCCACCGGATCGGCGAGATCTCCCGGCTCCTGGGGCACTCGCGCCGCCAGGGCACGCACTTCGGGCAGGGCCTCGGTGGCCTTCATCTTCCCTGCCGTGGCCGCGGCGGCTCCGGCCACGACCAGATCCTCGGCTCGGAGGAGCGCCCGCACCGCCTCCACGGCTTCGGGCGTGGGCCTCGCGCTCACCGCCTCCAGCGCGGCCATGCGCACCCTCGCGTCGGGGTGGTTGAGCGCGGTCACCGCTTCCTTCATGATCCCCTGCCCTTGCGCCTGCGCCGCCTCTCGCAGGCCGAGCGCGAGCCTCCGCGCCTCGGGCACCCGGCCCGAGCCACAGCGCAGCACTTCGGCGGGGGCTCCCGTCTGCCGATCCATCGCCGCAGCCAGCCGGCAGTCCAGCCACGCCACGTCATCCGCCGCCACCTCCGAAGCGGGCGTGCCTGTCTGAAGCGAGCGCCGCAGTTCCTCCAGGACCGGGCGGCCCGAAGGTGGCAGTCCCAGCTGAGCCACCGCCAGGAGTGCATGGCCCGAGGCGGAGTCCCCCGCCACCACGCGCGAGGCCTGCTCCTTCAGGGCCAGCAGCGCATCCAGCGCGGTGCACGGGCCGCTGCAGCCCCCGGCGATCTTCGCCAGCGAGCGCGCCGTCTCGGCCGCCACACGCGGCACCGGATCTCCGAGCAGACGCCCCAGGACCACTGCGTCCTCGGGCCCGCCCACCTCGGCGAAGCCCTTGGCGCAGAGGGCCCGCACTTCCGCATCCGCGTCGGAGAGGCACCGGCGCAGAAAGGTGAGCGCGGCCGGACGGCGCACGTACGCCAGGAGGTAGGCGGCGCCATACCGCGTCTCCACCGGCTGCTCCGCCGCCTGCAGCGCGCCCACCGGCTCGAGCTTCACCTCCGCGAGCGAGGCTCCCCGGCGCCCCGCCACTCCCAGCGCCAGCGCCGCCCGCCCTGCCACCCCTTCGCGCCCATCCGTGAGCCGCTCGGAGAGCCGCTCCACCGCTCCGGGCGTGGCCACCTTGCTGAAGGACTCGAGCAGCGTGCGCCGCACGCCCGCGTCCGCCTCCACCGCCTCGGCCTGCCGCAGCGCCTCCGTCAGCCGCGCCTTCACCTCGTCCGTCAGCGGCTCCCAGGAGAGCCCCAGCTCTCCCGCCGCGAATGCCGCCTCGTCCCGCACCTTCGGCTCGGCGTCGGTGAGCCCCGCGAGGATGGCGTCCAGCGTGGCGGGATCCTGGATGCGGGCGAGCGCGCGCAGTGCCCGGACCCGCACCGCGGGCCCCTTCTCTCCCTGCGCCCAGGCAACGAGCTGGCCCTCGCCCAACGAGCGGCGATCCTCCCAGTCTCCCAGGCGCGTCATCGTCTCGGCATCGATTCCCTCGGGCAGCGGAACCGCGCGGACACAAGCGGAGAGAACCCCACAAGCCACAACGCAGATGAGCAGGCGGCGCATGGCGCGGACGTAGGCCAAATCCCCGCTAAAATCCAGGGGTTACGGACTCATCCCGTTTGACTTGCCTCGCGCGGCACCAGAAGATGCGAGGCCGTCCTCCCGCTCAAGGAGCGCTGGTTCTGAACTGCCCGGGCTGTGGCACCAAGGTCGCGGATGGCACCTCCATCTGCCCCAAGTGCGACTACATCATCGATCAATCGTTCCTCTCCTCGGAGCCACCCTCGGGGAATGACGACGACGAGTCGACCGCCGCGTCCCAGGACCCACGCAAGGCGGCGGGGGCCTCGCGCCCGGTGCGCCCCGTCGGTGGCCCCGGCTCGAAAACGGGCACCACCGGCAAGGTCCGTGCGGTCGCTGGCGCCAGCCGAACAGGCGCCGGAGCAAGCCGAACAGGCGCCAGCGCAAGCCGAACGGGTGCCAGCGCTCCCGTCACTCCCGGTGGCAAGCCGGCGGGAAAAACCGGGCCAAGGCCCGCTGCCCGCCCCGCGCCTTCCAGCCGCGCCTCCGAGCCCGAGGCCGAGACCGAGCCTCAGCCGCGAGTGGAGCCCCCTGCGCGCCAGTCGGCCCCGCCTCTGGACTCGCCCAACCGCACCTTCACCACCGGCACGAAGATCGTCGCGCCCGAGCAGGCGATGGAGGAGGCGCGTGAGTTCGTCACGAACCTGACGCGCTCGGACAAGATCGCCTTCGCGGGTGCCGGCGTCGTCATCCTCTCCTGCTTCCTGCCGTGGAAGGAGACGGCCGCCGATGGGGATGTGCTCGGGCTGATGAGCTCGGGGTTCCTCTCGCTGCTGCTTGCGGCGCTGGTGATCGCCACGCTGATCGTCCGGGTGCGCCGGTCCCTGCCTGCGCTCAACCCGCTGGTGCCGTGGCTGGCGCAGCTCATCGGCTCGTTCGTCTGCGTGCTCTACACGCTCGTGCAACTGCGGCTCTCCGTGGACACCACCGAGGTGCCCTCCGCCATCGGCAATCAGATGATCATGAACTCGTCGCCCAGCATCGGCGTGTTCATCGGGCTGCTCGGCGCCATTGGGGCGCTGGCCGGCTCGCTCATGGGGCTGAAGGAGCGCCCCGCTTAACATGGCCAGCGACAGTCCCCTCTCCCGTCTTCTCGCGGCGCTGGGCAGCACGGTGCTTGGCCAGCCCCATGTGATTACCGACCTGGTGACGGCGTTTCTGGCGCGCGGCCACGTGCTGCTGGAGGGCGTGCCCGGCGTGGCCAAGACGCTCGCCGCGCGCAGCATGGCCAGCGCACTGGGCCTGCAGTTCTCCCGCGTGCAGTTCACTCCGGACCTGATGCCGAGCGACATTCTCGGCACCAACATCTTCAACCCGGCGGAGAATGCGTTCCGGCTGATGCGCGGCCCGGTGTTCACCGAGCTGCTGGTGGCCGACGAGCTCAACCGCACCCCGCCCAAGACGCAGGCGGCGCTGCTGGAGGCGATGGAGGAGCGCCAGGTCACCATCGACGGCACCTCGCACGCGCTGGTGCCACACTTCTTCGTGGTGGCCACGCAGAATCCGCTGGAGCTGGAGGGCACCTACCCGCTGCCGGAGGCGCAGTT
>DASVVJ010000159.1:0-4861 GCA_036389955.1 Myxococcaceae bacterium
CGTGCGGCAGCCAAAGGGCCGGTCCGCGTACACGGTGCACCGCTTGCCCGCTGCATCCAGGTAGGGGCAGCCCCCATCGGCGCGCTGCGGGGGCACTCCATGGCGGCTGGCGAGCAGGCGCCACTCGGGGTGCCACAGCCAGGGCTGGCGCCGCGTCACCGCCAACTGGCAGCACTCCCCGCTGGCGGGGCACGAGTAGGGGGCGTAGGCGGCGTCCGCCCGCTGGTAGATGACCCGCAGCTCCTGCAACGCCCGTGCTTCCGCGACCGCTTCACCGGCCTCGGGCGTCTCGCTGTCGTCGTCCCAGTCCCGAGCTCGCATCCGCCGCCCTTTTCTCACAACGCGGGGGGCCTGGTCGAACCGCGTGACTCAGAGAACCCGGAGCACGAAGCACTTCAGGTAGCGCGTTTCCCGCAAATTCAAGAGTACCGGGTGATCCTTGCCCGCTCCCCGGCGCTCGATGATTTGAACACGACGCCGCGCATCGGCCGCCGCGGAAGCAAGCATGTCCTCGAAAGCCTGCTCATCCACGTGGTAGGTGCAGCTGGCGGAGATGAGGTAGCCGCCGGGGCGCAACAGCTGCATGGCGCGCAGGTTGATCTCCTTGTACCCGCGCAGGGCGGCGGCCACCGCGTCCTTGTTCTTCGCGAACGAGGGCGGATCCAGCACGATGGTGTCGAAGTGCCGCCCCTCGTCCACCGCGTCGCGCAGGAAGTCGAAGGCGTTGGCGGACACCACCTCCAGGTTGGTGAGGCGGTTGGCGGCGGCGTTCTCGCGCAGTTGCGCGGCGGCCGCCTCGGAGATCTCCACCGCCGTCACCTTCTGCGCGCGGGTGGCCAGCTGCAGCGCGAAGCCTCCCACGTACGAGAAGCAGTCCAGCGCCTCGCCGAAGGCGTACTGCGAGGCCATGACGTGGTTGTCCCGCTGGTCCAGGAAGGCGCCCGTCTTCTGCCCTTCGAGCAGATCGGCCTTCATGCGCACCAGCCCCTCGTCGAAGGACACCGGGCCGGGCAGCTCGCCGCGCAACACCCCCTTCTCGGGCTGCAGGCCCTCCAGCGCGCGCACGCCCACGTCCGAGCGGTTCACGATGCCCTTGGGCTTGAACAGCTCGGTGAGCAGGTCCGCGATGAGCTCCTTGCGCTGCTCCATGGCGGGCACGAGGAACTGGGCGCTGAGGTAGTCGCCGTAGCGGTCCACCACCAGGCCCGGAAGCTGGTCCGCCTCGCCGTGCACCAGCCGGTAGGTGCTCTCTCCGGGCAGGGCGCGGCGCCGCAGCGCATCCGCCGCCGCGAGCCGCTGACGGAAGAAGTCCGTGTCCACCGCCACGTCCTCGTAGGACAGCCAGCGCAGAGAGATCTTCGACTGCCGCGAGTAGAAGGCCTTGCCGATGAACCAGCCACGGCCGTCCACCACGCGCACCACCTCGCCGCCCGCCAGGCCTGGATCCCCGTTCAGGTCCGCGCGGTAGATCCACGGGTGCCCGGCCTGCCAGCGCTCCACGCCGCGGCGCAGCAGGGACACCTGAGGCAGGCCATCGGGCCCGAGTTCGGGCGTGGTCCGGTCCGCGGCGGGCTTCTCGGGCCGTTGCGGCCGCCCGCGCCCATGCGGGGGGCCGTGCTGGGGGCGAGGGGGCCTGGCCTTCTTCTGTCCGGGTGTCATGGGCATAGGGGTCGCGCGGCGTATACTGCCAACCCGAGTGAGATACGAGTTGCTCTTACAGACAATGGTTCCCGGCGCGCCGTATGACAGCGCCCGGGTGGATGCCCTCCTTACGGAGCGGGGGGCGGCCGCGCGGCCGGACGGTGTCCGGGTGTGGCGCCTCAAGCACGGGGACGTGGAGGTGGGAGAGCTGCGCGAGGGCGGCCAGGTGGTCGCCACGGAGCTGCGCGTGCCGCTCTCGGACAAGCTGGACCTGGTGCGCGAGGTGGTGGAGGAGGGCGCCACGCTGGCCCAGGCCGCCGAGGTGCGCCTGGTGGACCCTCAGTTGGGACGGAACCTCACTGCCAATGACAGCGGTGCGGTGGCCGACCAGTTCCTGCGCACGGCGAAATACGCGGGCGAGATGATGGGCCTGTCCGAGGCGGTGGCCGCCAGCTACGCCCCGCCGCCCGAGGGCCTCCCCACGGGAGCCAAGGTGTTGCTGAGCATCGCCGGCGGGTTCCTCTTCCTGTACTTCCTGGTGGACTTCGTCCTGAGCCGGTTGGGGAGCTGAAACGCTGGATTTCCAGCGGCGAGTCGCGCAAGCCTGCGCCGCATGCTTCGTCATTGGCCGGTCCGGATCTCCCTTGTCGCGGTCCTCTTGTTGGTGCTGGGGCCGCTGCTGGCCTTCCTCGGAGTGCTGCCGGGCTTCGTGGGCTTCATCGCCTTCGCGCTCGGGGCGCTGGTGGGCTTCATCGGCGTGGTGGCCGGCATCATCGGCGCGCTGCGAGGCCAGTCCAGGCCGGGGATGGTCGCGGTGGCGCTCGGCCTGCTCACCATCGTGGCGGTGCTGTTCCCGGCGATGACCGCGGGCAAGCACCCGCGCATCAATGACATCAGCACGGACCTGGAGGATGTGCCCGCCTTCTCCCAGGCCGCCGCGCTGCCCGGAAACGAGGGGCGGAACCTGAGCTACCCCGCGGAGTTCAAGCCCATCGTGCGCGAGTCTTATAAGGACCTGAAGCCGCTGCGGGTGAGCGGTGCGCCGGACGCGGTGTTCGAACGGGCGGTGGCGCTCGCCAAGGAGCAGCCGCGCTGGCAGGTAACGGCGGTGGATCCCCAGGCGCGCACCTTCGAGGGCGTGGTGGAGACGGGCATCTTCCGCTTCCGCGATGACTTCGTCGTCCGGGTGCGGCCGGACGGCGAGGCCACCCGGGTGGACATGCGCTCCAAGTCCCGCGTGGGCAAGGGAGACCTGGGCGCCAACGCGAAGCGCATCGAACAGTTCCTCCAGGGGCTTGCCACCCGTGCGGGCGCGGGGACGGAAAAGCCGGAGGCAGGGCGTTAAGGAAGCAGCGTGGCCAAGTACCTCTTCCTCGCATTCACGGTGGTGCCGCTCCTCGAGCTGTACCTCCTCATTGGCATCGGCCGGCAGGTCGGCGTGCTGCCGACGCTCGGCATGGTGCTGGTGTCGGGGCTGGCCGGGGCGTGGCTGGCCAAGCGGGAGGGGCGGCGCGTTCTGCGCAACTGGCGGGCCGCGACGGCCCAGGGGCGGCTGCCCGAGGATGGCATTCTGAGTGGGGCCCTGGTGCTCGTGGGCGGCGTGCTGCTCGTCACCCCCGGGGTCCTCACGGATGTCGTGGGCTTCCTGCTGCTCATCCCCGTGACGCGGCGGTTCATCGCGGCCCACCTGCGCCGGGGGCTCGAGCGGCGGATGCAGGCCGGCACCCTGCGCGTCACCCACGTTGGCGGGGTGGGCTTCCCGCGCCGCTCCCAGGGAGAGGTGGACGCCGAGTTCACGGATCAAAACCCGAAACTCTGAGCCGTTCGCTCTTATGTAAGGAAGAGTGCACCCGGCCGCCAGATAGGCTATGATTCCCGGGAAACTCCGTGTAAGGGGTCCAGCATGAGCCTTCCAATGCGAGCGAGCAGACGACGCAACTCGGGGCAGAGCATCGTGGAGGCGCTCATCATCGTGTTCCTGGTGGGCATCGGCACGATCGCGATGGTGACGATCTTCGGCGACAACATCCGAGCGCTGTTCGGCGCCAGCGGGCAGACGCTGGCCGGAGACCTCGAGGTGTCCAACCCCGGCCAGGCCCCTGGCAACACCAAGTGGACCATGCAGGGCGGCACCACGGACCCGTACAGCACGGGAAGCTGCGGCGTGACGGGTTGCTCGACGACGGGTCCCTGAAGTCACGAGGGCAGAGCGGCAGCAGCCCGGGACCGCGGCCGCTGCGCTCCACCGCTCATGCTGCACTCCGGGCCGGGAGCACGCTCAGAGGTCGATGACGACCTTCTCGCCCTTCTTGTTGGTGATGGTGACGCGCACGCCGCCGACGATGGCGCCGAGCTCCTGATCGTTGAGGGGACGCATGGCGTTGGAAGAGGACTGAGCGGCCTGGGTATCGGGGGTCTTGAGGTTCATGACGTGCTCCTGACTGGGGTTTACACGGGAGGAGTTTGAGGGGCCTTTCCCCGGCTCCCCCGTGCAACCAGATAGATGGAGCACCCGGCGGATGTGATGGGCTGCGCCGGGCTTTGAGGGCCAGCTCTGGCCCAGCCGTCACGGCAGCAACGCGGCCTTGGCTTCGCGCGCGTAGCGGCCCCTGGGGAACTCCCGCAGGTAATGCTGGTACTCGGCCCTGGCCTCCTCGCGAGCCAACCGCTCCTCGAAGCAGCGTGCTCGCAGGTAGCGGGCCTGCTCGCGGAACTCACGCACGGTGCTCCTCTCGGCGATCTCCGCCAGGCCCACCAGGAAGCTCTCGCAGGTGGTGGCGCTGAGCTGCTCGCGGGCGTTCCACAGGAAGCGCGCATCCGTGGTGCCGGGCTGCTCCACGCCGGGCTGGGGCGGCTCCCAGGGGGACTGGGGCACGAAGTCCTCGCTCGTCGCGGGAGCGGCGGGCTCGGGGGCCAGGACGACTTTCCCCGCCGGCTCCGGGCGCGGCACGGGGTAGGGCGCGAACTCCGAGCCCGACTCCCCCTCCTCGGTGGGCACGGTGGCGACCGGGTCCGGAGCCTTCTCGGGCGTCCCACTCACCGGCGCCGGGGGCTCGGTGGCAGGAGGCGCGTTCGAGGTGGGCTCCGAGGGCGCCGCCGCGGTGGCCATGCCTGAGGCGGCCGGGCGGGACGCGGAGGTCGAGCCATTGGACACCGGACGGGGCACGGGCACGGGCCCCAGCTCCTGGAAGGCCTGGCGATCCTGGGTGGAGAGCGCTTT
>DASVVJ010000160.1:0-6347 GCA_036389955.1 Myxococcaceae bacterium
CGGCGGGAGCTTGGAGCCGAAAAGCGTCCGGCCCACCGGCGTCGGTGGCTCGAGCACCTTGACGGGGGGCGGGGGCGCGCCCAGGCCCTTCACCTCGGCGACGCTCCAATGGGAGACCTCGAGCCACGACGACATGTCCACCCGACGCACCGCGTCTGCCGGGAACACCTCGGCCTTCCCCGCGCGCACCAGCACCACCGAGCCCACCAGAGGCGCCAGGTAGTCGCGCTCGCGAGGCGAGAGCGGCGCGGAGGTGAGCACGCCCTCCTCCAGCGTGAGCGGCAACCCGGCGGCGGTGCCACAATCCACCGCCCGCGCCCGGGCCGGCCGCAGCAGCAGGCCCCCCGCCACCGAGAAGACGCCCGCGCCCGGGCTCCACGCGGCGAGCACCCGCCGGCGCGCCTCGCGCTCTCCGAGCAGCCCCGGATCGAACCAGAGGGCCGCCGCCATCACGGTGCCACGGTGCACGTGCAGCCGGGGCTTCACCGCTCGCGCGACGCTCATGCGCCTTCCTCCGGCGCCGCGCGGTAGATGGCCGCGTCGTGCTGGAAGCTCCACACCACCAGCTCTCCCTTCACCGTCAGCCAGGCGAGCACCTGCAGCCCGTGGCTCGACACTGCCTGCGCCACGTCCTCCGCGGAGCGGGTCAGGGCCTTGCTGCCCGAGGCGCTGTGCCACACGAAGCTGCGGCGATCCGGCCCCAGCAGCATGAGTGCCGGCTTCCAGCTGGAGACATCGGCCGTCATGCCCACGCCCACCACGCGCGAGCCGATGGGCACGGAGAACTGCACGTTGCCCTCGGGCTGCTGCACCTGCCAGATGCCAGGCTGGTGGCGCAGCGCGACCAGGCCCGCCTCGGGGTGGATCAGAGTGTACGCCTGCGTGAAGAACGCCTTGCCGTCTCCCGGCCCCAGCGGCAGGTGGCGCTGATGCGGGTCCTCCAGCACGCCCAGCCAGACGCCCTCCGGGGACGTCTCCTCCCCGGGACTCGTCACGAAGATGAGCTTGCCTCGCAGCTCGGCGAACGCGCTCACCCGGGTAGCCAACAGCGCCGGGCCCTGCGGATCCACCAGGAACAGCCGCCCCTCGCTGTCGCGCACCACCACGCGCTCCTGGCCGTTGGACTGGTACGTCGTGGCCAGGCCCGGCGCCATGTGGAGCTGGGGCGCCTCGGGGAGCAGGCCCTCGTAGCCCAGGTAGGGGATGCCCCGGGGCCTGACCAGGTTCCCGGGGCCCGTGCGGGCGCCATGAATCCACAGGGTCTTCTCATCCCGGGTGAGCGCGATCAGCCCCCCATTGCGGCGCCAGCCGGCCGCCACCAGCACATGGCCCGCGGGCGGGAGGAAGCGCCGGGGCCTGGGCACGGTGGCGCGCGGCGAGTGGGGAATGGGCTGCACGGCCACGGTGCCGTCGGCGCGGATGAGGATGAGCCGCGTGCCGTCGGCCGAGAAAAAGAACGTCTGGATGCGGGCGTTGCGCGACAGACGCACCGGTGACAGGGCGCGAGAGGTGAACGGATCCCTCAGCAGGCGCACGCAGTCGGCGGGCGGCGGCAGCTCCAACTCCACGGAGGCGGGAGCCCGGGCCACGCGCCGCACGGCGACCGAGAGCTTGCGGGCACCGGGGGACATCACCTCGGCCACCTCCACGCGGGACAGGCCCGCGGACTCCGGGAAGCGCTCGAGCCGCGCGTCTCCCACGAGCCAGCCATCCTCGGGCGCGGAGCCGATCGCCAGCGCCTCGCGCCAGCGGGCCACGTGCTCGCCGCGCACGGGCACCACGCTGCGGGCCGCCAGCCACGTCTGCACGGTGGCGGGGGTAACGGCGTTGAAGGGGCCCTTGTCCGGCGGATTCTGGAGCACACCCCAGACGAACTCGGCGCCCGCGGCCTCGGCGCGCCGCTGCAGCACCACGAGCAGCGCCAGGTGGGCGATGCGCGGCGACCCGAGCTGATCCGGCCCCGCGTCCAGCAGCACCACGGTGCGCCGCGAGCCCTGGGGCTGCTTGAAGGCGGGCTTGAGGAAAGCCTGCTCTCCGAAGGCCGCGCGCCGGACGAACTCGTCGGGAGACTCCAGGGCATAGAGCCACTCGGAGAGCAGCAGCCGCTCGAAAGGGCCGCGGCGGGTGAGCCCGTCATACCCCTGAGGCTCGCCACCGTCCGCCTCGCCACGCGGGCGCAGCGAGCCGATGGCGGCGGCCAGCCGGGCCACATGCGGGCCGAGGGTAAGCGCCAGGTCATCGGGGAAGATGGAGAGCTGCGTGGACCACGGGCGCAGCGCGGGAGGCAGACCGCTCACGGGCGGGCCTCCTGAGCGCTCAACCACGCGGCGAGCGTCTCACGCGCCACGGGCCGGGCAGCGCCCACGGGAACGAGCTGGCTGGAGCGCGGCAGCACGGCCAGTGGCGTGGCGCCCCCGGCATGCGCCACCAGAGCCCGCTCGAGCAGCGAGGGGGCCACGTCCGGAGCCAGGGCACAGGGCAACAGCAGCGAGGGCGCGGCGGGGTCCCTGCCCAGGTACACGGCGCCGTCCACCCACGGCAGCGACTCGGTGTGTCCGAGGAGAATCAGCACCCCGGCGCCCGCCACGCCGTTCCAGGCACCGAGCTGCGGTTCCTGCGCGCCGAGCGCCCGGCGAGCGAGCGCGAGGGACACCGGGCCCACAGCGGCGACCGCGAGCGCGGCCAGCGGCTCTGGCCGGGGACTCCACGTCACCGGCAGCCGGGAAGGGGCCTGCTCCTGGAGGGGGGGGCTCAAGACGGCGGGAGCTTAAACCATCACCCGCCCTCTTGAAGGCCCATCCATGATGGCCTGACGGCGCATAGGTCAACGCCACCACGGCCTGCTCCTGCTGGTCCATTCCGGAGCACGGCGGCCTACTCCGTTGGACCAGCGGCCCGAGGCGCCCTGCCACGGCCTTCAAGGGGCTCGTGGATGGGGCTAGACCCTGTCCATGACGACTTCCTCTCCAGCCTTCCTGGGCCGCGGCCACGCCGTGGTCATTGGCGCCAGCATCACGGGCCTGCTCACCGCGCGCGTGCTCGCGGACCACTTCGAGCAGGTCACGGTGCTCGACCAGGACACGCTGCCAGACAGCCCCATTCCCCGGCGCGGCGTGCCCCAGGCCAGCCACGTGCACAACCTGCTGGCGCGCGGGCGTCAAATCTTCGAGCAACTCTTCCCAGGGATCATCGCCGAGCTGGAGTCCCACGGCGCCCTCACCTTCGACTTCGCGGAGAACACCCGCCTCCTGTTCCACCGCAACCTGCTGCCGCAGTTCCGCTCGGGGGTGCGCACCTTGGCGAGCAGCCGGGCCCTGCTGGAGTGGTGTCTGCAGCGCCGCGTGCTCGCCCTGCCCCGGTTGAGGGTGCGCACGGGTATATGCGTCACCCGGCTCCACGCAGAGGCAGGCGGCCGGGTGCGGGGCGTCCTGGTGCGCCAGGGCCCCTCTTCAGAGGCCGAGGAGGTGCTGGAGGCGGACCTGGTGGTGGATGCCAGCGGGCGAGGCTCGCACGCGCCGCAGTGGCTGGAGGCCATGGGGCGCACGCGCCCGCCCGAGCAGCTCATCCGGCCCGGGCTGTCCTACGCCACCCGCTGGTACCGCGTGCCGCAGGAGCGCCTGGTGGAGCAGCTCGGGGACTGGGTCGTTGTCGGCACGTCGCCCGATTTCCCGCACAATCCCTACAGCGGAGCGCTCTGCCGGGTGGAGGGCGGGCAGATGATTGCCACCCTCATGAGCACCAGCCACCACCCGCCGCCCGAGGGGGAGCAGGCCTTCCTCGAGCACGCACGCCAGCTACCGCTGCCGAGCCTCTTCGAGCTGCTGCGCAACGCGGAGCCCCTGTCCCCCATCCACCTCTTCCGAGGGGCCCTCAACCGGTGGCGCCACTATGAGCAGGTGCGGGACTGGCCCGAGGGCTTCGCGGTGCTGGGAGACGCGGCGTGTCTCTTCAACCCCGCCTATGGCCAGGGCATGACGGTGGCGGGCTCGAGCGCCCTGCTGCTGGGCGAATGTCTGAGGGAGCAGCGCGCCGGCACCTGCCACACCTTCCAGAAGCGCCTGGCCGAGCTGCAGCGGGTGCCCTGGGACATGGTGAGCGCCGAGGACTCGCTGTGGGAGCTTGGGGAGAAGGCCACGCGGGTGCAGCGGCTCAAGCAGCAGGCGCAGAAGCAGCTCATGGGCACGCTCTTCGCTACCGAGGCGGGAACCCGGCATTTCTTCGAAGTCATGCACATGCTGCGCTCACCCGAGGCCATGCTGGACGCGGACGGGGTGGTGCAGATAGGCCGGGGGCTGGTGAAGCGGCTGTCCCGGAAGCTGCCCCATGCCTTGCGCCTGGCCCGGGCGTGATCTCTACCGGCTCCCGTTATTGCATGTATTACCCGAATTCTCAGGATCGGCTGAATCACGCGTGTTAGCTTCCGCGGCCATGCACACCTCTCTCTGGCTCTCTTCTCTCCTCCTTGCCTCCACCGTCGCTGTGGGCTGCCTTGGCCCCGAGACGGACACCGACACCGGCACCCTCCAGGCCACTGAGCAGGAGGTCACGGACCCCACGTTCCGCGTCTACAACATCGTCGAAGCCGTGCTCCCGGCCGGCAACTACGACGGCGTCGCTGGTAACGAGTGCCTCGCGCTCCTGAACCCCGAGCACCGCCTCCGGAAGATCATCCTCGTCGAGACCGCCGGCGCTGGCGGCTCCTGCGCGCTCAACGCCTTCACTGCGGGCACGGCCTTCAGCTTCACCTGGGGCGACAGCTCCGTGTACCAGGGCTCGGCCGGCATCACCTCCATCCGCGCCGCGCTTTCAGACAATGACGGCGCCGTTCACCGCCTCACCGGCTCGATCACCTCCGAGGCCGCCGCCCTCGCCAGCCTGAAGTCCTTCCTCACGCTGAGCGACGCCCAGCAGGCCAGCCAGATCGGCACCTTCACCGCCAACCGCGTCCACTCCCTCTACGACTTCGAGGGCCAGGAAGAAACGTACGCCGAGGCCGCCTACCAGGCCGTGCGCGTCACCCAGCCCTGCGAGAACCCCGGCTCGCCCAGCCTCAACGCCCGCGTCCACAACGGCTTCGTCTACGGCTACACCGCCAGCAACAGCGGCAGCTGCCACAGCGGCTGGTTCTCCATGATCCACACCTACAACCGCAACTGGCGCCTCGTCGCCAGGTATGACTACTCGGAGTAGCTCTCGAAAGAACGTGAGCCAGCCCGTCCTGAGCCTGGCCAATGCCCGGCTCCTCAAGCAGTTGCATGAGCTGGGGCCTGGGGTGTCTCCAGGCCCTCGTTACCAGCGCTTGAGTTTCAGCAGCGACAGTCAGTGGCTGGTCTCCGTGGATGAGGGAGTGCGGCTTCGCTGGTGGAAGCTCTCCGAGCGGGACGGGTTCCCCACAGGCTCGCTCCCGCTGCAGGCCGGTTCGGCCGCGGTGGTACTCCCGGGAGCGGGCCGGGTGCTCCTGGGGACGTACGGAAGCGCGCTGCAGGAGTGGTCGATCAGCGATGGTGCACTCCTGCGCGAGCGTGGCTCCATGGGGCTCTCTGGCCTCTTTCTGGGGCCTGATGGGCGGACGCTGCTGGTCACCCGCGACGATGGAACCATCGGGTTGTGGGACATGGAGCAGTGGCGGTGGGTGCGCGAGTTCGAGAAAAGCCCCCTGCAGCTCTACCCTGGCACGCTCTCGCCGGATGGGAAGCTGGCGGTGGCGGGCATGGGCAATCTGTACTCGGACCCTCGCGTAGCCCTGTGTGTCTGGGACGTGGCGACAGGAGCCATCGTGCGGGAGGTGGCCATGCCGAGCTCCTGTGTCGCGTGCGTGGCTTTCCATCCCTCGGAGCCACTGCTCGTCGCCGGGACGCATACCAGTGACATCCACGTGGTGGACACCACCCGGTGGCAGGTGGTCCGGCAAATGGAGTCCTGGGGAACGAGCAACATGAGCTTCAGCCCGAGCGGCGAGCTCCTGGTGGCGGGGGAAAGAGGCTTCTCCGTTCTGGACTCGCACAGTGGCGCCAGCCTCTACGCGCATTCGGGCGAGAGTGACGAGCGGGGAAGCGACGCGGTCTTCTCGCCGGATGGCCGATTCATTGCCTGGGGCCAGGACGATGGAACCGTGGGCCTGTGGGGCGTGGAGGCCGGGTAATCGCTACAGCAGACGGCCCCTCGAACACTGGGCCTTCTGGAAGCAGGGCTCTCCTGCTGCCATGCTGACGGACGAGGAGACTCCATGGGCCTCTGGAAACCCGCGGCGCGGATGACGGAAGAGGAACTGGCTCGGCGAACCGCCCCCGGGGCGAAGTCCGCGGGCGCACGAGTGGCCCGGTTGCCAGGCGGCGGGCGCCTCACCT
>DASVVJ010000161.1:0-4140 GCA_036389955.1 Myxococcaceae bacterium
TCTCCCGTGAGGCCATCGTCCCCTGCGACATGCGGGATCTGCTGATCAACCGGGGGACGCTGCTCGTCATCAACGAGGCCTTGTTGGAGCAGGGCAGGGTGGACGACGAGCAGAGGCGTGCGCTCGTGCGACATGCCGCCAAAGCGATCATCGGCTACGGCGACACGCTGCTCTTCTTCCGGGGCCGGTATCACTGGAGCTATGTCGAGAAGCGGCGCCGTGTCGCGGAGCTGCGTGACGTGCCGACTAGCTTCCGCCAGCTCTACGAAGAGGCCAGCGCCTTCCGGTTCGAGCCAGACTACGACGCCATGACTGCGCGTGATCTTCCCTCGTGGCTGAGGGAGGTGCGTGGGCAGCTCTCGGAAGTCCACCTGGCGTGTGAAGCGATCCGGTTGGGCACCCCGGGGCTTCGATGGAGCGAGTACTGCGAGCGGGTTCTTCGCCACGCGATCGTGGAAGGTGGCCTGCGGGCACGGGTGTGGATGAGGAAGGTGCGCAACGCGGTGCGCTTCAGGCCACGGCTGCTGCCAGTGCTGGGTTGGCGCGAGCAACTGGGGCTTCGGCTGGGAGGAGGCCGCGGGTTGCTGGCAGCGGTGTTCCCCTGCGTGGCCTACGGCGTGGGCGGGGAGCCGGGCCAGGCGCTGACGCGGCAGCTCCTGGACGTCAGCGGGAGCCCCTCCGAGCTGCGGCGCGCGTACCTGCGGCACTGGGGAGAGGTCAGTGACCCGAACTTCGCTCACCTGGTGCGCCGGCTCGGTCTGGTCCTGGAGGCTCGCGGAGAATGAGTCCAAAAGTCACGGTCATCATGCGCTCGAAGAACTCGGCCTGGGTCATTGGACAGGCCCTGACTGGCCTCTACTCGCAGCATCGCCAGGACTTCGAGCTGCTCCTGGTGGACTCGGGCTCGACGGATGCCACGCTCGACATCGCCAGACGGTTTCCCTGCCGGGTGCTGCAGATCGCGGCCACGCAATACTTCCCTGGCGCGGTGCTCAACATGGCCATCCAGCAGGCCCAGAGCGAGCTGCTGGTGTTCCAGAACTCCGATGTGGTGCCGCTGACTCCCCATGCACTCGACCAGCTCCTGGCGCCCCTGGAGGCGGGTCAGGCAGAGGCGAGCTTTGCCCGGCAACTGCCTCGTCCCGAGGCGCATACCTGGGTCCGGCGGGACTATGCGAAGGCCTTTCCCGCTCAGGGCACTCCGCCTTCGTGGATGGCGTACTCGCTGCCCTTCGCGGCGATGAGGCGCACCGCCTGGGAGCGGCATCCCTTCTATGAGGATGCCTGGGGCTCCGAGGACACGGAGTGGGGCCACTGGGCCCGGCAGAACGGCATCGCCGCACGCTATGTGCCCGAGGCGCTGGTCATGCACTCGCACAACTACACCCTTCGGCAGCTCTACGGGCGCCGCTTCATCGAGGGCGAGGCGGACGCGTTCATCCTCCAGGACAAGGCCTCGTTCCCGTTGTTCCTTCGCCGCCTGGGCAACTCCTGGGGCCGCGATGCCCAGGCCCACCTGGCGGCGGGGGATCTCGCCGGGCTCTTGCTCTCACTGCCCCGGCGGTGGGTGTACCACTGGGCCTACCGCAAGGGGCACCTGCTGGGCGAGCGGCGGAAGGCGACCGGTAGCCGGGACGCGAGCATCGGCCAGCGGGTGGTGCTCGAGCGGTCGTGAGCTGCCTCAGGCAGGTCCAGGCTTGCGCGCGATGAAGCTCCAGCCCACGTGGTCATTGTGTTCCTGCGCCAGCGGCCGAGCCCCATGCTCCCCTCGGGCATCGAGCCGGTCCAGGAGCCAGGCCGCTCCCTGAAACCACAGGTGGTAGGCCACGTTGAGCACGGGCAGCCGGCGCAGGCGGCTCTCTCGCGCGTGGTTGGCCCAGTACCAGTGGAACAGGGTTCCCCACTGTCCGCCGAGCGGCCAGGCCAGAATCAGCTCCAGCCCGGCTTGCTCCGTCAGAGCCGCCAGTCCGCTGCGCGTGTACCGGAAGAAGTCGTGGGGAAACCCATGCGTGGGACAGTACTGCGGCGCCACGCCGAAGAAGAGGCCCCCTGGGCGCAGCACGCGTGCCACCTCCTCCACGAACCGCCAGGGCCGCTGGAGATGTTCGAGCACTTCGATCGCGGAGACGGCGAAAAGGCTTCCGTCCGCGAAAGGCAGAGCGTGGCAATCTCCCACCACATCGGTGGCCGAGTAGACCGAGATGTCCAGGGCGATCACCGGGCCGAGCCGCTCCAGCGATGCCCGGTAGTACTGCTCGCAGGCGCCGACATCCAGCACCCAGCCTCGCTCCGAGGTGAGCGCTTCGATCCGCTCCACCAGAAGGGGGACCTGCTGGCGGTCATCCGCGAAGATGTCGACAGTCGTGGCCTGCCGGAACCGATCGACGGCCCCGCGAAGCCCTGTGCGCTCCGCCTTCTGCCGCTGCCACGCCTGCGCTTCGATCACCGTGTTCTGCTTGGGCTGCTCGGGTGCGCCGTTCGCCAGGAGCACCGGGCGCCCCTGTGTAAGGGGAAAGCGGCGGTGACACCCCGCGCAGTCGAGGAATGGCTCGGCCGCCAGCGTCAGGCTTCCAGCGCAGGCAGGGCAGCAAAGGAGGGGAAGCAACTCGGGGCGTTCCAGCTTCGCGATCATGGCTTCAAGGGGGCAGGGGAAAGGGGAGGACCGGCGGAAAAACTCCGGCGAACGGCTTGCCGAAGCTGGCCTTCCAGGCATCGGACGTAGGTGTCGAGGGAGGCATGCGCTCGAACGACGTCGAGGGCCCGCTGGACGAGCGCCTCCTGGGCGGCGGGGTTGCTGGACAGGGCGGACAGCTCGTCGGCGAAGGCCTCGCCCGAGCAAATGGGGACGAGGCGCGCGGCGCCGTGCCGCTCGAGGAACTCGCGGGCTCCGCCGCTGGGCGAGGCCACCACGGGCAGGCCACAAGCCATGGCTTCGAGATAGGTCAGGCCCTGCCCCTCGTGCTCGAGCCGCGAGAGGAACAGGAGCACATCCGCCTCCTGGTACAGCCGGGGAAGCTGCTGGCGCGGGAGCTTTCCCCTCCAGGTGACGAGCGGCGCCACGCCCAGCTCCCGCGCTCGGTCATGGAGTGCTGCCTGGAAGCCCGGGGCATCGGCCTCGCCCACGAAGGTCAGCGTCGCGGGCACCTCACGCCGCCGGAGCACCGCCAGCGTCTCCAGTGCGATCTCCGGAGCCTTGCTCGGATGGAGCCTGCCGACGCAGAGCAAGCGCAGCTCCGGGCGCATGGGGCGGAAGGCACGGGCGGTGAACAGCGAGAGATCGACTCCCTGCGATTGGACCACCCCGGGCGCCAGGGGCACACCGGCATCTCGCACCACGCGGCGCACGGCGTCCGAGAGGTAGAGGACGCGCTCGGTCGAGAGTCCTCGCCAGGTTCGCGCCGGCACGAGCACCTCGTCGAGCCACCGGCCGATCCTGGCCTTGCCCCGGGGGCTGGAGCCGGCCGAGTAGGCGACAGGCCAATCATCATTCACCGTCAGCACGCACGGGATGCCCGCACGCTGCAGCACCCGGAGCGGGGTGAGTCCGAGCCTGCGAAGGCTCATGATCAGGGCCACCTGGGGCCTGGGGTGGGCTCGCAGGTATTCGCGTGTTGCCACGGCATTGCGCAGGCCCGCCCAGACATGGCGGAGGCGATCGCGGCCCGCAGGCTGCCCGAAGGGGCGGGCCAGCCGGAGCGTGCGGATCACCGAGGCCTGCTGCCCGGTCCGGGGGCCTGTGGTGAGGACCTGGACCGTGTGGCCCCGGTGCGTCAGGACCTCCGCCACATCCCGGGCCAGGAGCTCGTAGCCTCCGAGGACGTCGGGAGGGTAGAGGTTGCTCAGGATGAGGATGTGCACGTGGCTTCTTCCTTGCGCGGCAATGGGGCTGTGCCGCGCAGCCACCACGAGAGGAGTGCCGCGGCGGTTCCCAACAGGGTGACTCCACCGCAGACGAACGCACTGGCCAGGGCCGCCCGCGCGGCGAGCGGAGCCAGCAGCCAGCCCAGGCTCAGCGAGACGAGTCCGGCAGCCCCGATGGGAGCCAGCGTCCAGGCGATGTCCCTGGCTCGCCAGCCCACCAGTGCACCTGCTTTTCTCCAGATGAGGATCGCGATCAGCAGGTTGCCGCACACGGTTCCT
>DASVVJ010000162.1:0-2319 GCA_036389955.1 Myxococcaceae bacterium
CCCCTGTTCCTCTCGCACCACGCGGCCCCGCAGCTTCTCGCCCGTCTTGCTCGTGAGCGTTGCCTCCGTTGGCACCCATGGCTGCGGGCCTCGCAGGTTGCGGATCACAACCTGGAACATCAGCCACCCCTTGCCGCGATAGGCCACGCCTTGCACGGACTCCAAGCCGTGCGCGTCGTCGTTGACTTGAGGAATCTTGGCAGTAGGAACGCCGCTCTCGCCCATGTAGCCCAGCAACAGCAAGTCTTCCGGCGCGCGCACTTCCGCGCGCACTTCGGCGGGGCAATCTGGGGCGGCTGGCTGGTGCCGCGCGACGTTGATCAACGTGTCCACGTCGGACGGGTGCGCCACGAGCGCGAAGACGGCCCGCGCGGGTGCCTTGCCGTCCGTGAATTCGACTTCCAGCTCGTGGCGCTCGCCCTCCTTTCGAGGGCTCACCGCTTGAACCATGAGCAACCGCGACTGCTCGCCCGTGTCCACCACGCGGATCCGCGTGGTGTCTACTCGCACGGCATTCTTGCGGATCTCCGAGCCGAACAGGAACACCGTGGGTGTTTCGTCGGAGACGTGAACCGGGTGCGGGGGCTCGGCAGGGTTGCCGGTAACGGTGACGGTGCGTTGTCTCGACTCGCGTGCGGTGGCCTGGGCTCGCGCGGCTGTTCCCGCGAGGAGAACGAGCGCAATGGCAAGGAGCGCGGATTGGAACAAAGGGGCGTTACCTCCGAGGTAGGCACGCTACCAGAGCCCGCAGCCCTCGTGTTGAGCGGGGGGCACCAGGCCCCATGCCACGCACGTCCGGCGTGGCCCCTCATCGTGAACGCCATGCCTCGGGGTCAAGTGCCCTCCGGTTCCTCAGGGGGGCACTGCATGGGGGTGCGTCACAACACGCGGGTAGCGCGGGCCTCCTCCAGCGTGTACTCGCGCCCCACGGTGGTGAAGGGACCTGTCTTCTGGACGAGCCACGCGTTGGTGCCCGGAGGCAGGTAGAAGTCCTCCTCGAAGGGAGAAAGCCCCAGGTGGCGCAAGTAGTCCTTGAGCATCTCGAAGGTGAAGCGGTCCCTCACCCGGCGCTCCTGGTACTTCTCCACCTGCTCGAAGGCGAAGGGCTCACCCGACTCGTCGAAGACCCAGCGGCCCCCGTCATTGGAAGCGCCCAGAGCGCGCACATAGTTGGTAAGCTTCCCCGGTTGCTTCGGGCCGTACATCTCCAGCATCACCGCGCCATAGCGGCCGCTTCCATCCTTGCGCAGCGTGTGGGGCACGGCGACCACCCGCAGGCCCCGGATGCTCAGCCTCCGGGCCATGGTGCTCATGGGGCTGGCGGCATCCGTCCCGGTCCACTGGTTGGAGACGTAGGCGGTCCAGGCGCTGTGCGTGGGGATAAACAAGCGCCGCTGGGTCTCCTCACCACTCAGGGGCAGGAGGCGAGAGAGCACTTGCTCCAAGGTACCCATGACAGGGAGCACCTCCACAGTGCTGCCCTGGGACGTCGGCAGCCCCCTGTACCATGTGGCGAAGGCTTGCGCTGCATGCTCCGCCTCTAACTCTAGAAAGCCCATCTCGGAAGTGACAGGCGCCCAGCGGTCCTCCAGTAATAGTCCCTTCAGCTCTTGCGTCATTCAGGCGCGCCTCATTGTTCGGGAATGATGATCAGGATGACTTCGGCGTCCGGGTCGTTGGCGCTGAGGCGCGACTGGTGGCCAGGGCCACGGCCCGAGGCCCTCGAGTCGTATTCCACAGAGTAGCGACGTTTGTTGTAGTCGAATTGCAGGTCCGGCCGATTGATCCCCACACGCGCTTTGTTCGCCAGGTTCAGCTGCTGCTGGTTCACCCGAATGTTCTCGGCTCCGAGCTCGTCCCGCAGGTATTCGATGTCCCTCTGGAGTTGTGCATTTTGCCTGGGGCTGGGGCTGATAGGACGGTCCGTCTTGAGTGGACTTGGCACCTTCGGCTTGACGGTGAGGTCCTGACGAAGGCGCGGGCCTGTGGGCACCTGCGGCGTTGGGTTCTTGCCCGTGAGGGCTTGAACCAGTTCGGGTGAGGGCGCCAGCGTGCCTGGCGCCGGAGGGGGCGGAGCTGGCGCCGGAGCGGGTTTCGGTGCAGGCGCCGGAACGGGTTCTGGAGCAGGCGCCACGGCCCGTGGCGGAGCAGGCGGAGCCTCCAGCTTGCCAGGACGCCCCGGCTCCACGGGCGCCGGGGCCCTCCAGCCGGGCACCGGCCGCGTGGCGGTCATCAACTTGCCGGTGGCCACCCCCGTGGCCAGCACCAGGAAGAACTCCCCGGCCGCGCCGAGCTGGGACAGCTGGCGTTGGGAGAACA
>DASVVJ010000163.1:0-2380 GCA_036389955.1 Myxococcaceae bacterium
GCCGGAGCTGTGGGACGAGGTGGAGCAGCTGGCCCCGGCCCGCCGCGCGAAGATGAGGGAGACGCTCGACGAGCTGAAGGTGCTGGCCGAGCAGGATGCCGCCGCCATCGCCCAGCTCCAGGCGGCCTGCCCGGGCACTCCCATCATCCGCGTGCCGCGCTTCGAGCTGGACGTGCACGACCTGGCCGCGCTCTGGCGCACGGGCCGCTATCTGCTCGGAGACGAACAGTTCCCCTGAGGGCATGTCCGGCGCCCGGCCAGGCGGCCAGGAGAGCCAGAAACGCCCGGGGGCATTAAGCTGGGGCCCACGAAGGCGACGGAACCCGGTGAGGGCCGGCGCTGTCCTGAGGACTGTGAATTCGAAGGAGAGCACGCACATGTCGGGCACATGGCGACGGTGGGTCCTGGTAGGCGTGGTGGGCCTGGTGGGGTGCCGCACCACGGGAACGGCGACGCGCGAGGGCGCGGCCGACGGCCGCCCGCGGCACGAGATTGAGTTCGACGCGGTGACGGTGACGGCGGACCTCGAGCTGGAGAAGCTCAACGACGAGGAGCTGTTCGCCGGAGGCACCTCGGCGTTCGCGGCGGGAGACTTCAAGCAGGCGGCGCGCTACTTCGGGCGGCTGGTGGACTTCCACCCGCAGAGCCCTCACCGCCGCTCGGCGATCTACAACGCGGGGCTGGCGCACCAGCGGCTCAAGGAGTGGGAGGACGCCTACCACCGCTTCGTGGAGCTGTCGGATCCGGAGAAGGGCAAGGACGACGCGCTGGACGCGGCCTTCCGCGTGGCGGAGACGCTGTACCACCTGGAGCGTTTCGACGACGCGGCGGCCCTGCTGGCCAAGGTGGCCGAGCGCAAGGACATCACGGTGAGCCGGCGCCTGGAGGCGCGGGTGCAGCAGGGCGTCTGCGAGCTGGAGGCGGGACGCTCGGATCAGGCCGAGGCCACGCTGCGCAAGGCACTGGGCGAGTACGAGGCGCTGCCGGACAAGGACGAGGTGGATGACTACTACCCGGCGCAGGCGCACTTCTTCGTGGGGGAGATCTACCGGCTGCACTACGAGGCGGTGAAGCTGGACGCGGCCAAGGGCAGCGACAAGCTGGCGGAGGACCTCAACTACAAGGCGGAGCTGCTGCTGTCGGCGCAGGGGCACTACCTGCGGTCGATCCGGGTGGGCAACGGACACTGGGCCACGGCGTCGGGCGCGCAGATCGGCGCGATGTACGAGAACCTGTACGAGCACATGGTGAACTCGCCTGCCCCCTCGGAGCTCAACGCGGAGGAGGCACAGGTGTACCGCCAGGAGCTGCGCAAGAAGATCCGTGTGCTGCTCACCAAGTCGATCAACATCTACGAGCGGACGCTGGAGGCGGCCGAGCGCATCGGCTCGCAGAACGCCTTCGTGGATCGCACGCGCGAGAGCCTGCGCAAGGTGAAGGAGCTGCTGCTAGCGGACGCCGAAGGCGATCCGGATGCCACGGTGACGCCGGCGCCGGAGTCCGAGCCCCACTCCTGAGTAAAGCCCCCTCTCCCTTCGGGAGAGGGCTGGGGTGAGGGTTCCGCGCAACCACCGTGGCCCAAGGGGGCCACCTAGGCACACGGGGGCGAGACGGCATAGCCTCTCGCCCTGCCCATGGAGCCCATCTTCACTCCCGAGCAGCTCATCGAGATCAAGGAGTACCACTTCCCCTGGTACGTGCGCAGCGCGGTGCTCCCGCTGGTGAACTTCGGGGTGCTGCTGCTGATGCTCGGGGCGCTCAACAAGCCCTTCTTCCGGTTCGCCCAGACCGCCGCCGCCAGGCTCGACAGCCGCTTCGGCTCTCTGCGGACCGCCCCGGTCAGCCGGGTGTTCTTCCGCGTGTTCGACAGGCTGTGGGGCGGTCCGGGCTGGGGCGCGGCGGTGCTCTTCGTCCTCGCGCTCCATCTGTCGTTCACGCTCCTCCTCGCCCCGGCCGAGTTCTACTTCTCCTACGTCCTCGAGCACCGCTACGGCATGTCCAACTACACGCCGCTGCGCTACATCACCGACACGCTCAAGGGAGTGGTGACGGGCAGCCTCGTCATGGCGTGCATGGTGTTCGGCCTCTACGGCCTGGCCCGGCGCATCAAGCGGTGGTGGCTGGTGCTCGGCGTGCCGGTGGCCGTCCTCATGCTGCTGGCCTCGATCCTCGATCCGTACCGCAACCGCCTCTACTTCGATCAGACGCCCCTGGAAGCGGGGCCGGTGCGCACCCAGCTCACCGAGCTCCTGGCCCGCGCGGACATCACCTTCGCGGACATCGTGGTGGAGAAGACCTCCGTCACCTCCAAGCGGGTGCAGGCCTACTTCGCCGGGCAGGGCCCTACACGCACCATCGTGCTCAACGACGTCATCCTCCG
>DASVVJ010000164.1:0-11711 GCA_036389955.1 Myxococcaceae bacterium
AGAAGCTGCGCAAGAACAAAGATCAGCTCATGACGAAGTACGCCTGTCGCACGGTGAAGTTCCAGGTGTACGTCAAGGAGAACAAGGCGGCCCTCAAGGCCACCCCCGTGAAGGACTGAGTCAGCGCGCGCGCGGCAGCACCAGGCTGAAGCGCGCGCCCTCGCCGGGCTCTCCGCCCACCTCCAGCTTGCCGCCGTGCTCCTGGAGAATGCGCGCGGCGATGGCCAGGCCCAGCCCAGTGCCGCCTTCCTTGGTGGTGAAGTAGGGCTCGAAGATGCGGGCGCGGTGCTCGGGGGGAATGCCCGGACCGCTGTCCTCCACCTCGACGATGGCGTCTGACTCGGTGCCCTTCACCCGCACGCGCACCGAGCCGCTCTTGCCTGCCATGGCCTCCTCCGCGTTCTTCACCAGGTTGACGAGCACCTGGGTGAGCTGATCGCGGTCCGCCAGCGCCACCACTCCCGTTTGCAGCGTGGGCAGCAGGGTGATGCCCTCGGGCGGCGTGGCGTAGAGGGCCAGCACGTTCTGCGCCAGCTCCCCGAGGTCCACCGGCGCCAGCTGCGGCTTGGGCAGCCGGGCGAAGCGGCTGAACTCGTCGACGATGCGCCGCAGCCGGTCCACCTCTTCCAGCACCACCGCCGCGCTGTCGCGGAAGAGGGTGGGGAAGCGCGCGTCATTGGCGCTCTGCGCCGCCAGCAGCGTCTCCAGCGACATCTGAATGGGCGTGAGCGGGTTCTTGATTTCGTGCGCCAGCCGCCGCGCCACCTCCTGCCACGCGGCGATGCGCTCGCTGGCCATCAGCCGCTCGGTGGTGCTGTGCAGCTCGGACGTCATGTGGTTGAAGGCACGCACCAGCTCTCCCACCTCGCCGCTGGCCTTCACCGTCACCTGCACGTCCCGCGCGCCCTCGCCCACGCGGCGGGCTCCCTCGGTGAGCGCTTCCACCGGGTGGGTGATGCGCCTGGCCATCACGAGCCCCAGCATCATCGCGAAGCTCAGCCCCAGGCCGGCCAGCAGGAGGAACGCGCTCGTCACGCCCTGCTCGGCCTCGAGCGCCGCCGCGCGGCTGAACACCAGGTGCACCGCCGCCGCCTCGCCCAGGGGCAGCACCCGCTCCACCGTGGGCGGTGCCGCACTGCCCGCTTTGGCCACCACGCTGTCTCCGGAGCGCAGGGACACCTCGGCCTGGGTGAGCCGGGCCAGGTGCTGGGCCACGCCCTCGTCCAGGAGCACTCCGCCCACCGCCCACAGCCGCAGGTCCCCGTAGTCCACCGGGCGCGCGGTGACGAGCGCGGGCACCTCGCGCAGCCCCTCGGCCCCGCGCACGCTCACGCGCACCGTGACGGGCTTGGGGGACTTCTGCTGGGTGACGGCGAAGAGCTCCGGATCCGGATCGCCCCGGCGCGCGGGCAGGTGGCCCGAGGACTGGGTGATGCCCTGCTTATCGAAGAGGCTGAGCACCGTGAGGCCCCGGGTGCGCATCAGCCCCTCGGCGGTGTCGGTCTGGATGGCGCGGGCGGGGCGCTCGTTCTCCTCGCGCGCCAGGTCCTCCATCGCCGTGCTCTCCACCAGCTCCTCCACCGCGCGCTGGGCCCGGTCGGCCGAGCGCTCCAGGGACTCCTGGGCGGAGGCCGTGGCCCCCTCCATGCGCGTCTCCAGCTCGCGCGAGAGGGTGGAGCGCAGGCGGTTGACGGTGAGGGGCACCACCACCGTGAGCGGCACCAGCCCCAGTACGGCGAAAGCGAGCGCCAGCCGCGTCCTCAGGCGCATGGCGGCCTCACCGGCGTGCTCCGGGTTGAGCGGGCTCCACTGGCAGGAAGAAGGCACCGTCGAACACCGGCAGCCCCTGCGCGTCCATCACCACCCCGCTCACCTCGGGCGCTACCCGAATGCCCAGGCCCTGGGCGTACAGGGGAATGATGGGGAGAGAGGGCCCCAGGGCCAGTGCCCGCTCGCGGGCCCGCGCGTCCCGTGCGGCGGGGTCCGCCACCGAGCCGATGAGGGGCAACTCCACGCCGAGCAGGTCCTTGCGCCCCGCCACATCCAGCACCACGGCCAGCGCGGGGCCGGGGATGGGAGGCAGCAGCAGCGAGTGGAGCATCAGCTCGAAGTCGCCCTTGGCCCAGCGGGCGCGCAGCATGGAGCGGTTGAGCGGCTCCAGGGCGACTTTGTAGCCGCGGTCGCGGAGCTTCACCTGGATGCGCTCGGCCACGGCGCGCTGGTCCTCGAGGCCCGCGTCATAAAGGAGCGTCACCGGCCTTCCATTGCCCGAAGCCGGGGCTCCCGGACGTGGCCGGGGGGCTTGGGTCAGCAGCGCGGGGGGCAGCAGGTGCGGCATGGCCACGGCCGGCGCGCGCACGAAGAGGCGGGTGAGGTCCTCGCGCTCGATGGCGCTCTCGAAGGCCTGGCGGAAGTCCGCCGGCACCCGCCCCGGCTTGAAGGTCAGGTACGTGGCGTGGAGGTTCGGGCCGGTGAGGGTGCCGGGCTCCTGGGGCACGCCCAGCTCCGCGTGCACCTGCTTCGCGGCCCACAGCCGCGCCAGGCCCCGCTCATCCGTCGCGGTGAGCATCAGCCGGTCCAGGTACGGGCGGCCCTCGGGGTAGCCGAGCCGGGCCTCCAACTGGCCCTTGGCCGCGGTGGCGGCGAATGGGCCCAGCGCAGGGGCCACGGTGGTCAACGGCAGGGCGAGCGCCGGGTGGCACAGCGAGCGCTCCAGGTCCGGCCAGGGGAAGTCCAGCGGCACCTCCAGGCTGGCGCCGCTGGAGACCAGCTGCCGGGCCCCTCCCTGCACGGGGAAGAGGAGCGCGCGGTAGGGCGAGGTCTCCTTGGGATCCGACAGCCGCGCCCACGCGCGGGCCAGGGTGCCGGCCAGCACCAGCGAGGGCATCACGAGGCGCACGGACTGGGCGGTGGGGCGCGACATGTCGCGGGCGATGGCGAGCTGGAACGCGCCTCCCGCGCCGAGCCGGCAGACCGGGCGGGAGTAGAAGCCGAAGAGGGTGGCCTCGACGGGGCTGTCCGCGAGCGTCGGATCCCCCAGGTCGGCCGAGGCGCCCGTGTAGGCCAGGCGCAGCTCACCGCCATAGGGAACGCGGCCCGCCGCGAGGGCCGGTGTGGCGCACAGCAACAGGAGGCTTGCGAGAGCGTGGCGGAGCATCATGGCGCCCCCTGGCGCATGAGGAAGACTTCACCGGTACCGTCCGTGTGCCACACGCCCACCAGCACCTCGCGCTGCCTGTCCTGGTCGAGGTCGGCGGTGGTGACGTGGAGCGCCCGGCCCGCGGGCAGGGTGCTCTGCCACAGCGGGCTGTGGGTGGTGGGGTCGTCGCCGGTGAGGGCGTAGACGCGCACCGTCTCCGGAGCGGGGAACAGCTGGGGCGCGGTGGAGATCAGCTCCGGCGTGTCGTCACCGTCGAGATCGCCGAGCGCGCTGCCGGCCCCGAGCCCCTGGATCCGCAGGGGCGGGGCGGTGGGCCGCGAGTAGAGCGAGGCGCTGCCGTCCGGGTGGACGAAGAGCATGCGCGGGGGAACGATGCTGGCGCTGGTGAACGGGGCGGGGGCGGAGAGCAGGCGGCCCTCTCCCAGCCGCACATCGGCGGTGAAGTTCGTCTGGCCCGGGGTGAAGGCGGCGCGCTCGTGGGGGCCGATGGGCGCGGTGTCCAGCGGGCCAATGGAGCGCAGGGTTCCCTTGGCACGGTCGAACAGGAGCACCTCGCCATGCGAGTAGCGCGTGGACCAGGCGGCGAGCCGCGCCGGCTGGGGAACGATGGCCACCATGCCGAAGGGCTCACGGGGCGGGGAGGGGTTGAGGGGCAGGCCCTCCATCTCCCGGCGCGCGAGCAGCTGCCCGTCAGCGCCGAAGACCGAGACGGCCCGCTCGGTGAGCACGGCCACCTCGTCCTTGCCATCACCGTCCAGGTCTCCCGCGGCCAGGCCCGTGGGGACCGAATCCAGCCGGACCAGCGGGGCGCTCATCAGCCGCACCGCGCGCTGCCCGCTCGTGGTGGGCAGGGGCATCGAGACCATCTGCTGCTGCGGCTGCACCGCGGCGAGCGCCAGGGCTCCGGCATCCGCCTCCACCGCGCGGACCACTGCGGCGGCTGGAGCGGGCGGGCGGCTCGGAGTCTGGCCCGCCCAGAAGTTCACCCACGTGCCCAGCATGTCTCCGCTGGCGCGCAGCTGTCCTTCACTCACGGAGACTGTCAGGCGCACCAGCGAGCGCGCGCCCCGCTCCCGCGCGGCCGTCTCGGCGGCTTCGGGGGAGGGGGTCTCCAGAACGACGGGGCCCAGCTCCGCGGCGGCCAGCTGCGCGGCCACCAGCGTACCCACCGCGCGCCGCAGCTCGGGAGACGAGCCGCTCAGGTGCAGGGCCACCGGAGGCTCGGGCTTGAAGGCGCGCACATCCTCCGTCACCTGCTGCGCCAGCCGCACCACGGACGGCGGAGCGGACGGAGCTGGAGCCGGAGCCGTGGCCGGGGCGGCGGCCAGCGTGGACAGCAAGAGCGTGGCGAGGGCGTGGCTCACAGTCCTCTCCGCTTGCCGTCCTCGAGGAAGAAGTCGCTGGTGTCCACCTGGCCCGGCGGCGGAGCCTCGGCGGTGGGCTGGGTGCCCTCGAGGAAGGGCTCGTTCCGGCCTGGCACCGAGTTGCCCGCCAGCAGACCGGTGGCCGGATCGATGCGCACGGTGACGATGCCCTGAGGCACCTCGAACTCGCGCGCCGGCAGGCCCTGGTGCGCCTCGCGCATGAAGTTGAGCCAGATGGGCAGGGCGGCGCGGCCACCCGTCTCGGTGCTGCCCAGCGGCGTGTTGTCATCGAAGCCCACCCAGGCGCTGGCCACGTAGTCCATCGTGTAGCCGGAGAACCAGGTGTCCTTGGACTCGTTGGTGGTGCCCGTCTTGCCCGCGGCGGGACGGTTGAGCTCGCGCACCGCCGTGGCCGTGCCCTCCTCCACCACGCTGCGCATCAGCGTCGTGGTGAGGTAGGCCACCGCTGGAGGCAGCGTCTCCTCGAAGGCGGGCGCGTGCTCCTCCAGCACCAGGCCCTTGGCATCCTTCACCCGCAGCACCAGCAGCGGCTCGGCGTACTTGCCGTTGGCCTGGAGCGTGGCGTACGCGTTGACGGCCTCCAGCATCGTCACCTCGCCGGTGCCCAGCGCCAGCGTCAGGTTCTCCGGCAGCGCCGAGTGGATGCCCGCCCGGCGCGCGAACTCGATGGCCGTGGCCGGGGTGATGGCTTCAATCAGGCGCACGGACACCGTGTTCTTCGACTTGGTGAGCGCCTGGCGCAGCGTCATCGGCCCGTCGAAGCGGTTGTCGTAGTTCTTCGGCTTCCACTGCTTGCCGGTGTACGGGTCTCGAATGGCCTCGGGCGCGTCGTTCACCGTGCTCAGCGGGGTGTAGCGCCCGCTGCCCAGCGCCGCGGCGTACAGGAACGGCTTGAAGGACGAGCCTGGCTGCCGCTTGGCCTGCGTGGCGCGGTTGAAGGAGGAGCGCTCGAAGTCATAGCCGCCCACCATGGCCACCACGTACCGGTTGGCCGGGTTGATGACCACCAGGCCGCCCTGCACCACGGGAATCTGATCCAGCGTGGCCTCCACATTGGCCGGCGCGGGCAGCGCCTTGAGGATGCGCACCCGCACCACTTCGCCCACCTGGAACACGTCCGAGATGGACGACGGGGCGCCCTTGCCCTTCTGCCGGGCCCACTTCACGGTGGCGAACGACACCTCGGCGGTGCGGCCCACCAGGTCCACCTTGGCGGTGCCCTTCTTGTCGTCCACCGCGGTGACGTAGCCGCTCAGGCGCAGGCCCTCCTTCAGCGGGCGCAGCGGCACCGAGCGCGCCAGCAACTCCTCGGGAGACGGCGGGGCCTCGCCCTCGGGGTTGAGCTCCGGCCGCTGCTCCTCGGCGCCTTCGTCGGGAGCTTTCTCCGGCTCCGGGGCCGCCTTGGCCAGCGGGGCCAGGTCCGCCACGTACTCCGCATCCTTCTGCCGCCGGCCCGCCTCCTCGAGGCGCTGGGCGATGATCGTCCTCAGGCGCTCGAAGCGCGGCGTCTCCATCGTGCCCTGCGGGCCGCGGTAGCCCTGGCGCCGGTCCACCGCCTCCAGGCCCTCGCGCACCGAGGTCTCCGCCACCGCCTGCAGCTTGGGCACCATGGCGATCTCCACGCGCAGGCCGCCCTCGAGCACCGCTTTCTCACCGTAGCGCTCGATCAGCGTGCGGCGGATCTCCTCGGCGTAGTAGCCGCCCACCGGGGGCGGCGGCCGGGGCGCCAGGACGATGGGCTTGTCCAGCTCCGCCGCGACCACCTCCTGCGGCAGGAAGCCGTGGTGCGCCAACTGCCCCAGCACGTACCGCTGGCGGGACTTGGCGCGCACGATGTTCGTCTCCGGGTTGATGCGGTGCGGAGACTGCGGCGTGCCGCCCAGCACCGCCGCCTCGCCGATGCTCAGGTCCTTGGCATGCTTGCCGAAGTAGTAGAGCGCCGCCTCTTCCAGCCCGTAGCGGCGCTGCCCGAAGTAGATCTGGTTGATGTAGAGGTTGAGGATCTGATCCTTGGTGAGCGCCTCTTCCACGCGCGGGGTGAGGATCCACTCGCGAATCTTGCGCGTCAGGCTGCGCTCGGGCGTGAGCAGCAGGTTCTTCACCACCTGCTGTGTAATCGTCGAGGCGCCCGACTTGCGGCTGCCGGGGATAAGGTTCTTGATGGCCGCGCGGGTAATGCCGAAGAAGTCCAGGCCCTCGTGCTTGTAGAAGTCCGCGTCCTCGGCGGCGAGGAACGCGTCGCGCACGTGCTGGGGCAGGTCCTCGATGCGCACCAGCGTGCGGCGCTCGTTGTAGAACTCGGCGCACACCAAGCCGTCGGCGCACGTCACCTTCGTCACCTGCGGGGGCTGGTAGTTGCGCAGGGCCTCCACCGAGGGCAGGTCCTGGCTGTAGTACAGGTAGACGCCCGTGCCCGCAGCGAGCCCGAGCACCAGGAGCACCAGCCCGGTGACGAGCAGCCGCTGGGTCCACTTCCAGAGGCGGGAGCGCAGACGAGGGGGCTCGGACGGCGGCGGAGCCGGGGACAGCTCAGGGCTGGGAGGCGTTTCAGGAGTGGAAGTCATCGCTCGGGCCGGATTCATGGGGCTCGCGGAGAGGAGCGCACGTTAAACCGATGGGAGCGGAACGGGAACCAGCCCCGTCCAGCACCCGGAAGAAGGCCTCATAGGCTCGTATCCTGGGAGAGCAGCCCCGGGGGGCTGGAGGGGGGGACGTCGAGGCGGGCCAGGTTGTTCATCCGGCGCGCATTGACCCGGGCGTTGACATAGCGGGGGGAGAGCCGGGTGGCGTTGGAGTAAGCCGCCTGGGCCTCCTCAGTGCGGCCGAGCCGCTCGTAGGCCACCCCCAGGTTGTTGTGGACGTAGGCCACGTGGGGCAGCAGGGCGGCGGCGCGGGCGAGCACCTCGGCGGCCTCGGTGTTCCGGTTGGCGCGCAGGTAGGTGAAACCCAGGTTGTTCAGCGCGTGGCCGTGCTCCGGAGCCAGGTGCACGGCCTGCTGGAAACGCACGAGGGCCTCGGAGAGGTTGCCGGCGGCCAGGTGGGCCCGGCCCAGGGCCTGATACGCCTCGGGCTCCTCGGCGTCTCGCGCGAGGGCCTGCTCTCCCACGCGGACCGCGTCGGTGTACCGGCCCAGCGTGGTAAGCAGGCGGGCCTGCTGGACGAGCGGGGAGGCATCCTCCGGCCGCAGGTGGCCCAGCCGCTCGAAGGCGAGCACGGCCAGCTCTTCCTGAGCGGTGAGCTGTCCCAACCGGGCAATCGTGCGCAGCGTCGCCTCGTCGTCGGGTGAGTCATGGAGGGCACGGCGGCACTCGGTGAGCGCGCCCGAGAGGTCCCCCAGCTCCCTCAGCGTCCGGGCCCGGGCCAGGTGGTCGATGCGGCTCAGGTGCTCGTGCTCCAGGGGCAGCCCATCCGAGGGCGCGGCCAGCCCCGTGTCGGCAGGCGCGGAGTTCACCGGCACGGCCAGCGTGGGAGCAGCGGACACCGAGGGCACGGCGACCGTGTCGGTCGAGGTGGGCTGCGTGGAGTGGGGGAACTGGAACCACAGGGATGTGACAAGCGCCAGCGTCGCGAGCGCAGGCAGGACGGACGGAGCCAGGCAGGACTTCAGGGCGGGGGCCATCGTCTTCATGGAGTCCCTGCATTGCGATGCTCATGCCAGGGGGATTTCCCACGAAAGCGGGGAGCAGGTGCGGCCCCAGGGCCACAGGTGAGCGGAAAAGCGTGGAAGGAACAGGGGTGGAAGTGCGACGGTGCCGCGCGATGAAAATCGCCACGTGGAACGTGAACTCGGTGCGAGCCCGCCAGGAGCGGCTGCTCAACTGGTTGAAGACTCACCAGCCGGACGCGCTGTGCCTGCAAGAGCTCAAGTGCACGGAGAAGGACTTCCCCACGGAGGCGGTGCGCGAGGTGGGGTACTACTCGGCGCTGCACGGGCAGAAGACGTACAACGGGGTGGCCATTCTGGCGAAGAGCGAGCCCCAAGACGTGGTGCGCGGCATTCCGGACGACGTGGATGACGCTCAGGCGCGCGTCATCGCCGCGACGGTGAACGGGGTGCGCGTGGTGAGCGTGTACGCGCCGAATGGGCAGGCGGTGGACTCGCCGGCGTACGTGTACAAGCTGGAGTGGTACACGCGGCTGCGGCGCTACCTGGACACGAAGCACAAGCCCACCGAGCCGCTGGTGCTGTGCGGCGACTGGAACGTGGCGCCCGAGCCCATCGACACGCACGATCCGGCGCTGTGGGAGGGGCAGACGCTGTTCACGCTGCGGGAGCGCGATGCGCTGCAGCGGTTGTGCGCGTTCGGGCTGGCGGACGTGTTCCGCCGGCTGCACCCCACCGAGCAGAAGTTCAGCTGGTGGGACTACCGGATGCTGGGGTTCCCGAAGAACCTGGGCCTGCGCATCGATCACCTGTTCGCCACAGCGCCGCTGATGGAACGCGCGGTGAAGGCGGAGATCGACCGCGAGGAGCGCAAGGGCAAGCAGCCCTCGGATCACGCACCCGTGTGGGCCGAGTTCCGCGATTGATGTGGCAGGCTGGGGGCCATGTCCAACCGCGAGCTCATCGTTCTTGGCTCTGCCAGCCAGGTGCCCACCCGCCACCGCAACCACAACGCGTACTTTCTGCGGTGGGAAGAGGAGGGCATCCTCTTCGATCCCGGTGAGGGGACGCAGCGGCAGATGACCCTGGCGGGCCTGTCCTCCACGCAGATCACCCGCATCTGCATCACCCACTTCCACGGGGACCATGCGCTGGGGCTGCCCGGCATCATCCAGCGGCTGTCGCTGGACCGGACCACGCACCCGGTCGAGGTCTACTACCCGGCCTCGGGGCAGGCCTTCTTCGAGCGGCTCCGGCACGCCACCATCTTCATGGACAAGGCCACCATCGTGCCGCGTCCCATCTCGCAGGATGGCGTGTTGTCCGAGACGAAGGACTTCAAGCTCTCGGCGGCCCGCTTGGAGCATGCCGTGGACACCTACGGCTTCCGGCTCGAGGAGCGCGAGCGCTTGCAGCTCAACCCCGCCAGGCTCAAGGAGCGGGGGCTCTCCGGTCCGCTCGTTGGAGAGCTTCAGCGCAAGGGCTCCGTCACGGTGGATGGCCGCACCGTGCTTCTCGATGAGGTGAGCGAGAAGCGGCCGGGACAGGCCTTCGGCTTCGTCATGGACACCCGCCCGTGTGCCAACGCCTCGGTGCTGGCACAGAACGCGGATCTGCTGGTCTGTGAGTCCACCTACCTCGACAGTGAGCGGCAGGAAGCGCACGACCACTTCCATATGACGGCGCTCCAGGCGGCGGAACTGGCCCGCGCCGCCAACGTGCGCCGGCTGGTGCTGACCCACTTCTCGCAGCGCTACGAGGACACCGCCCCCTTCGTTCAGGAGGCCCAGTCCCTGGTGGCCGATGCCATCGCTGTGAAGGATCTGGACCGGATCGAGGTCCCCAAGCGCACCCGCGCCGGTTGAGGGAGCCCTCGGGCTCCCGGGCAGGCAAGCGAAGGAGCCGCGCCCGGCAGGGAGAGGGAGGGCTGTCCCGTCCCCGCTCGCCTGCGATAGTGAGGGCCGTTATTCCAAGGTGGAGGACCTGATGGACTGCGACTTTCTCATCATCGGCTCGGGGTTCGGCGGCAGCGTGAGCGCGCTGCGGCTGACCGAGAAGGGCTACCGCGTGGTGATGCTGGAGAAGGGCCGGCGCCTCCAGGCCCAGGACTTCCCCAAGACGAACTGGAACCTGAAGCGGTGGCTGTGGATGCCGCAGCTCGGCTGGCGTGGGCTGTTCAAGATGACCTTCTTCCGCCACGTCACCGTGCTCTCTGGAGTGGGGGTGGGCGGCGGCTCGCTCGTCTACGCCAACACGCTGCCCATTCCGAAGGACCACTTCTTCCAAGGTGGCAGCTGGGGCCACCTGGCCGACTGGAAGCAGGAGTTGGCGCCGCACTACGCCGAGGTGCGGAGGATGCTCGGCGCTCGGGAGAACCCGCTGCGCACCTACCCGGATCAGCTGGTGCAGCAGATTGGCAAGGAGATGGGCCGCGAGGACTTCCAGCCCACCACCGTGGCCGTGTACTTCGGCGAGCCCGGTGTCACCGTGCCGGATCCGTACTTCAAGGGCGAAGGCCCACCGCGCACGGGCTGCAATTCGTGCGGAGGGTGCATGCTGGGCTGCCGCGTGGGCGCGAAGAACACGCTGGACAAGAACTACCTCTACTTCGCCGAGAAGCATGGGCTGACCATTCACGCGGACACCGAGGCCACGTGGGTGCGCCCGCTGCCCGAGGGCGGATATGAGGTTGAAGCCCTGGAGGGCGCCTCGTTCTTCCGGCGCAAGCGACGCTTCACCGCGCGCAACGTCATCTTCGCCGGCGGCGTGCTGGGGACGATGGACCTGTTGCTGAAGCTGAAGGAGCGCCCGGACGGACTGCCGAAGCTGTCGGACCGGGTGGGGGATGGGGTGCGCACCAACTCCGAGGCGCTGCTCGGCGTAGTGACGCCGAAGATGGACCGGGATCTGTCCAAGGGCATCGCCATCGGCTCCATCCTGCACACGGACGAGCACTCGCACCTGGAGCCAGTGCGCTACTCGGCTGGCGCGGGTTTCTTCCGGCTCCTCTCGGCCCCGTATGTCACCGGAGACAAGGTGGTGACGCGGCTGGCGCGGCTCATCGGCACGATGCTGCAGCATCCGATCAAGCTGATGAAGGTGCTGACGGTGCGCGACTACGCGAAGCAGACGGTGATCCTCCTCTATATGCGCACGACGGATGGACACCTGCGCATGCAGCGGGGGCGTGCGCTGACGACGGGGCTGCGCAAGGGCGTCACCACGGCGGTACAGGCGGGCGAGGCGCCCACGGCCAACATGCCCGAGGCGGCCGAGCTGGGGCGCCGGATGGCCGAGAAGCTCGAGGGCATGCCGATGAGCCTCGTCAACGAGACGGTGCTGGGCATTCCCACGACGGCGCACATCCTCGGTGGGGCGTGCATGGGAGACTCACCCCAGACAGGCGCCATCGACCACCAGCACCGGCTGTTCGGCTACGAGGGCCTGTACGTCATCGACGGCGCGGCGGTGTCCTCCAACCCGGGCGTCAACCCGTCGCTGACCATCGCCGCGCGAGCCGAGCGGGCGAAGACGGTCATCCCCGCCAAGCAGCAGCTGGAGC
>DASVVJ010000165.1:0-5984 GCA_036389955.1 Myxococcaceae bacterium
CGGCGTGCGCAGCGCCTGCTCCAGCGACATGTTCACCTCGCGGAAGCGGTTGCGCGGCAGGTTGGTGTCAATCTGGTTGCCGTTGCCCCGGACGCTCAGGCCCATGGAGTTGGCGATGGCGCGGCTGACGCCCGTGGCGCACAGGCCCTGGCTGTTGTAGCCACCCATGCTCAACGCCACCGAGCGGGCGTTGTTGGCCAGCGCGGAGTTGCCGTGCGCGCCACCGCCGCTGGGGGGCGTCGAGGGCGTGCCGCTCACCTTGATGCCGAGCTTGTCCCAGGTCTTCGGCCCGACGACGCCATCGGCCGTCAGACCCTTGGCGCGCTGGAAGGACTTCACCGCCTCGGTGGTCTTCGGACCGAACTGGCCATCCGCCGCGCCGGCATTGAAGCCGAGCTGGTTGAGCCGCTTCTGCAGCGCGGTCACCGGAGCGCCGCTGTGGCCCTGCTTGAGCGTGGGGCCGCTACCGCCCGAGCTGCCGGCCGCGGGAGCCGCGGTCAGCTTGGCCCAGGTCTTCGGCCCGACGATGCCGTCGGCGACGAGGCCCTTGGCGCGCTGGAAGGACTTCACCGCCGCGTCGGTCTTCGGACCGAACTGGCCGTCGGCCGCGCCTGGCGAGAAGCCCGCGCTGGCCAGCGCCTGCTGAAGGGTCTTCACCGCAGGGCCGGACGCGCCGAGCTTCAGGGTGGGCTGCGAACGGGAGCTGGCCGCGGCGAGGGTGCTGGGAGCGGCGGCGGAGGAGATACGCATTTCGAGAACCTCGTGAAATATGACCGTGGAAGGTTATCGCACTCAGGGGGCTGAAAGTTGCGGCGCCCACGACGGATAGCCTCCTGAGGGTGGGTTGCTCCTCGGGACGGGCCCACGGCTTGGCGGCGAGCACGTGCACCTGCTCGATAGCGGGTGGCCTGGCGAGCATGTCCGAGGCCTTCGCCATCAGCGCCGCGGCCACCTGGCCATTCAGGTGTGCCTGCCGGCCCGCCTCACCAGGGAACGTGTCGAAGATGCCGAATGACGATGGCCCGAAGCGCAGAGAGAACCAGCGCGTGGTGGCGGGCTCGCCCTGGACGATGGGCAAGCCTCCTTCGAGGAACTTCAGCACCTCGTTCTCCTTGCCCGGCTTCGCCTCCAGGCGGACCAGGAGCCCTACGTTCTCCGCATCCTGCTTCAGAGACTTTTCGGCGCTACTCGAGGTCGAAGCGCGACCGTGCCAGCCAGCAGGGTGACCCGCTTCTTCGGGTGCGGCCTTGTGGCGCTGCCGCTCGCGTAGGCCTGGAGCATTGGTATCCTGACGGCATGTTCAGCCTTCGCCTCGTGCCGATGCTCTGCTGCTTGCTCGTTCCGCTCCAGGGCATGGCTCAGGCCGAGTCTCCGGACAAGCCCATCCTGGGCCCGGTGACGCCGCCGCCGCTCCTTCCAGCGCCCGGTGCCCCCGCGCCGGAGGAGCCTCCACAGGCCGAGTCCCCGGACGAGCCTCAGGGGGAGCTCATTCCGCCCGAGGAGCGCTCCAGGAGGGACGAGGAAGCAACGGCCGCGTCCAGGGTCCCGGTGGGGATCCTGCTGGGCACCATCGGAGGAGCCATCGGAGCGCTCCCCGGGGTGCTCATCGGGGGCGAGGCGCTCTGCATCGAGTCATGCACGGAGGATCAGAGCGGGGTGTACATCGGTTTCGTGCTGGCGCTCGGAGGCCTGTTCGGAGGTAGTGCGTTCACCATCACCCAGGTGGGACACTGGCTGGACGGTCAGGGGCGCTTCTGGCCCACGGTGGGAGGCGTGGTGTTGGGCTCGCTGGCGGGCATTCTGGTCGGGGCCGCGGGCTTCGCCACCGTGGGGGCCGCGGGAGCCATTCCCATGATCCTGGGCCCCGCGGTGGGAGGCGTCATCGCCTACGAGCTCTCCGACTCGAGCAGCCGTTCGGCGGCCGCTGAAGCGCTCGGCCCAGAGCCCCGCATCATCGTGCCGATGATGCGGGTGAGCCCCGGGGGCGGCCTCATTGGAGGGCTCGCGGGGACCTTCTGATCTCAGGGAGCCGTCACCCTACTTCCGCTGGTAGACGCGCACCCAGTCGACTTCCATCCGCGGCGGATCCGGCTGCTTGAGCAGCTCCACCGTGGCTCTGGGCAAGCCTTTGGGTAGGTGCCACCCACCGCCAGTAATGATGCGACAAATTCCGGCTGGCTGCGTTCTCCAAGGGAACGGTGCGCCCACCGTTAGACCTTCGAGAAGCTCCATGCCTGGAACAACCCCCGTGCCGCTCCCCTCCCCCTCCCAGTCCTCCCGGCTCCTGAAGCGGAGCTGGGGACTCCTGCTCCTGGGCCTGCTCACTGCGTGCAGCCAGAGTGGAACGCCCAAGGCCGCAAGCCCCAGCGAGGTGCCCTCCCCCCAGAAACCCGAGGTGGCCGGGAAGGTGCGTGCCCCCTTCGATGTGGACGCGGTCATTCAGCAGGTGCGCTTTGCCTATCGGGCCGAAGGAGCGGGTTGGCGCGCGGGCTACTCCACGTACGAGGTGCAGGTAGGAGCCGAGAGCCTGTCGCTGACACCCATTCATCAGGGTGCGCCTCAGGGGCAGGTGGTGAAGGGAACCCCGCTCACGCTGGGCCCAGCCCTCCTGACGCGCGGAGAGCAGTCCCTTGGCACCGGTCAGGCCCAGGCCCGGGTGGAAGAGGATGGACACCTGGCACTCGTCCGGGGAGAACTCGTCGAGCACCTGCGCAATGGCGAGCAGGGGGTGGAGCAATCCTGGAGCTTCGAGCGAGCGCCAGCGGGGCAAGGGGATGTGCTGGTTCGCATCCCGGTGCAGAGCCTGTCCTATCGCGGAGTGACGGAAGGAGGGCTGCACTTCGCCGATGCGCGCACGGGGCTGGGCTTCCGCTACGGGCATGCCACGTGGGTGGAGCGCTCGGGCCGTCGCACCGGGTTGAAGGCCGAGTTCGACCAGGGCCACATCCGCCTGCGCGTGCCCGCCTCGCTGCTCGAGTCCTCTGAGTACCCCGCGGTGCTGGACCCCATCATCTCGCCTGAGATGGATGTGGACCTGCCGGTCGCACGGGTGGAGCCTGGAGCACAGCGCACTCCGGCGATCGCCTTCAATGGAACGCTCTTCCTCGTCGTCTGGGAGGACGCCCGCTTGGGTGGCACGATCATCTATGGCGCGCGAGTCTCCGCCACGGGCCAGGTGTTGGATCTGGCGGGCTTGCGGCTGAGCACGGGAAGCGACTCACAGGCCAGGCCGGCCGTGGCGTCCAATGGCGCGGACTTCTTCGTCGTCTGGGAGGACCTTCGCAGTAGCTGGGACATCTATGGAGCGCGGGTGACGGGCTCGGGCCAGGTGCTCAGCTCCCCGGAGATACCCATCAGTGTGGAGCCGACCAGCCAGCGCACCCCGGACATCGCCGCACGTGGCGCCGACTACCTCGTCGTCTGGAGCGATAACCGTGTCAGCGCTTCGAGCTCCGATATCTATGGAGCCCGGGTCTCGAGCACAGGCACGGTGCTCGACCCCGCGGGCTTCGTCGTCGCCAGTGCCCCCGAGCTGCAAGTGAATCCGTCCATCGCCTCCAGTAGCCCGGGTTTCTTCGTGGCCTGGGAGGACACGCGTACCAGCGCCATCTCCGCCGACATCTACGGCGCGCGGCTGTCGGACCAGGGCACGCGGCTGGATCCGTTGTCCGGGGTGCTGCTGTCCAACGCGGCCAACCGGCAGTTCGCGCCTGACGTTGCCTCCAATGGCAGCGACTACCTCGTCGTCTGGCAGGACAACCGCGTCAGCTCTTCCGATCCGCAGATCTACGGCACGCGGGTGGCGGCGGCCTCGGGGACACGGTTGGATGCCGCGGGGCTGCTCATCTCCGGCGCTCTCGGATATCAGAGCGAACCTTCCGTGGGCTTCAACGGGGCGGACTATCTCGTCGTCTGGGCTGACGACCGCGCGGGTTCACACATCTACGGCGGGCGGGTCTCGAGCGCGGGCGCCGTGTTGGACGGTAGCGGGCTGCCGCTCACCACGACGGAAAACCTCAAGTCTGGCCCTGTCATCGCCTTCGACGGCACGGGCTTCCTCGTCGTGTGGAGCGATCTGCTCGGCACCAACGAGGACATCCATGGGGTACGGCTGTCGGCGACGGGTACGCCGCTGGGGGCGGAGCAGAACCTGTCCACGGCGACCAACGCGCAGCTCTCCCCCTCCGTGGCCTCCAACGGGGCGAACTACCTCGTGGTCTGGCATGACGACCGGGGCGGCACCCCTGACATCTACGGTGCGCGGCTCTCGCTCACCGGGGAGATGCTGGATCCGCAGGGCCTGCTTCTCTCCAACGCCGCCGGCTCTCAGGTGTCTCCGGACGTGGCTTCCAACGGCACGGACTACCTCGTGGTCTGGAGGGATGTCCGCACCGGGGCCAGTCAGGGGCTCTCCGGGGCGCGGGTGACGAGCGCGGGGCAGGTGCTGAGCATCCCGACGCCCATTGGTGGCGCGCTCGGCTCCACCGTCCGGAATACTCCCGCAGTGGCGTCGGATGGCACGGACTACTTCGTCAGTTGGTCGGAGGTCACCAGTACCAGCTCGGATCTCTACGGCGCGTCCGTGACGGCCGCGGGTGGAGTGGGCTCCCGGGTCACCGTTTGCAATGCGCCGCAGGGCCAGACGGTGCCGGCCCTCGCGTTCAATGGAACCCACTACCTGGTTGCCTGGAGAGATGCCCGCAGTGCCACCTCCGTGGACATCTACGGCAACCTGGTGTCACGCACGGGGACGGTGTCGGGGACCAGCGGGTTTGTCATCAGCAATGCTTCCGGTACCGAGGACAACCCGGCTGTCGCTGCTGTCGGAACGGACTTCTTCGTCGTCTGGGACGATAGCCGCAACGGTGCGACCAACAACGATATCTACGGTGCGCGCGTCAGTGGCAGTGGAACAGTGCGGGACCCTACGGGCCTGGTCATCTCCAACGCGAGCGATGCGCAGCTCAAGCCGGCCATTGCCTCCAGTGGGACGGACTACTTCGTCGTCTGGCATGATCTCCGCAGTGGGCAGACGTACGATCTCTACGGCACTCAGGTGTCGAGCGCTGGAGCAGCCACCTCTCCCTCCGGCTTGAACCTCTCCGCCAATACCGGAGGTGACGAGACGGATGCGGCGCTTACCTTCGCGAACCCCAGCCAGCTCCTCTTGACGTACATCTACTATGACCACCGTGGCGTAACGGACCGGGCACGGGCGCGGTTGATCTCCACCAACAGTCCGCCCGTGGCGACGCCTCTGACCACCACCACCCCGGAGGACACTGCGGTCGCGGTGACCCTGGCGGGGACGGATCCGGAGAATGATCCGCTGACGTTCACGGTGGTGACGCAGCCCGCGAATGGCACGCTCTCGGGCACGGCGCCCAACCTCACCTATACGCCTGCGGCCAATTACAACGGGGCCGATAGCTTCACCTTCCGGGTGAGCGATGGCTCGGCGGCCTCTGCTGCTGCCACGGTGAGCATCACCGTCCAGCCCGTGAACGATGCGCCCGTGGCACAAGCCCAGTCCGTCACCGTGCAGGAGGACGGCTCTCTGGCGATTGTCCTTACGGGCACGGATGTGGAGAACAGTCCGCTGACCTTCACCGTGGTAACGCAACCAGCCCGCGGCACGCTCTCGGGCACGGCGCCCAACCTCACGTATACGCCGACGGCCAACTACAGCGGGGCGGATAGCTTCACCTTCCGGGTGAGCGATGGTTCGGCGACCTCGGCTGTTGCCACGGTGAGCATCACCGTCCAGCCCGTGAATGATGCGCCCGTGGCAACACCCCGGTCCGTCACCACCAACGAGGACACTGCGGCGGCGATTACGCTGACGGGCACAGATCCGGAGAACAGCGCACTGACGTTCACGGTGGTGACCCAGCCGGCGAATGGCACGCTCTCGGGCACGGCACCTAACCTCACCTATACGCCTACGGCCAATTACAGCGGGCCCGATAGCTTCACCTTCCGGG
>DASVVJ010000166.1:0-2671 GCA_036389955.1 Myxococcaceae bacterium
CCACCGAGCTCGTGCGGGAGGCCGTTGAGGCGTTCCTCCCTATGGCCCGTGCCCAGGGACTCTCTCTCAAAGCGAAGATAAGAGAGAAGAAGTTGATGGCGAGCTTTGATCGTGATCGCGTCCTCCAGGTACTCGCCAACCTGCTGAGCAATGCCCTCAAGTTTACTCCGAAGGGGGGCCGGATTTTGATTCAAGTCGAGCCGGTCGATCAGGACGTTCGCTTCTCTGTGGCGGACACCGGCTCGGGAATCCCGAGCGATCAACTCGAGGCCGTGTTCGAGTGTTACTGGCAGGCCCCCGGCAAGAACCTGAGAGGGCTGGGACTCGGGCTTTACATCTCCAAGGGCATTGTGGAGGCTCATGGTGGACGGATTTGGGTTGAGAGTCAGTTAGGCACAGGCAGCACATTCGCGTTCACGCTTCCGGGGGCTGCTGCCCCATCGAAATAACGTAACTGATCACCGTGCCCGTTTCCGAAAAGGAGAGAGACGGTGCCCGGGTTCTCGATGGCGGCCAGTGCCGCGCTGGGACTTGCTGCCATAGTGGTTCTTGCGACCCATCACCATGTCTCGCAGCCGATGGGCCAACAATGGCATACAGCTGACCGATGAGTTCCAACACCTGCTGGCATCCCGGCTCGAATGGCCGCTCACCCACTCGCACTGGCACCAGCACCGCGCTGGTCTCGGTGCGCTTCTTCCTCTGCGGACTGCCCGCCGTGCGGCCCTTGCGCCACTCGTCGTCGGCGCGGACACCCCCAGCTTTGCCGCCACCGCCACCACCGTCCCGCCTCCCTTCACCGTCTGCTCTGCGTAGCGCACCGCGAACGCCCTCATCGCCTCGGGGAACGGCAACGCGCCACCCTTCCGCCCGCTCTTCAGCCGCTGCGCCTCCTGCTGGAACTGCTCCAACTCCTTCTCCATGGACTCCTCCTGGTGGAACTCAGGAGCTCTCACGCCGGAGAACTCTCGTCACGACGGGGCACGGCGAACAGAGACGGGGAGCTGGGCGCGGTGCAGCCCCGCGCGCCTCAAAGCTCGCCAGCGCTGGGAATCGTAGTGCGTGGCGGCCCCCGTGAAGGGCTCATGGAAAGGACGCGGGAGCCCCGCGGCAAAGGGCGCCTGACTTCGACGCGGGCGCCCTCCCGCGTCTGCTACTCTGGGGGCCTACCCAGGAGGTTCCCCCGTTTTGCTCCGACTGTTCACCCCGCCTTTTGCGCTCGCCTCCCTGCTGGTGGGCCTGACCGCGACGGCGCAGCCCGCAGGGCTCGCGGCTCCGCGCTCCGTCGTGCTCACGGGCAAAGCGGGCGAGGCTCCGTTGCTCTACCTCTCGCCTGGCACCTTCACCTTCATCGTCCTGGACGCAAAGATCATCCGTGAATCCGTCGAGGTGGAAGACCGCACCCGCTTCGCTCGGGTGGATCCCGCGGATGAGGGCATCACGCTTGCGCTTGCCGTGCCGCTTGCGCCCGGTGAACGGCTGGCACTGAGGTTCACCTACCGCGAGGGCTTTCCTTCAAGCGTCGTGTTTCTGCTCACCGGGCAGCCGGGCAAGGTGGATGCGGTGGTGAACGTGAGCCGCCCGCAGCAAACCGTCGAGACGTGCCGGGTGGAGTTGTCCACCGCGCGCGAGCGGTGCGAGGCCCAAGCCAAGGAACTGGAAGCGTTGAAGGCACGGGCCCCGGTGGTGAGCCCCGCAGCCGTGGCGCTCGCGGGACTCGTGGACGAAAACGGCATGAGGGCTCAGGACTTCCCGGGCGGGTGCTTCGAGGCGACAGGCGAACTTCGCCCCGTGTGGTGCAAGGGTCTGGGTGCGGCAACGTGGAGCGTGGTGGTGCTGGAGGTGAGCAACACCGGGGAGCCGTGGGTGCCCGCGTGGGCCGAAGTCACGCCCGCAGCGGGAGGGGCGCCGCGCCGCGCTCGCGCGGTGCTCCCCGTACAGGCAACCATCCCCCCAGGGGGCGCGGTGAGCGTGGCCGTAGAAGTCGAGATGCCCGAGCGGAAGCCGGGAGCGTGGCTAAAGGCGCCGCACTCGCTGCGGGTGTGCAACGAGGACGGGAGCCGCTGTCTGTTCGTTCCCATGGTGACGCTGTAGCCACAAGGCGAGAGGTGCGCGGCATGTTGGGAGAGTTGAATCCGTTGGACCTTCCGCCCGGAACGATGGTGCAAGTCTGGCGCATCGTCCGACGCATCGGGCGCGGCGGTTACGCCGTCGTCTACGAGGTGGAGAACGGAGGCAAGCGCTACGCGCTCAAGCTGGCGTGTCAGACAGAGCGCAGCCTCGATCCACGGCAGGTGGATGCGCGAGCTAACCGAGAGGTGGCCTGCCTCAAGCAACTGGAGCACCCGAACATCATCCGCATGAAGGGTTTCGGCCGATGGCCGGACCCTGACGAGGGCTATCTCTTCATCGTCCTGGACTACGTGGACGGCTTCACGCTGGCGCAGTGGTCCCAGCAGACAGGCCCCACGCCGCGCGAATACGCCGCGCTCTTCCTCAAGCTGTTCGACGCGGCGGACTACATGCACGGGAAGGACGTTTTCCACCGCGACTTGAGCCTCAATAACATCATGGTCACCAAGGACGGCGAGCCGGTGATCATCGACTTTGGCGTAGCCGACTACGCCACCGCTGATCAGCTCACGGACGGGCCGATCCCCCCTGGCACCCC
>DASVVJ010000167.1:0-2956 GCA_036389955.1 Myxococcaceae bacterium
GGCCATGCAGGCGCGCATCGAGGGGCGCCCCGTTCCCCAGCAAGCCCTGGCCAAGGCCGAGGCCGTCCAGGCCTCGTCGTGGTGGAGCCGGCTGCGCGCCTGGTTGAGAGGAGAGAAGGGCGCCACCGCCACCACCACCGCGCCCTCAGCGGGCTCGGCTCCGGCGTCGCTCTTCCGGAAGCTCAAGGCGAGCCTGGGCAAGCTGGGCGAGGCGTTCAAGCCCCAGGGCAAAGGTTCCACCCCCAGCCCCGCCCTGCCTTCGAGCACGAAGGCCACCCAGGCGCCCGAGGGTGGGCCACGGCCTGACGCGCTGTCGCTCCTCTCCCGCTTGTCCGCGTGGCTGCGGCGGAACCTCTCCCCGGGAAAGTCTCCCTCGGGGGGAGCGCCGACTTCGCGGACCACCTCTTCTCCCACGAAGCCCTCCACCCAGCCTCCGCCCGAGCCCGCGGGGCCCGGGATGCTCTCGCGCCTCACCGAGTGGATGCTGCGCAACACGCCGCTGGGCCCACTGCTCGGCCAGCGCAAGGCGGAGTACGTGCGGCGCCTCTTCGACATGTTCGAGCAGGGCAACCTCGACGAGGCGCTGCGCTACGCCATTCCCCTGGGCAAGGGGATGACGGAGCCGGCGCGCATCGCCCTGGGGCTGCCGGGCCCGCGCGAGAACCTGGCCATTCAGCCGGGCCGCCGCGGCGCCGGCAGCATCTTCGGCGGAGGCCAGGAGGTGTTCGAGGCGCTCCGGGAGCGCTACCGCGCGGCCTTCAAGCGCCTGGAGCGCGAGGGCCGCATCGACGAGGCCGCCTTCGTCCTCACCGAGCTGCTGGGCGAGCACGAGGAGGCCGTGTCCTTCCTGGAGAAGCACGGGCGGCTGAAGCTCGCCGCCGAGCTGGCCGAGGGCCGCAACATGGCCCCCGGGCTGGTGGTGCGCCAGTGGCTGCTGGCCAGGGACCTGCAACGCGCGGTGGCCATCGCCCGGCGCAGCGGCGCCTTCCCGGACGCGGTGCTGCGGCTGGAGCGCACGCACCCCGCCGAGGCGAAGACCCTGCGGCTGCTGTGGGCCGAGACGCTCGCCGAGGCCGGGGACTACGTGCGCGCCACCACGGTGGTGTGGCCGCTGGAGGATGCCCGGATGCTGGCGCGCTCGTGGCTGGAGCACGGGGCCCAGGTGGGCGGCGTGGGCGGCGCCCGGGCACTGGCGCACCTGGTGGCCTCGTTCCCGGATGCCTTCGCCTCCACGCGCCCTCAGGTGCTCGCGCTGCTGGAGGACGTGAGCCGGGACCATGCCGCTGAGCGGCTGGCCTTCGCCGAGGTGCTGGCCGCCGAGGCTCCCTCGGAGCCCCGTACAGTGCTGGTGGGCCCCACGGTCCGCGCGTTGCTGCGGGACAGGGCCGAGGGCTTTACGCGCGTGGACGCCAGCCTGCTCGCGCGGCTGTTGCGCGACGTGGGAGATGGCACCCTGCGCGCGGACCTGCCCCCGGTGTCGGATCCCCGCCGCCGCGCCTGGTCCGAGGAGCATGAGGCAGCGCCGCTCTCGGAGACGCTCACCCTGGGCGAGGCGGGCCCGTACCCCATTCACGACGCGGTGGCGCTGTCGGGCCAGCGCGTGCTGCTGGCGCTGGGCGAGGCCGGGGTGCGGCTGGTGCGCTCGGATGGCACGTGCGCGGCGCACTTCGATGTGCCGGCCTTCTGGCTGGTGCCCTCGGTGCACGAGGACCGGGTGCTGGCGCTCGCGCCGCGCGGAGAGCTCAAGCGCATCTCCTATATCGAGCTGGGCTCGCGCCGCTCCGGGCACTGGTGCGATGCGAAGGTGGACGCCTTCGCGCCCAGCTATGACGGCAGCCTGTGGTTCATCGCCGAGCGCGACACGGTGATGGCGGTGGATGCGCTGGCCAAGGACGGCCTGCGGGCGCTGTGGCGCGTCTCGCAGGTCGAGGGAGTGGTGGTGGCGCTGGAGACCGACGCGGAGTGGCTGCGCTTCACCACCTGGGGCACCGAGCCGCAGCTGTGGACCTACGCGCTGCCGGGTGGGCCCACGCTGCGCTCGCGCGCCGCGCGCCGCGCGGGAGATGGCATGCCGCCGGTGTTCCTCAACGAGCTGACGGGCAAGGCGGAGCAGGTCAGCGAGCTGCTTTTCGCGGCGCCGTGGCGGCTCGAGGAGCGGTGGATCGTCACCGGCCGCGAGCTGAAGCTCTTCCACGGCGACACCAAGCTGCGCGCCCGCTTCTTCTTCGAGGGGGACGCGCTCGTGCGGGCGCGCTTCTGGGGCGGCGAGCTGCTCGTGTTCGACACCGCGGGCCGGCTGCTGCGGCTGCACCTGACGGAGGGACTGGCGAGGCGGGTGCCGCTGGCCTAGCCGTATCAGGTGCGCGGCAGGTAGGTGGGGATGACGACGGTGGTTACGGTGAGCGTGCGCGCCGCGTCATTCATCTCCAGCACCATGCGCACGCCCTGCACCGTCACCAGCAGCGACGGCGTGCTGCCCGGAAGGGCGATCAGCCAGGTGGACATCATCGGCAGCTCGGTGCCCGCCAGCTCCGCGGCCCGGTACAGGTGCACCTGCACCGCGTGGCGCAGCGGCGGCCCCAGGCTGGAGAGCATCAGGGCGGCGTCTTCCGTGAAGCGCAGCCCGTAGGGGCCGACAGGCTCGGGCTCGCGGGCCCGCCACTCGAACTGGCGCAGGCGCTCGCGCAGCTCGTGGACCAGGGGCTCCGGTGACGGCGACTTGAGCAGGAAGCCCACCACCCCGCCCAGCTCCACCTCGCGCCCGCCGGCCTGGGACATCATCAGAATGGGAATGTGCCGCAGCGCTCCATCCGTGCGCATCTGCCCGTACAGCCCCCAGCCATCCATGCGCGGCATCAGCAGATCCAGCAGGACCAGGTCCGGCCGGGGCCGCTCGGGATTCGCCAGGCACGAGAGCGCCTCCAGGCCGTCGGAAGCGAGGGTGACGTCGCAGCCC
>DASVVJ010000168.1:0-9933 GCA_036389955.1 Myxococcaceae bacterium
AGCGAGCGCTTTGGCCTGGTCCAGCACGTCGTTGAGCATCACCACCTCGCCCTTGCGCGTGCTCATGCCCTGCACGCGCCCGAAGTAGACGTGCACCGCCCGGTTCGCCCACGGCTTGCCCATCTTCTCCAGCACGAGGAAGAACTGCTTGAAGTGCAGCGCCTGGTCCTTGGCGACGACGTAGAGCGCCTTGTCGAACTGGAAGCGCTCGTACCGGTCGATCGCCGCCGCCAGGTCGCGCGTGGCGTATAGGGTGCTGCCGTCGTTCTTCTTGAGCATCACCGGCGGTTCGCCCTCGGCGTAGGGCAGATCCACCACGAGGGCGCCCTGGGACTCCTTGACGCCGACCTTCTGGGAGATCTCCTCGATGACGGGCTCCATCTTGCCCTGGTAGCGGCTCTCGCCCTCGATGTGCTCGAAGCGGATGCCCAGCCGGGCGTACATGCGCTCGAACTCGACGATGGAGGTGTCCCGGAACTGCTTCCACAGCCCCAGGGCCTCGGCGTCATTGGCCTCCATGCGCCGGAAGAACTCGCGGGCCCGCTCGTCGAACGCGGGCTCGTCCTTGGCGCGCTTGTTGGCCCTCACGTAGATGTCGATGAGGTGCGCCATCTCCTCGCGGCGCGCCGGCTCGCCGTACTCCTGGAAGCCCACGGCCACCAGGCCGAACTGCTTGCCCCAGTCGCCCAGGTAGTTGATGCCCTCCACGCGCCAGCCCAGCGCCCGGTACAGGTTGGCCAGGCAGTGGCCAATCACCGTGGAGCGGATGTGGTGGAACGCAATGGGCTTGGCGATGTTGGGCGACGAGTAGTCGATGACCACCGTCTTGCCGCGGCCCTCGTCGCCGCCGCCGTAGGCCGGGCCTTCCTTGCGCGCCAGATCGATCACCTCGGCGGAGAAGGGCAGGGGGGCCAGGCGCGCGTTGACGTAGGGGCCGGTGGCCACCACCTCGAGCCCGGGCACCTTGACCGCCGGAGCCACGGCGGCGGCGATGGCCGGGGGCGCCTTCTTCTGGGCCTTGGCCAGCGGGAAGGTGGCGAAGCTCAGGTCCCCGTGAGGAGGCTCGGCCGGCTTGATGAGTGGCTCGATCTCGGAGGGCGGAACGCCGAGGACCTGGGCGATGGCCTCGGCGAACGCGGTGCGGTAGCGGGAAAGGACGGAAGTGCTCATGGACCGCTCGGATACTAGCGAAGGCGAGAGGCTTTCCAGCCTCTTTCGTATCCGAGAACAGTCGGCTTAAGGCCCCGAGGGCTGACGGCGGCTGGGGCGGACCACGGAAGCCACGGTGTCCAGGAGCCGGGGCAGCTGAATGGGCTTCTCGAAGAAGCCATCGATGCGGTCCAGACCCTGGCCGGAGCTGAGCGAGGCCACCTCGCTGGCACCCGAGATGATGTAAACGGCGATGTCCTTGAGGGACTCGTTCTCGCGGATGTAGTGCAGCACCGAGCGGCCGTCCTCCTGGCTGAGCCGCAGATCCAGCAGCACCATGGCTGGGCGGATGTGCGAGAGCACCGAGCGGGCCTCCTCCGCGCCCGAGGTGGACATCACCCGGTAGCCCTCCTGCTCGAGCACCTGCTGGAGCACCTCGCGGCAGTCCGCATCGTCCTCGACCAGGAGGATGCCACCGGCGCGCGGGGCGGCCTGGTTGAAGTCCGGCACGGCCACCGCGCCAGCGAACATGGGCAGTACCATCTGGAAGGTCGAGCCTTCACCCAGCGTGCTGGTGGCATCCACGCGTCCGCCGTGGAGCGCGAGGATCTTGGCCACCAGCGGCAGGCCCAGCCGGCCACCGTGAGGCCGAGGAGCACCGGAGCGGGCCCGGTAGAACGGATCGAAGATGTTCTCCAGCTCCTCCTGGGAGAGGCCGGGGCCGCTGTCCTTCACGGACAGGGAGGCCAGGCCCTCCTCGGTGGAGACACGCACCTCGACGGTGCCGCCCTCCTCGCACTGGTGAACGCCGTTCTCCACCAGGTTGTGGATGGCCTCGGCGATGCGCTCGCGGTCCCCGCGCACGAACACCTCGGGGCACGGCGGCACGCGCAGGGTCACCTTGCTGTGCTCGGCCAGGGCGGCCAGGGCGCGCAGCACCTCCTCGGCCACGGCCTTGATGCCGAAGGGGCGCTGATTGAGCTGCATCTTCCCGGACTGAAGCCGGGACATGAGCAGCAGATCGTTCACCATGCGCAGCATGCGATCGGAGTTCCGGTCGCAGATCTGCACCGCGCGGCGCTGCTGATCGGTGAGGGGCCCGAGCTTCTCGCGGCCCACCATGGCCAGATAGGCCTTGATGGTGGTGAGCGGGTTCTTCAGGTCGTGCGAGACGCTGCCGAGCATCTCCTCGCGGGTCTGCTCCAGGCTCTTGAGGCCGGCGATGGCCGTCTGAAGGTCCTTGTTGCGCCGGGCGGAGTCATCGCGCAGGCGCGCCACCTCGTAGGCGGCGGAGAGCTGGCCGGCCAGGGCACGCAGCAGCGTGTCCGAGGCCTCCCGGCGCGAGGCGATGATGGCCAGGCAGCCGGTGACGCCCTGGGGGCTCTCCAGCGGCACGGCGACGGTGTCCTCGTCGCGCAGCACGGTGTTCTGGGTGAAGGCCTTGCCCACCACGCCCTCGTCGGGAACGGCGGCGGTGACGCGCTCGTCGTAGCGGCCGCGCACGTGCTCGACGTGCAGCTGCTTGCGCTCGGCGAAGTAGCGGGCGACGTAACAGACCTTGGGCTTGAGCAGGTTGAAGATGGCCTGCAGGTGCACCCGCAGCACCTCGGTGGTGCTGGCGCTGGTGGTGAGCTGGCGGGCCATTTCGAGCAGCGCCTGCTCGGCGGCGGCGGTCTCGACAGGAGGCACAGGACGGGAGGGCCGCTTGGGCGCCTTCGGCTTCTGCTGCTTCAGGTGAGGCCGCAGCGTGACGACTTCGGCCAGCGGCCCCTTCTTCGTCTTGGATGAACGCACAGGCCCATCCTCCATCAACGCCCTGACCGGGGGAAACGGCTCAAGCGGCCAGGGAGGCTCGAAAGGACAGTAGTGGTGTCCGCTTCCCGACAACCACGGCGACGACGGTGTCTCACGCTTGACGCTTGACGATGACGCCGTTCTTGTCGAGCGTGTAGGGCTCCACCAGGAGCGGCTCGACCTTCTCGCGGAAGCCCTGGACGTTGAAGCCGCTCTCCTGGAGCGCGGCGAGCGCGGTGGTCTGCACGCGGCGGGCGGTCTCCGGAGCGGTGAGAATCTGCAGCATGGGCTCGCGGGCGGGCTCGTACTTGATGGGCGCGAGCGCCTTGAACGCGGCGATCTTCACATCGTCCGACATGTCCTCCAGGAAGGGGACGATGACGGGCGCGATGCGCGGATCCTGCTTGTTGGCCACGTGGTGCAGCAGGACGACCTTCTTCTCCGGGTCGCGCGTGTAGTGGGCGCTCAGATGGGAGAGGGTGTCCACGAAGATGCCAATGGCCTCGGATTCGGGCACCAGCTCCTCCAGCAGCCGCACGGCCCACGAGGCGGCCTGATCGCTCTTGCGCAGGAACTCCTTGATGGGAGGGATGGCGTCCTTGCCGAAGCCCTTGATGAGCTCGTAGACGTGCTCCTTCTCATCGGCGTCCGTGGTGAGCGGATCCACGGTGATGGTGAAGCGCGCCAGCAGCACGGACACGGCCTCGGGGAACTTCATCTCCCCGAGCTGCTGAATGGCCTTCTGGCGCGAGGCCGGGTCCCCGTACTTCTGGGTCACCTTGGGCTTGAGCTTGAGGGCTTTGTCGGGGCCGGAGCCGCCGAAGATGTCGAAGAGGCCCATGTATGAGTGCTCCGAGAGGAGGGCGAAGAAGAATAGGAGGCGCCGTCTAGGACGCGGCGCCCGGCAAGGCAATAGGCAAGAAGGTGGGCACATTCCCACCGTCAGTTGGGAAGCTAGAGTTTCAGCTCCTGGCGAACGTCACCAGGATAGGCGCGGGAGAGCGCCTCGGCGGCCGCCTTGGCTTCGGAGGTGGCAGGCTCGGGCACCTTGACCTGTAGCACCAGGTAGAAGTCACCCGTGCCCCCGCCCTTGAGCGAAGGGGCACCGCGGCCCTTGAGGCGCATCTTCCGGCCAGACTGCGAGCCCGGAGGCACCTTGACGGTCACCTCGCCTTGGAAGGTAGGCACCTTCACCTCGGCGCCCAGCATGGCCTCGGTGACGGTGACCGGCAGGTCCAGGTAGAGATCATCCCCCTCGCGGCGCACCAGCGGGTGCTCGGCCACCTCGGTCTCGATGTAGAGGTCACCCGGAGGCCCCCCACGAGGTCCCGCGGAGCCCTGGCCCTGGAGCCGGACCTTCGAACCGGTCTGGACGCCCGGAGGAATCTTCACCGTGAGACGGGTCGTCTCCTCGGTGATGCCCGTGGCGCGGCACACGCCACAGCCCTCGGCGGCCCGCCCAGTGCCATTGCACATGGGGCAGGCACCCGCGAACGGCATTCCCGCGTTGCGGCGGGTGCGGCCGGTGCCTTTGCAAGTGGGGCAGGGGCCGGTGCGGCCCGTCTCTCCCGAGCCGTTGCAGCGCTGGCAGCGCCCGGGCCGCTGCACGCTGAGGACCCGCTCGGTCCCCGAGATGGCCTCCGCGAGCGAGAGCTGCACCTTCGAGGTGAGATCGTCGCCCGCCTCGGCGCCCGGGGAGCTGGTCCGGCGCCCGAAAGCCTCGTTGACATCGAACCCGGCGGCGCCCGCTCGCCCGAAGAGGTCTCCGAAAAGATCTCCCAGGTCGAAGTCCGCGCCCACGCCTCCGCCGAAGGGAATTCCGCCGGAGCCGCCGCCTCGGGCCTGCGCGGCACGATAGGCGCGATACGTGTCGGCCTTCTTCTCGTCGAACCCGATCTTCGCGGCGTCCTCGCCGAACTCGTCGTAGAGCTTGCGCTTCTGCGGATCCGACAGAACCTCGAAGGCGGTGTTCAGCTGCTTGAAGCGTTCCTCCGCAGCCTTGTTCCCCGGGTTGACGTCGGGGTGGTGCTTGCGGGCCAGCTTCCGGAAGGCCTTCTTGATGTCGTCCGCGGACGCCGTCCGAGGGACTTCAAGGATCTGGTAGTAGTCATCCGCCATTGCTGACCTGTCCTGAAAAATTCCGTCTGCAAGAACGTAACCAGCCCAACGTTCTTGGCCAGCGCGATGCGTGCTTCTGGGCGCGATGTATAACGTGGGCACTGATGAAGGGGGCCATCTCATCCCAGCATCGCAGCCGAGGGCACTTTCTGGTGCTGGCGGCCTGGTTCACCTGGGTGCCATTGACGGCGCTTGCCCAGCCGCGGGAGGGCGGTGCGCCCGCGGGGGCCGCCGAGGGCCAGCTCATCGACCGCGTGGTGGCGATCATCGAAGGCCAGGTCCTCACCCAGAGTGAGCTGGAGTTCGAGATCCGGGTGGCCTTCATCGAGCGAGGGGCCGTGGAGGTGGTCGCCTCGCCGCTCGACGAGGAGACGCTGCGGGGAGGGCTCGAGATGGTGATTGGCCAGCGGCTCTTGGTGCTGAGCGCCGACCGGCTCGAGGCCTACACGGCGGAGCAAGCCGAGGTGGAGTCCCGGCTCAAGGACTTCCGCAAGCGCTTCGAGAGCGAGCAGGCGTTCCAGGCCTTCCTGGCCCGCTCGGGTACGGACGTGAAGCACCTGACGGAGGTGCTGGAGCGCAGCGTGCGGGTCGCGCGGATTCTCGACAGCCGCATCCGGCTGCGGGCCCAGGTGGGCGAAGCGCAACTGCGAGACAAGCTCTTCCAGGAGCGCTACAACGCTCTCACCGCGGAGGAGCTGGCTCAGGTCAGAGCCACCGCGCAGGTCAGGCGCGTGGCGCCTTTTGCTCGGGAGACACGGAGATGAGGCGCCTGCGCGAGGACGGCGCACCGGAGAGCAACCATGGGTTTCTCATCCGGCAGATGACCCACGAGGACATGCCGGCGGTGATCGCCCTGGAGCAGTCCGCCTTCCGCAACCCCTGGTCGCCGGAGCTGCTGCGCCGGGAACTCGAGCATGACTGGTCCACCATCTTGCTGGTGGAGGAGCCGGGGGCGAACGGCAGCCGCAAGCTGCTGGGCCTGGCCATCTTCTGGATCGTTCAGGACGAGGTGCACGTGCTCAACGTGGCCACCGCGCCCGAGCATCGCCGGCGTGGGGTAGGGCGGGCGGTGATGGACGAGGTGCTCGCCCGAGGCCGCCAGCGCCGGTGCACCCTGGCCACACTGGAAGTGCGCCGCAGCAACGAGGCGGCGATCGGCCTGTACAAGTCTTTGGGCTTCCGCTCGGTGGGCGTGCGGCCGAACTACTACGTGGACGAGAAAGAGGACGCGATCGTGATGGTCCTCGACTTCTAGCTGCACGAGGAGTAGAGGAGCCCCGCGACCAGGCGTTTCAGGGAAGGTTCTGCTCCTACTCGGCGTTCTTGCCGTCTAAGGGGTAGGCTGTGCTTGACACGCGGGGTCCCCTTCCTATACTCGCCGCCCTTTTTCGAGCGTAGGTTGGTAGTTCTATATGTGCCGTCCCGTGTCAGCGCAGGCGGCCATTGGAGAAGGAAGCGTCAGTGCCGACGATTAGCCAGCTGGTCCGCAAGGGCCGCGAGAAGTTGAACATCAAGGGAAAGAGCCCCGCTCTGAAGGAGTGCCCTCAGAAGCGTGGTGTCTGCACCCGCGTGTACACCACCACTCCGAAGAAGCCGAACTCGGCCCTTCGTAAGGTGGCGCGTGTGCGCCTCACCAACGGAATCGAAGTCACTTCGTACATCCCCGGCGTGGGCCATAACCTCCAGGAGCACTCGGTGGTGATGATCCGCGGCGGCCGTGTGAAGGACCTCCCCGGCGTGCGTTACCACATCATCCGCGGAACGCTGGACTCCGTGGGCGTGGCGGGCCGCAAGCAGGGCCGCTCCAAGTACGGCGCCAAGCGCCCGAGCTGAAGCGGTTCGATCACCTCCTGATGTTCAAGAGTTGGGACGCTCAACCCCACACCCTGGGGAGCGCTCCTGTTCATTCATGCTGTTCTTGAAGCCCGGTATGCCTCCGCAGAGCGGGGGTAGGGCGTAAGGGAAGAAGAGATGCCTCGCCGTCGCGTAGTAGCTAAGCGCAAGATTCTGCCGGATCCGAAGTACCAGGATCGCCTTGTCACCAAGTTCGTCAACGACCTGATGCGCAAGGGGAACAAGTCCATCGCCGAGGGCGTGACCTACGGCGCCTTCTCGCTCATCGAGGAGCGTGCGAAGGAAGACCCCCTCAAGACCTTCAAGAAGGCGCTCGACAACGTCAAGCCGGTGCTCGAGGTGAAGAGCCGCCGCGTCGGTGGCGCCACCTACCAGGTGCCCGTCGAGGTCCGTCAGGACCGCCGCGTGGCGCTGGGCATGCGCTGGATCATCTCCTACGCCAAGGCGCGTGGTGAGAAGACCATGAAGGAGAAGCTCGCGGGTGAGATCATGGATGCCGCCAACAACCGCGGTAACGCCGTGAAGAAGCGCGAGGACACGCACAAGATGGCCGAGGCCAACAAGGCCTTCGCCCACTACCGCTGGTAGGCCTGTAAGGGCTTCGCGGTCTGACACCCGGATGCGCCTGGCGTATCCGGGTGTTGCAGTTCTCTGACAATCCGTTTCGAAGGGGTTGAAGCAATGGCTCGCGAGTATCCGCTCGAGCGCTACCGGAACATCGGCATCATGGCGCACATCGATGCCGGCAAGACGACGACCACCGAACGGATCCTGTTCTACACAGGCGCCATCCACAGGATGGGCGAGGTTCACGAAGGCAACACCACCACGGACTGGATGGTGCAGGAGCGTGAGCGCGGCATCACGATTCAGTCCGCCGCGATCACCGCCTTCTGGAACCGCCGTGATCAGAAGTACCGCGTCAACATCATCGACACGCCGGGGCACGTGGACTTCACCATCGAGGTGGAGCGCTCCCTGCGTGTGCTGGATGGCGCCGTTGCCGTCTTCGACGGAGTGAACGGTGTGGAGCCCCAGTCCGAGACGGTCTGGCGGCAGGCGGACAAGTACAAGGTTCCGCGCATCTGCTTCATCAACAAGATGGATCGGGTGGGCGCGGACTTCGAGATGTCCGTGGGCACCATCCGCGAGAAGCTGGGCGCGCGTCCGGTGCGCATGCAGCTGCCGCTGGGCGCCGAGGACAAGCTCCGGGGCGTGATCGACCTAGTGCGCATGAAGGCGCTGGTGTTCCACGATCAGGAGCAGGGCAGCCGCTTCGACGTCGTGGACATCCCCGAGGAGTTCCAGGCCCAGGCGGAGGAGGCCCGCGCGCAGCTGCTGGAGGCCGCCGCCGAGCAGGACGACGCGCTCACCGAGAAGTTCCTCGAGGGCACCGAGCTGACCGAGGACGAGATCCGCGGCGCCATTCGCAAGGGCTGCATCGGGATGAAGCTGTTCCCGGTGTTCTGTGGCTCGGCGTTCCGGCACAAGGGCGTGCAGCCGCTGCTGGACGCGGTGGTGGATTACCTGCCGAGCCCGCTCGAGGTCCCGCCGATCCGCGGCAAGAATCCGAAGGGCGGGGATGAGGAGCGGGCCACCGACGACAAGGCGCCGTTCGCCGCGCTGGCGTTCAAGATCATGAACGACCCCAGCTTCACCTCGCAGACGCTGACGTTCCTCCGCGTCTACTCGGGGCGGTTGGAGGCGGGCACGGCGGTGTGGAACTCGGTGAAGGGCAAGCGCGAGCGCGTCAGCCGCCTGGTGCAGATGCGCGCGGACAAGAAGGACGAGCTCACCGAGTGCTTCGCCGGCGATATTTGCGCGGTGGTGGGCCTGAAGCTGGCCGCCACGGGCGACACGCTCTGCGACGACAAGCAGCCCATCATCCTCGAGAAGATGGAGTTCCCCGAGCCGGTGATCGACATCGCCATCGAGCCGAAGTCGACGGCGGATCAGGACAAGATCATCCAGTCGCTGCAGCGTCTGGCGATGGAGGACCCCTCGTTCCGGGTGAAGACGAACGAGGAGACGGGGCAGACGATCATTGCCGGCATGGGCGAGCTGCACCTGGAGATCATCGTCGACCGGCTGCTGCGCGAGTTCAAAGTCGACGCCAACATCGGCAAGCCGCAGGTGGCCTACCGCGAGACGATCACCATCCCGGTGGAGTCCGAGGGCAAGTACATCCGCCAGTCGGGTGGCAAGGGCCAGTACGGCCACATCTGGCTGAGGGTGATGCCGAACGAGCCCGGCAAGGGCTTCTCCTTCGAGAACAAGATCACCGGCGGGGTGGTGCCCAAGGAGTTCGTGGACGCGGTGAAGGACGGCGTCTTCGAGTCCCTGCAGAACGGCCCGGTGGCCGGCTACCCCATGGTGGACGTGAAGGTCGAGGCGTTCGACGGCTCGACGCACGACGTGGACTCGAGCGAGATCGCCTTCAAGATCGCCGGATCGATGGCGCTGCGCGACGCGGTGAACAAGGCCCAGGCGGTGCTGCTCGAGCCCATCATGAACTGCGAGATCATCACCCCGGATGACTTCATGGGCGATGTGATCGGTGACCTGAATGGGCGTCGAGGGAAGATCCAGGGCATGACGCCTCGGCCTGGTGGAGTGCAGGCCATTCAGGCGCAGGTGCCGCTCGCCGCCATGTTTGGCTACTCGACGGACCTGCGCAGCAAGAGCCAGGGAAGAGCCACCTACACCATGCAGTTCAGCCACTACGCGCCTGCTCCCAAGAGCGCTCTCAATCGTGGGTAACGGTTGCTGGTTACCCGCCCGGTGAGGTCCCGGGCGATTTCAGTTGACCTTTCAGCGGCTTTGAAGCACGACGCAGCACTTTCTTTTCCCGGGTTGCACGCCAGCCACCGAGCCGGCCCCACTAGGAGATGTCATGGCCAAGGAGAAGTTCGAGAGAAACAAGCCCCACGTGAACATCGGTACGATTGGACACGTGGACCACGGCAAGACGTCGCTGACCGCCGCCATCACCAAGGTGCTGGCCAAGACGGGCGGCGC
>DASVVJ010000169.1:0-5608 GCA_036389955.1 Myxococcaceae bacterium
AGAGCCAGACCATCAGCCCCAGCAGCCCCGCCGGCAGCAGGGCCTGGAGCGCCAGCGGCAGCCGGGACAGCCCGCGGTGCGCTGTCTCCAGCCAGGGGGACAGGCACAGCCCCAGGCCGAAGAAGCAATTCCAGAAGAGGATGAAGCGCAGATAGCGCATGCCCACGCCCAACGAGGGATCACCCCAGGCCTCGACGGCAAGGTGCAGCGCCACGGCCCCCGCCAGGTAGCCGAGCCCCTCCCACCTGCCCAGGGGCGGCACGAGGCGCTTGTACACCCACGCCAGCAGGGTGCAGCTCACCAGCGCGTGAACGAACCAGAAGATGGAGTACGGCGGGAACCACGCGGTGGGCAACTGGGCCAGCAGCGCCAGCCAGCCTTCGAGGGTGTGTGGCCTTGCCCGCGAGAGCTCCTGGATGCCGAGGCTGACGGGAGCCCACACCAACAGGGGGACGACGAGCTTGCTCACCTTCCTCCGCGCGAACTCCCGGAACGAGGTATCCGGTCCTCCGAAGAGCGACACCGCTGCTCCCGAGGTAATGAGCATCACCGCCATGTTGAAGCTGTGGATGAACTCCGCGGTGAAGCGCAGCTCCGCGCGCTCCGGAGAGAACAGCTTGCGCACTCCGTGCAGAGGTTCCACCCCAATCACATGGATGAGGACCACCAGCAGGATACTGACGCCTCGGACGAGGAACAGTTCCTCGGAGAGCGCCTTGCGAGTGAGCGGGTCGCGCATCGTGTCCGTACGAAGTCCTCAGAGGGGGCTCACGGCTGGATGCAGTTATCGTGCTCTTCGCTGCTCCCGGCATGCGCCCTGCCTGACTGTCTCGGCCGTCTCAGTCCGAGACGCGGAAGCGTCCCGGTTCGCGACGCTCCCGCAGGCCGTGGCCTCCGGAAGACGGGGCATGGCACCTGCAGAGCGGGTGTGACATGCCCTGATGGAAGCGAAGAGCCTTATTTTCCTGGCGTTGTGTTCGGTGGCCGTCCCCGTGGGACTGGCGCTCGTGAGGCGCTACCCACGGCTCAAGGACTTCTGCGCGGCCCTGCTGGTCTTTGGCACCACCGAGCACGGGCTGAGGACCATCAACTTCTACAGCCGGGAGTGGTACCGGGGCACCACACGCGGCTTCGAGCTGTGCTGGCTCGACTTCCTGTGGTTCTTCATTCTGGTGGACGAGTGGCGGAGCAGGGGGCCCACTCGCCCGCGCCAGTTGCCGTTCGGCCTGGGCAGCATGCTGGTGTTCTTTGCGTACAACGCGTTGAACGTCGCCCTGTCGGATCCGAAGCTGTTCGGCCTCTTCGAGCTGTCGAAGGCGCTGCGCGCGATCATGGTGTTCCTGGCGTTCGCCTATTACGTCAAGAACGAGCGGGATCTGCGCAGGCTCGTCTGGGCGCTGTGCCTCGCGGTCATCTACGAGTGGGGCTGGACGCTCCACGCCCGGTTCGTGCTGGGACACGCCCGAGCCGAAGGGACGCTGAGCCACCCCAACGCCCTGTCGATGTACAACCTGATGGCCGTGCCGCTGCTGCTGGCCGTGGCGCTCTCGGATGCCGACAGGCGGCTGCGGCGGGCCTGCGGGCTCGCGGCGTTCCTGGGAACCACCAGCGTGATGTTCACGGTGTCGCGTGCCGGGTTGTTCTCCATCGCGCTGCTGTTGATTGGCGTGGGACTGACGTGTGGCTCCTGGCGCATCACCCCGGCGAAGGTGGTCGCGGCACTCGCGATTCTGCTCTCGGGGGCAGTGCTCTACGCCAAACTCGCTCCGTCCTTCGAGGCCCGGTTTGCCTCCGAGGGCGGGCTGGAGAAGGAGTTCGGGGGCGAGCCCAACGAAGGGCGCGGGGTGTACCTGGTCCTGGCGGAGATGATGTCCGCCGACAGCTTCTGGGGCTGCGGGCTGAACAACTGGTCGTACTGGGTCTCCAACCGGTACGGCCCGGAGATCGGGCTCCACTACCTGGCATACCCCAGCACGGACGAGGTGCCGCCGGACGGTCCCATTCCGGCCAACTCGAACATCGATGACCCGCAGGCGCCCCCCGGGCACAGCCTCTACGCCATCACCCTGGGAGAGACGGGCTGGCCCGGCGTGCTGCTGTTTGCCTGGGTCTGGCTGAGCTGGCTGTGGATGGCGGGGAGCTTCTTCTTGAGGCGCTCGGCCGCGTTCCGTTCCCGCTTCGGCGTGGGCGTGTTCTTCAGCCTGATGGGCGCCTTCTCGCAGAGCGCCGTCGAGTGGGAGTACCGCCAGACGCCGCTGCTGTTCCTGCTGCACATCCTGCTGGGCGCCCTGGCCGCCGTGTACCCGGCCCGGCCGTCCGTTATGGCACGGCAGGGCGCGTTGAGCCGTAGCGCTTCGGAGTGAGGGCACGCACCGGCTCGGGCAGAACCCCGAGCCGGTGCGTACTTGGCTCAATCAATACTCTTCACAGGCCCCCTGATTACAGACTGGGAACTTGAACGGGCACCGGTACCCGCAGCCACCGCAGTTGTAGGGGTCATCGTCGAGGGTCGTGCACACCCCATTACACACCGCATAGGGATAGCCGCTGCTGCCCGAACACGACTGGGTCTCAGTGGTGGTGCTCGCGATGCACTGGCACGGTGAGGTGCTCGGGGTGTAGGTCGTCACGGACCGGGTCTGCGTTCCACCCTGGCCACACGCATTGGTGCCACTGCAGGCGCTCCACCCTCCGTAGCTTGGCCCTGGGCATGACGGCGGGGTGGGAGAGTCGCACGATTGCGTCTCGGTGGTGCTGGTGCTCTGGCACTGGCAGGTGGAGGAGTTGAGCGTGGAGGTCGTCACCGTCCGCGACTGCGTCTTTCCAATCCCGCAGGCATTGCCGCCGGTGCACGCGCCCCACGCCCCGTAGGTCGTCCCTGAGCACGACGGCGGAGAGGCCGACCGCGAGCAGGACTGAGTCTCCGAGCTGGTGCTCGAAGCGCACGATCCACCTGAACAATAGTAAGAGGTGACGGACCTCGACTGTATGCCCGTCGTGTCACAGGCATTGTCGAAGCCCGAGCAGCTGCTCCAGGACCCGTAGCTGGGGGAGGGGCAGCTCTGTGGCGGGCACGAGGCCGTCTCGGTTTGGTAGCTGGGTTCACAACTGCCCGTGTTGCAGTTGAAGCTGTAAGTGGTCACCGTGCGGGACTGGCTCGAGGCGCCGCAGCTATTGGAGCAGCCACTCCACGACCCATAGCTGGGACCCGGGCAGGCGGTATTCACGGACCTGGAGCAGCTCTCCGAATAGGTGTCGCTGCCGTCGGAGTAGCAGGTGCCGCCAGAGCAAGAGGCGCTGGACTCCGTGCAGGTGCGGGTGCCCGTAGTGTCACAGTAGTTGCTGAAGCCACCGCAGGAGCCGCAGCTGTTGGAGTAGCCACACCCGTTGCCATCCGTGTCACGCGCGCAGGCCTGAGCGCCAGAGCCGGAGCTGGAGGGGTTACAGGTGCCGCCAGAGCAGGTGTACTGGGTGACGGTGCAGGACTGCGTGCCGCTCTCGTCGCAGGCGTCACTGTAGCCGGTGCAGGAGCCACAGTTGGTGTAGGTGGTGTTGCAAGCGGTGCCCGAGGTGCCGCGGTTGCACGACTGCGTCTCGCTGGTGTTCGAGCCGGCACAGGCACCGGCGCTGGTGCAGGCATAGGTGGTGACGGAGCGGGACTGGCTGCCTGTTTCATCACAGGTGTCGCTGAAGCCGCCACAGCTTCCCCAGCTGCCGACGGAGGGGGAGTTACAGGTGGTGCCCACAGGCGCCAGGGGGTGGGTGCAGGTGCCGGAGCCATTGCACACGTCGCTGGTGCAGGCGTTGCCGTCGCTGGAGCACGCCGCACCGGAGGCGCGGAAGCCGTCGGCGGGGCAGGTAGTGCTGGTGCCGGTGCAGAACTCCGCCGCGTCACACTCTCCTGCCGAGGCGCGGCACTGGGCCGAGGACGGTCTGGTGGCCCAGGCCGTCGCCGAGAAGGCCGGGTTGCACTCCTGGCAGGCCGCGCTCGGGTTGATGGCTCCCGCCGCGTAGCTCACCCCTCCGATCAAGCAGCCATTCGGAGGAGCGCACTCGCCCGTCGCGGTGCAGACGAGCCCGGCGCCGCAAGTGCTGCCGGCCGCCTTCAGCGGGTAGGTGCAGGTTCCGTTGGCGTACGTTCCCGGGGAGGCATGGCAGGCGCTCGGCGGCGTCGTGCACGCGGTCGCTCCCGTGCAAGCACCTGCGCCGTTGCATGCATCGTTGATGGTGCCCGCATTGCCATCATTGCAAGCGCTACCGGCCGCCTTCGGAGCATAGGTGCACGCCCCGCCATTGCAGGTTCCCGCCGCCTCGTAGCACTGTCCCGGCGGGGTGTTGCAGCTCACCGGCGTGCCCGCGCACCCTCCGGCGCCGTTGCACTCCTCGCCCACGGTGCACGCATCGCCGTCATCACAGGAGGCTCCTGCCGCCTTGTACTCGTAGTTGCACGCTCCGTTGCTGCACGTCCCGGCGGCCACGTAGCACTGGCCCGGTGGGCTCTCGCACTGGGTGGCGGTTCCGGTGCACGCTCCCGCGCCATTGCACGCGTCGCCTCCTGTGCACGCATTGCCGTCATCGCACGAGGCTCCAGAAGCCTTCGGCGCGTAGCTGCACGCTCCGTTGCTGCAGGTTCCCGCCGCCTCGTAGCACGGCCCCGGAGCGTTGTTGCAGCTCACCCCCGAGCACGCGTCGTACTCATACAGCTCCGCCGTCGCCAGGCTCGAGCCGGTGGCTCCCAGTCCGCCCACCACCAGCACCTTGCCCAGCGCATCCACATGCACCGCCACATGCTGGGTCCGGGCGCCTCCCATCGGAGGCGTCGCGCTCCACGTTCCCGTGGTGGGGTCGTACACCTCGGCGCTCCCCAGGGCGCTGCCGTTCTTCCCGCCGGCCACCAGCACCTTGCCCGTGCTCAACAGCGTCGCGGTGTGAAACTCGCGGGCCGTCCCGGGTGCACTCGCCGCGCTCCACGTCCCCGTGGCCACGTCGTACACCTCCGCGCTGCCCACCACGCCGGCGCTGTTGCGCCCTCCCACCACCAGCACCTTGTCCCCGTCCAGCAGCGTCGCCGTGTGGTCATACCGTCCCGTGGCCAGCGTCCCTGTCGCGGTCCAGGTGTTGCTCGCCGGATCGTAGAGCTCCGCCGCAACCGTGGCTCCGCCACTCCAGCCGCCCACCACCAACACCTTGCCATTGGGCAGCAACGTCGCCGTGTGGCTGCGCCGGGCGGTTCTCATCACCGCTCCCACCGCCCACGTCCCCGTCGCGGGGTCGTACACGTCCACCTTGTTCTGCGCGCCGCCGGAGTTCAGTCCGCCCGCCACCAGCACCTTGCCGTTGGAGAGACGCGTCGCCGTCATGTAGCCACGGCCTGCTCCCGAGGCGAAGTTGCCCGCCGAGGTCCACGTATTGGACGCCGGGTCATACACCCGCGTCGAAGCCAGGTAGCCCGAGCCCTCGCCGCCCGTCACCAGCACCTTGCCCGTATCCAGCGCCGTGGCGGTATGCGCCTGCCGGGCCTCTGGCATCGGTGCCACCACCGTCCACGTGCCTGTCGTGGGATCGTACGTCGTCGCCGAGGTCAGGAACGTGGCTCCCCGGGAGCCTC
>DASVVJ010000170.1:0-5005 GCA_036389955.1 Myxococcaceae bacterium
GTTCTTGCGCTGGCGCAGCGCGAGGATGCGCTTGAGCGCCTCCTGGTTCTCGTCCAGCAGGTCCGACAGGACGATGACGGTGGAGCGCCGGGGCAGCACCTCCACCAGATGGTCCGCGGCGCTGCCCAGGTTCGTGCCTCCGTTGGGCGCCGTGGACTCCAGCGTGTCCAGCAGCACGTTGAGGTGGCCCGCAGAGGCGCGCGGGGGCACGTCCTTCCACTTGCCGCCCGTCATCAGGGCGAGGCCCGCCGCGTCCTGCTGGCGCACCAGCAGGTAGCACAGCGCGCCGGCCAGCGTGGTGGCCACCTCCAGCTTGCTCAGCGCGACGCTCTTGTAGCCCATGGAGGCGGAGGCATCGACCACCATGACGGCGCGCAGGTTCGTCTCATGCTCGAAGCGCTTGATGTAGTACTTGTCGAACTTGCCGTAGGCCTTCCAGTCCAGGTGGCGCAGCTCGTCGCCGGGCGCGTACTCCTTGTGCTCGGCGAACTCGACGCTCTGGCCCTGGTGGGGGCTCTTGTGGAGGCCGGACAGCACGCCCTCCATCACGGCGCGGGCGCGCAGCTTCACTCCCTGGATACGGGACAGCGTCTGGGCATCGAGCAGCGCCATGGCGGCGGACGGTTACCCCTTCACCGAGGCGACGAGCTGATCCACCAGCTTCACCGAGGTGATGCCCTCGCTCTCGGCGGTGAAGTTGGGGAGCACGCGGTGGCGCAGCACGGGGCGGGCCAGGGCGCGCACATCCTCCACGGCGGCCACGAAGCGCCCGTCCAGAATGGCGCGGGCCTTGGCGGCCAGCACCAGGTACTGGCTGGCGCGGGGGCCGGCGCCCCAGGACACGTTCTTGGAGACGAAGTCGGGCACGCCGGGCTCCTTTGGGCGGGTGTTGCGCACCAGGTCCACGGCGTAGCGCACCACATGGTCTGGCACGGGCACCCGGCGAACCAGGTCCTGCAGGGCGATGATGCGCTCGGGCGAGAGGATCTTCTCCAGCTTGGGCTGGGCGCCGCCGGTGGTGCTCTTGACGATCTGCACCTCCTCCTCGGCGGAGGGGTAGCCCACGTCCACCAGGAACATGAAGCGGTCGAGCTGGGCCTCGGGCAGCGGGTAGGTGCCCTCCTGCTCGATGGGGTTCTGGGTGGCGAACACCAGGAAGGGCAGCGACAGCGGGTAGGTGCGGCCGCCGGCGGTGATGCGGTACTCCTGCATGGCCTGCAGCAGGGCGGCCTGCGTCTTGGGCGGAGTGCGGTTCACCTCGTCGGCGAGGATGATGTTGGCGAACAGCGGGCCCTGCATGAAGCGGAAGGCGCGGTGGCCGGTGGCCTTGTCCTCTTCCAGAATGTCCGTGCCGGTGATGTCCGAGGGCATCAGGTCCGGAGTGAACTGGATGCGGTTGAAGGACAGGTTGAGCACGTCCGCCAGGGTGGAGATGAGCAGCGTCTTGGCCAGGCCGGGCACGCCGACGAAGAGGCAGTGGCCGCGGCTGAACAGGGCGATGAGCAGATGATCGACGACGTCACGCTGGCCGACGACGCGCTTCTCGATCTGCTCGACGATGGCGTTCCGGGCCTGGGCCAGCTCGTGGACGGCCCGGAGATCATCGGGCGGCGGGGCGGCGGGGGTAGGGGCGGCGCTTTCCATGGGTCGGTTCTCTTAACCGGGCTCAGGCGCGGGGACCATCGCTTTCCGCGCCTGCCGTCCATGACGGACGTCTCCCGGGCAACCACCCAGGGAGGCTCGTATTCCTGGAGGGTTGGGCGGGACTTTCCGGGCCTTCACTGCCTGGGTGCCTGCCCTCCGAGGAGGAGTCAGTAGAACGGCTCACATCACGGGGTATTGGTGAATGTGCAAGTGATAGAAGAGCCCCTGGCAGACGCCAAACCCGCAGAGCAGCAGCATGGCGAGGGTGGGCCGCCTGGCCACGAGCGCGCCCAGGCCCAGGAAGGCAGGCCAGCACGAGGCGGAGTAGCGGCCCAGGCCCCACATGCCCACGGAGAAGAGCGTCACGCTGAGGGCCAGCCCGAACCCAGCCACCGGCCACCAGGAGCGGTTGCGCGCGGTGAGCAGGACGCCCGCGAGCATGAGCGCGCCGAAGGGCAGGTAGGCGGTGATGATCTTGTGGTCGGGATCCACGCTCCAGCTGGGCGCCTTGAGGTGACTCCAGAAGCTCCAGTAGGCCATGGGTCCCCAGAGGTCCCGCGCCTTATAGAAGTGCAGGAAGTCTCCCCAGACGAAGAGCTGGTACAGGCAGTAGCCCAGCAGGGACAGCCAGGGCAGGGCGAGCGCGAGCCAGGCGGGGCTCTTGAGGAACTTCCCGACCGAGGGCCGCTGCTGGAGCTGAGCGATGAGCAGTCCGGCGCCGGCGAGCATGGTGATGTGGCGGGAGAGGACGCCGACGGCGAGCGCCAGGCCGGCGCGGAAGTGCTGGCCCTTGAGCGCGAAGTCGAGCGCGAGCGCGGACAGCAGCACCATCAGCGACTCGGGGAAGCCGCTGGCGTGGAAGAAGGAGAAGGGGTAGGCGGCGAGCAGCATCAGCCCCCAGCGCGCGGTCTGCTCGTCCGACAGGCGGCGGAACATCCGGTACAGCACCACGTAGGAGGCGAAGGCGGCGGCGTTGCTGACGACGAGCAGGGCCCACTGCAGGGGCAGCCGGGTGACGAACCCGACGGCGTAGGTGAGCATGGGCAGCAGCGGGAAGAAGTTGGTCTGCGGCCCATTCACGTAGCCGTCGCGGGCGATGTAATAGAAAAACGGGCAGTCCCAGCGGCACCACGCCTCGAAGACGGGGATGGAGGCGTAGGCCGCGCTCATGGATGCGCCGCGGTAGTAATGGGGGTCGACCCACAGGCTCACCCAGGCGACGAAGAGGAGCATGACGCGGGCGGCGAGCCAGACCTGGAAGGGGAAGGCCAGGGCGCGCAGGCCTCGGGGCTCGGACGCGGAGGGTTCGGTCAGCGCGGCGGGCTGCTCGGGTGTGGAAGACACGCAGTTGTCCGTCTAGCACACTCCGAAGCCCCACCAGGCACGACCTGCCACGGGGGGAGGGCCCGCGCTAGGGTGCGGGCATGAAAGATCCGGAGAAGCCCTCCTCCGTCATCGACCTGGCCGACCGGCGGCCGACGCCGAAGGAGCTGCCGGCGTTCGCGCCGCCGGAGCCGGATCCGGAGCAGGTGCGGCTCAAGGATGAGTTCTGGGCGGCGATGGCGCCCTTCTACGAAGGGCTGCAGGTGATCCAGGCGGAGCTGCTGATGCGGCTCATCCGGCTGGTGCTGCCGGAGCTGAAGCGCACGCCGCTGTTCAGCACCCGCGAGGTGGTCTGCAAGCCGGGGAGGCTGCCCGAGAAGCAGGTGCGCGAGTGGGAAGCCCGGCTGGGCACGGTGCCGGCGCGGCTGAAGGAAGCGAAGTGGCTGGATGAGCCCGCGTATCCGCTGCTGAGGGACCCGGCGGTGCGCGGCATCGAGGATGCGAAGCCGGGAGACAGCGGGGTGATCATCGGGCGCGAGCTGTACTTGCTGGCGGATGGGCGGCTGGGGCTCGTGGACCTGAGCGGGATGTGGCGGATCAAGGCGGACGGGACGTACGACACGATGACCACGTGCGCGGATGCGCAGCTCATCGAACCCCGGCAGGCGGTGCGTGAGTTCCACCTGCACGACCTGGTGGCCACGCTGCGCTACATCCTGTGGAATGACCGGGGCACGCCGCAGGCTGCGGAGGACGCGGAGACGCAGGCGCGAAGGACACGCTTCATGGCCACGGTGAAGGACCTGTCGAAGGCCACGGCCGCGTACGTGGACCGGATCCGCCGGGCCGGCATTGGGCCTGTTTAAAGAGGAGCGGGACCTTCAGGCGCCCATAGAGAGGCATAAGCGGGCAAGGGCTCGAGGACAGACGGACATGCGCAGGCAGCTCATCGTGGTGACAACGGTCCTGGTCGGGTGCGGACTCGCACTCTTCCTGGGCTCGCGTTACGGAGGGCCGGGAGCGTTGAAGGACAACGTCCGGGACGTCACCGCCACGCGGGAGGCCTCGGCGGGGCAGGTACCTTCGTCAGAATCCTCTGAAGGGGTGGCCCGTGCGAAGGCGGAGCACACGCCTTCCCTCGCCCAGTCTCCTGGCGAGGCAGACGGGGTTCTGGAGGTGGAAGTGCTCGCGGGCGGGCGGCCGTGGCCCGGGGCCAGCGTGCGGCTTTACTGGCATGGTGAAAGAGAGCCCTCCTCGGGGCAGATCGCCTGGCGCCTGGCGGGCTCTGGCGTCACGGATGCGCGGGGCGGGCTGAGGTTGGCGTCCCGGCCCGGCATCTACCTGGTGGCGGTGCGCGCCCCGGGCTATGCGCCCCGGGTGCGAGAAGTGATTCGCCCCTCCGGCGAGCCGCGCACCTCCCTGCGCCTTGCGCTGGAGCCCGGCCAGGTGCTCACCGGCCGAACGGTGGTGCACGGGACGAATGAACTCCTGCCGTTGGTGGAACTCGTCCTCACGGCGCATGGACGCGACCTGGAGCCGTGGCAGCGCGCCGAGGCCCCTGATGAGGAGCGCGTGTACGCCACGAGCGACGGGCGGGGGAACTTCCGCATCGAAGGGCTCGCGCCCGGCCGCTACCTGCTGGAGGCTCGGGCGCCGGGACACACGCGGGCGGTGCTCAGTCAGGTGGAACTTCCCATGGAGCGGCCACTGACGGTGGCGCTTCGGGCAGCGGGCGTCATCGAGGGCTTCGTCGTGGACGCACAAGGCCGTCCGGCCGCGGACGCGGAAGTGCACGTGAGCGGAAAACCCGCTCAGCGGGTTACCACCGGTGCGGGGGGCGGCTTCTCCGTCGAGGTGGAGCCCGGGGTCCACACCGTGTCCGCGCGGCGCGGAGAGGAAGCGGGCACGCTGGACAAGCCGGTCGTCTCGACTGCGGGAAGCACCGTGCGCGAGGTGCGCATCCGGCTTGGCCAGGGCTCGGTGCTGCAGGGCCGGGTGGTAGCGCGCACCTCGGGAGGGCCGGTGGTGGGAGCCCGTG
>DASVVJ010000171.1:0-2444 GCA_036389955.1 Myxococcaceae bacterium
GATGAGTTCCTTGGCCTCGGTGAACGGCCCGTCGATGACGGTCCGCTTGTCGCCCGAGAACCTCACACGCTTGCCCTTCTTGCTCGGGTGGAGCCCCTCACCCGCCACCATGATGCCCGCCTTCACGAGCTCCTCGTTGTAGTTCCCCATCGCGGCGAGGAGCTTCTCGTCCGGCATCTGACCCGCCTCGCTGTCCTTGTCCGCCTTGATCAGCACCATCACTCGCATGGCCGTTCTCCCTTTCTGGTCGAAAGCTGGGCTGCCGGGCACTCTCGCCCGGGCTTGTCCCCCGCTCCTACACTGATGTCGAACGGGGAAAAGGGAGATCGACACGGGCTTTTTCTTTTTTTCACCGCCCAACCCTGCGGCCTCCCCCGCTAACGGAACCCCCGGAAAACATACGTCACCCGGATCGGGCAGAATGGCCCTCAGGTGCTCACGAAAAGCGGGCACCGGAGGCAATTCGGGATGCGCATTCGCTTCTGGGGCACCCGCGGCTCCCTGCCAAAACCTGGCCCCACCACCTTGCGCTATGGCGGGAACACCTCGTGCGTCGAGGTGCGCACCCCCGAAGGGGTGTGCCTGGTGCTCGACTGCGGCACCGGCGCCCAGGCACTCGGCCAGGCCCTGATGGCGGGGCCCAAGCCCGTTCGCGGCCACCTGTTCATCGGCCACACCCACTGGGACCACATTCAGGGGCTGCCGTTCTTCACCCCGCTGTTCGTCCCCGGCAATGAGTGGGACATCTATGCCCCCAAGGGCATGGGCGGTGAGCTGCAGCAGACACTCGCCGGGCAGATGCAGTACACCTATTTCCCCGTTCCCCTGGAGGCGCTCGGCGCCACCCTGCGCTACCACGAGCTGCTCGAGCAGACGGTCCCGGTGGGGGACGCCCTCATCACCAGCCGCTACCTCAACCACCCCGCGCTCACGCTGGGCTACCGGATCGAAGTGGCCGGCGCCACCTTCGCCTACGTCACCGACCACGAGCCCCATGGCCGCACCCAGGCCTGCGGGCGCGTCAAGGCCGAGGGCTGGCACCACCCCGAGGACAGCCGGCACGTGGACTTCATTCGCGGGGTGGACCTGCTGGTGCACGACGCGCAGTACACCGCGGCCGAGTACCCCAGCAGGATCGGCTGGGGGCACAGCACGGTGGAGTACCTGGTGGACGTGGCCTGCGACGCCGGGGTGAAGCGCCTGGCGCTGTTCCACCATGATCCGATGCGCACCGACGACGAGCTGGACAAGGTGGTGGAGGCGGCCCGCGAGCGGGCGGCCCGGCAGGGCGGCCAGGTGGAAATCTTCGCCGCCGCCGAGGAGCAGGTCATCGAGCTGGCCGGCAGTGCCTCCGCGTCCGGCCGTCCGCCCACGCCGCGCCTGGAGGACACCTCCGTGGTGCTGCGAACCGGGCTCCAGCCCGCCGAACGCGCGCGCCGAGCGGTGCTGGACATCCGCGACGAGCCCACGGCCCGTCTGGTGCGCGAAGCCCTGGCGGCGGATGGGCTGGCCTGCACCGAGTTCAGCCACCTCTCCGAGCTGCCGCAGCTGCTCCGGGAGGAGCACCCGGCGCTGGTCATCATCGAGCACGTGCCCGGCGTGCGGGACGGGCTGGAGTACTGCCGCGAGGTGCGGGGCCTGACGGAGTGGGACATGCGCGACGTGCCCATCGTCCTGGTGGCGGACAACGCTCCTCCCGAGGAACTCGCCAAGGGCTATCTCACGGGAGTGACGGACTGGCTGCTGCGGCCCTTCAGCCCCGCGCACGTGCGCACCAAGGCGCATGCCTGGGTGATGCGCACGCGCCTGCGCTGGAGCCCCGCGGACATGCCCACCAACGAGCCGGACCGGCTCGCGGCTCTCGAGGAGCTGGGGGTGCTGAACGCCGGCCGCGAGGAGCGCTTCGACCGGATTGCCCGCATCGCCGCACGGGTGCTGGACGTGCCCGTCTCCGCGGTGAACCTCATCAACCGGGACGAGCAGGTGTGCAAGGGCATCAACCGTGAGGGCCCGAATATTCTCCCGCGTGACATCTCCCTGTGCGCTCACGCGATTCTTGGCCAGGACGTGATGGTCATCCCGGATGCGCGGCAGGACGAGCGCTTCGGCGACAACCTGCTCTTCACCCAGTACCAGTACCGCTTCTATGCCGGCATCCCACTGAGGACCTCCACGGGCCATGCCGTGGGCACGCTGTGCCTCTTCGACAATCGCCCCCGGGAGCTGGGCTCCGCCGAGCGCCAGACCCTGGAGGACCTGGCCACCATCGCCGAGCGCGAGCTGCGCGAGACGCAGGAGGAGCAGGGCTGAGTTACGATAGGGCCATGTCCTCTCCTCACCGTTCCTCGCCAGGAGCTCCGGGCCTCGAGACACTCGAGGTCATCACCACCCCGCGCATGGGCTGGCTCGTGGGGGTGGATGGGGAGGGACGTCCGGTCGTGGAC
>DASVVJ010000172.1:0-3103 GCA_036389955.1 Myxococcaceae bacterium
GGAGAACCCGTCCTGGTACTTCAGGATGACGGGCTGCTCGGTCTGGTTCGACACGGAGCCTGAGACGGGCTGCTCGATCGACAGCACCGGCGCCACCGTGTCCAGGCCCACCGTCACCTGAGCCGTGCTCCGGTTCTGGCAGAAGTCGGCCGCCACGACGCTCAGCGTGTTGTAGCCCTCGGCCAAGGGGACGGTCGCGGTGTATTGGCCATTGAGGACCGAGGCCACGACGCCGTTGATGGTGACGGCAGAGGACGCATCATTCACGGTTCCGGCGACGACGAGGGCCGGCTGGTTCGTGAAGCCTCCCGCTGCGGGCTGGGAGACCGTTAGCGAGGGCGGGGTGACATCCCGATCCACCACCTGGAGCGTCAAGCTGCCCTTCTTCGGGGCCTCGGCACTCAAGAGGTTCTCTGGCCCCAGCTGAACGGGCATCCACACGGCGGAAGCCCCGTCCTTCAGCTCTCCGCCCTGCAGGATGACGTTGCCATTGAGGGAGATGCGTCCCGCCCGGACAGAGGACTGCCCGGCTCCATCGCCTGAGAGCTGGAACTCGGGTTGAGCAAAAGCATTCTTCCGCAGGAAGGACTCCTGGAGCGCCCCTGTCTGGCTGGAGACTTGATAAGGCCCCGCCACGAAGCAGGTCTCGCTCTCATCCACGAGTTCCGCCGTGAGCTGCACCTGGCTGCCGGTGGCCCGGATCTCCAGGGTGTTGCTGTCCTCCAGAGACACGGCACTGCTGACTCCAGGCACGTTGGCGTTGAAGTTGTTGGGCGAGAAGAGCGGCTGGCCATTCCAGGTGACATGAACGCTGGAGGGCCGACCAGTCCCATGGGGCTGGCCGCTGCGCAGCCACAGCCGGTAGGGCCCCGGCGTGGAGGGCCGCGCGCAGGTGAAGGTACGCGTCACCTGCCCCGGGCCTCCCTCTACGAGGAAGGGGCCACACACCCGGTACCCATTGCTCACCTGTTCCAGTGCCTGGGGAGCTGTCTGCTTAAGGGAGGCGTGGGTTTGTCCTGCCCCCCCCGGCTCAGGTGAAGGCGTACAGGCCAGGGACACTACCACGCTGGTCTTCACCAGCAGTAGGACCCACCTCCACGCAGAACCCGGAGGAAAGAAAGAACGGGCGCGCCGCGCAAGAGCCGCGAAGCGTTTCATCAGGATACCCCCCTATCGTTGCGGCCCCCAAGTGGGGTGGCCATAAGCACAGACGGGGAGCGACTGATTTATTACCCGCGACTTGCACGTGCCGAGCTGGGCAGGTCCTGCTCGACGGTGGCACCTGGCTCGCATGGGCGGAAGAGAGGCCATGTTGAGGGAGAGGACTGGAGAGGAGGGGCGGAGGAGGGCAGCGGACAGGAACCGATTGAGCAGTGAGCCCGGTTGTGAAGAGAGGCCGCGCAGCCCTTTGAGGTACACGCTTGCCCAGGCCGCCCTTGAATGGGGTGAGCGGTGGGTAGGGGGCTTGTGCCTGTTGGCTGCGTTGAGCCCCTCAGCACTCCGCCTGCTGGGGTGGCCCCTGCGCCTGGGCCAGCGTCGCAGGCAGCCAGGGCAATGCCAAGTGCTCCACAATGGCGCTGTGTCGATCAGGAGCATGGAGGATCCAGAGAGGCAGGTCTGGGAACAGCTGCGTGGGTAGTCCGAAGTGACTCTCGGGTAAGATTGCTTCGAGGGAACCTCGTGAAGCAGACGCTACCTCCGTGCAGCATCCACCCCGCTCTTGCTCAAAGCGTGAAGAACACGCAGCCTCGGCGTCAGGGGCCCTCCCTTCTTTTGAGGCACAGCGGTCTTACCAGTGAGCCGTCAGTACTCGCTTCATGCAGGTGGACGCAGGTGCTCCCTCGAAGACCGTGTGAGATGATAGCAACTTTCAATCCCATAACATCCGAGAGCACCAAGAAGCTGCTTCTTGGATGCCCCTCTTGTGGAAGGCACGGAGATGAACTGGTTTCGAATTCTGGCAGTTCTTGTTGCTTGTGCGACGAGTGTGGTGCGTGCTGAGCCGAATCCATGCGCAGGAGATTTGAGGCTCACTGCGACCGTGAGTGAGTCCGGTGATATCGGAGTCCTTGGTGAGATTGAAGGTTCTGGAATCGCAGGTAAGCCAAAAGGCACGCGCTTCACTCCAAAGAACAAGGAGAGCGTCAAACAAGAGAACGCTAGCCGCAACGACGGCACGAACCGCTGCGAGAACTGCGGTGTCGAAACAGTCCCAGCTCAGCAACACAAGAAAGGGGTGACACCTCCCACCAACGAGACGCAGGTGGACCACGTTGTCCCGAAGTCGCAGGGTGGCAAGGGGGTGCCGGACAACGGCCAGATTCTCTGCAGGGACTGTAACCTCAAGAAAGGCGACAAGGAGCAATGACGGGAGGTGCCGCAGTGAAGGGTGACGGTTCCAAGCGCCATGTCAAAATCATAGTTCCCTTGGAGCAGGATGAGGACGGATACCCGCCCGTGGGCTCGGAGCGGTTATGGGCTCTCCACGTAGGAGAAGGTCGCTACCAGATAGATAATATCCCCTTCTTTGCGCGCGACCTTGCCTGGGGGGACGTTGTGTCCGCCGTCCCAGAGGAAGGAGCCGAAGAGGGCGTGCTGCGCTACGATCAGGTCCTTCACTCCTCTGGCCATAGTACCTTCCGGATTCTCGTTCATGACGAGACCCAGGTGTCCGAGGTGTGCAGCCTAGTGGAGCGGTTAGGGTGCGACACCGAGCGCAGCCACCTGCCCCGCCTGGTAGCCATAGACATTCCCCCTAGCGTTCCTCTTGCGGTTGTACGTCAGGCACTCTCCTCCGGCGTCAGCCAGGAGCGCTGGGAGTACGAGGAGTCCTGCCTTGGGCAGCCAGAAGTAGATTGAACGGAGCTTGGCAGGCGAGTCGCGCTCTGGCTGTCAACAATGCCTTCGGTCTGCCGTGCGAAAGTGCCCATGGAACTCTGCCCAAACCGAAAGCCGAGCGACCGGGAGACCGGCGACCGAGTGGGTCAGGGAAGCCAGCCGGTCAACCTCGTGCAGATGATCCCTTCCCTTGCGGCCTCAAAGAAGCGCGCCTTCATGAAAGCTGGTTGCGGGAAATCTGCACGTCCAGTTTGAGCGGCGGACG
>DASVVJ010000173.1:0-12216 GCA_036389955.1 Myxococcaceae bacterium
GCCGCTCCGGATCCGTGTCGGCCGTCACCTCACCCAGCTTCTTGTCCTGGGTGATGTAGCGGGCGATCTGCTGGCCCCGGCGCTCGGTGCGCTTCTGGAGCGCCGTCTTGGTATCCACGCGCATGACCATGTGGATGCCGCCCTGCAGGTCCAGGCCCAGGTTCAGCCGGTACTTGGCCGGCGGGGCCCACTTGGGCAGCCTCTCCTGGAGCAGCGCCGGGTTGTTGCGCTCCTCGGGCTTGAGCGACACCAACGACACATACGTAGGGACGAGGAACCACAGGGTCGCCAGCGTCACCGCGACGATCATCCCGAACTTCCACCACCAGCCGCGGTCCATTACTTCTCCTCCTTCTTTTCCTCGGCCTTGGCCGAGCCCTGCGCATCATCAGCGATGGCGCCCTTGGCGTAGACGGCACGCTTGAGCACGCGGATGCGTACCCCGTTGGCCACCTCCAAGGTCACCGTCTGCTCGGAGACCATATGGATCTTCCCGAGCACTCCGCCCTGCGTGACGACCTCGTCACCCTTCTTCAACCCCGACAGCAACTCCCGGTGGGCCTTCATCTGCTTCTGCTGGGGGCGGATCATCACGAAATACATGATGCCCACCAGCAGGGCGATGAAGCCCAGGTTCACCAGCGGATTGGATCCGCCAGGGGCCGTCTGCGCCAGTATCAGGAAGCTCTCTTCCACGTACCGCCTCGTCGCTTGGAAAGGTTCGGGCTCGACCCCGGCCCGGGTGTGGGCAAAGGTCGACCCAGAAGGGGCCGCCTCTTAGCAGCCCCCCCTTACGTGAGCAAGTGAACGAAGCCGCCAAAGGCCTGTTCCCAACACCCGGAGGCACTGATCCTCAGCGGCCACGGGTCCGCTCGGTCTCCTGCTCTGCGGCCCGGACCCGGAACTCGCGGGCAAAGGCGGCATACCGGTCCTCGGCGATGGCGCGGCGCACCTGGGCCATGAGCCCCAGGAAGTAGTGCAGGTTGTGCAGGGTGTTGAGCCGCATGGCCAGAATCTCCCCCGCCACGAAGAGGTGGCGGAGGTACGCCCGGCTGAACGTCCGGCAGGTGTAGCAGGAGCACTCCGGATCCACCGGACGTGGGTCCTTGGCATACACGGCATTGCGGATGACGACCTTGCCCTGCGAGGTAAAGAGCAGGCCGTTTCGGGCGCAGCGGGTGGGCAGGACGCAGTCGAACATGTCCACGCCGGCCTCGACGCAGGTGACCAGGTCCACCGGGGTGCCCACGCCCATGAGGTAGCGCGGCTTCTCGCGGGGCAGCAGGGGCGCGGAGTAGGCCACGCCGGCGTGCATGGCCTCGGGCGTCTCGCCCACCGAGTAGCCGCCGAGCGCGTAGCCGGGCAGGTCCACGGCGCACACCTGCTCGGCGTGGGCCTTGCGGAGGTCCTCGTAGAGGCCGCCCTGGACGATGCCGAAGAGGGAGGAGCGCTCGCGGCTCCAGGCCTTGGCGCAGCGGTGCAGCCAGCGCGTGGTGCGCGCCATGGACTGCTCCATGTACGGGCGCTCGGACTGAGCGGGCGGGCACTCGTCGAAGGCCATGATGATGTCGGCGCCCAGCGTCTCCTGAATCTCGATGGAGCGCTCGGGGGTGAGCATGTGGCGCGAGCCGTCCAGGTGGGACTGGAAGGCGGCGCCCTCCTCGGTGATTTTGCGCTTCTCCGCGAGGCTGAAGACCTGGAAGCCGCCGCTGTCGGTGAGCATGGGCCGGTCCCACGAGATGAAGCGGTGCAGGCCGCCCATCTCGCTCACCAGCGCCTCGCCGGGGCGCAGCATCAGGTGGTACGTGTTGCCGAGGATGATCTGCGCATCCAGGGTGAGCAGATCATCCGGGCCCACGCCCTTGACGCTGCCCACGGTGCCCACGGGCATGAAGATGGGCGTCTCGATGGGCCCGTGCGGGGTGTGCACCCGGCCGCGCCGGGCCTTGGAGCCCTTGTCCTCGTGGAGCAACTCGAACCGGACCAGCCCCGGTGCCACCCGCGTATCGCCTTTAGCCTTGGCCTCACCCATCGCTCACTCCGTCACCAGCATGGCATCGCCGTACGAGAAGAACCGGTAGCCCGCGCGAACGGCTTCGCGGTAGGCCTCCAGCGTGCGCTCACGGCCCAGCAGCGCGCTCACCAGCATCACCAGCGTGGAGCGAGGCAGGTGGAAGTTGGTGAGCAGCACATCCACCTGCCGGAAGGTGTAACCGGGGCGGATGAAAATCGACGTGTCTCCGGTGCCCGCGCGCAGCTGGCCGGTGGCCGGATCCGTGGCGGACTCCAGCGTGCGGACCACGGTGGTGCCCACGGCGACCACGCGGCGGCCCTCGGCCCGGGCGGCGTTCACCTCGGCAGCGGTCTCCTCGGGCACGCCGTAGCGCTCCGCGTGCATCTTGTGCCGCTCCACGTCCTCCTCACGCACGGGCAGGAAGGTGCCGGGGCCCACATCGAGCGTCACCTTCACCCGCTTCACACCGCGAGCGGCCAGGGCCTGGAAGGTGGCCTCGGTGAAGTGCAGCCCCGCGGTGGGCGCGGCCACGGAGCCGGAGGACTGGGCGTACTCGGTCTGATAGCGCTCGGCGTCGGCGGCATCCGGCTCGCGAGTGATGTAGGGCGGCAGCGGCAGCCGGCCCGCCTGGCCGAGCAGTTCCTGGAACGAGGAACCCGGTGGAGCCTGGAAGCGCACCCGGTACTCCCCTCCTCCGACGGCCTCCAGTACCTCGGCGGTAAGGCTGCTGCTGGGGAAAGCCACTTGTGCTCCCGGCTTGAGGCCCTTGGAGGCCTGCCCCAGGCAGATCCACTCGAGCGCCTCGGGGGCCTGAGCGAGCGCGGCCGATGTGAGCGTGGGCGCGGCGGGCCGGACGACGAGCAGCTCCACGCGGCCGCCGGTGCCGACCTTGGAGCCCAGCAACCGGGCAGGGATGACCCGGGCGTCATTGACGACGAGCACATCCCCGGCACGCAGCAGCTCGGGCAGCTCGGAGAACTGGCGGTGTGCCCAGGCGCCGGAGGAGCGGCTCACGGTCATCAGGCGCGAGGCATCACGCCTGTCCAGGGGCTGCTGGGCGATCTGCGCTTCGGGCAGCTCGAAGTCGTAGTCAGAGAGGCGGGATGACACGGGGGCGCTTGTAGCAGCCTCGGTGCCGCCTCGAAACCCTCAGTAGAGCTGCTGAAGCTCGGCCCCCGGGTAGTAGTGCAAGAGGATGTCCTTGTAGTCCCAGCCTCCATCGGCGAGCGCCTTGGCCCCCCACTGGCACAGCCCGGCGCCGTGGCCATAGCCGCGCCCGGTAAAGGAATAGCCGTGGGAGGTCTTCTCGAGCTCGAAATCCAGGCTCTTGAGCTTGGTGTAGCCCAGCCGCTGCCGGAAGCGGACGCCATCCAGGCTCGTCCCATCCGCGGTGGTGACCCGGGAGACACGGCGGGTCCCGGTGCGAGCGGCAATGCGCAGCCCCGAAGGAGAGCCCTGAAGCGCGGCCTGCAACTCGCTCTCGCTCACCTCGGCGGACCAACGGCTGGCGGGCAACTTGCCACAGGGGCACTCGACGGACTGCAGGTACGGCAGGTCCCGCTGCAGGGCGGACCAGCCGGACTCGGTGCGTCCTCCGCAGGAGGCATGGAAGTAAGCCTCGATCGGAGCCAGCTCATAGGTGAGCACCTCGCCGCGGGTGGCCTCCACGGCGGCGCGGGTGCGCGGGTCCTCGCGGTTGACGCCGCCATACACCTGATGGAGCACGCTGCTGCCCAGGTAGAAGGCGCTCCCGTACGTATCCAACTTCTTCTGCAGGGCGTAGGTCCGAGCGGCGACGGCCTGGGCCTTCAGCGCCTCGGGAGGAAACGAGACGGGCATCTCACTGCCGAGCACGGCGGTGAGGTAGTCCTCCAGGGAAATGACGTTGATGAGCTGGAGCCCATCCCGGTACAGGCGCACCACCACATCCCCGCGGACCTCCATGTCCCCCGCGCGCAGGGGCTCCTCCCCGGGGACTCCAGCATCCATCACCTGAGCGCCGGAAGCCGGGGCCCCGGCGCGGAAGCGCACCGAGTCCCCGACGATGGGAGCGCCATTGAGTTCCAGCTTGCGGCCCTTGCGCCGCACCGTCGCCTGGCGTGAGCCAAGCGGGTGGAACGTGGCATCCTCGGCATCGGCGCCGAACGCCAGGCCCTGGCCGCTCACCCGCACCTCGCCTCGGGCCTCGCTCATGGCGATGCGCATCGTCTCCACGGCGAGCGAGGGAGAAGACACCAGGAGAATGAGGAGCAGTGCAACAGGTCGCCACATGTCTGCAAGAGTGTAGAAGCCCGGGATCCCGGCTCAAGAAAACGGCTGGCGAATGATGGAGACTGGGGTGCCGATGCCTTCCGCCTTCGAACCCGCGCAGCTCTCGCCACAGCAACTCGGCGTGCTCCTGCGCAAGCTGCCCCCCCGCCCCGCCGCCCTCCTGAGGCGGAGGCTGGTGCGCGGAGAGCCCCTCGAGGCCTGTGCCACCTTCTATGGGGTAACCCCCGAGGCCCTCTCCACCCACCTCCTGCGCGAAGCCCTGGCGCTCACGGCGGCCGGCGGAGGCCAGGCCCGCTCACCGGAGACTCCAGACGAGGAGGCCGCCTGGGCCCGGCAGCTCGCGGCCGCGCTGGAGCGGGAGACAGCCACCGTGAGCCCGGCGCTGGCGGACACGGTGGCCCTGTGCCGGCGGCTGCAGGCGACGGGAACCCAGGTGGAGACCGCCTGGGAGGCCGCGGAACGCGCGGAGGTGGCCTCTCCGCGCCGACAGCGGGAGGACCTCGTGCGGAGGCTGGCGGTGGGGCTGCTCCTGGCGCTGGCGGCGTATTTCTACTGGACGCGCCCGCCGTAGCGCATAAGGGAAGGCCATGCGCGCTCCCTGCCTAGCCCTCCTGGCCCTGGTCCTCACCGGCTGTCCGAAGCAGGTGGAACGGGTGGCGGGCTCCGATGACTCGCAGATCGACACCGCCGCGGCCCACCTGGAGGAACTGCGGGTGCGCGAGCAATCCGAGAGCCTGCCCTGCCAGGAGCGCTGCGACCTCGCTACCCAGACCTGCACGCTGTCGGATGAGCTGTGTGCCCTGGTGGAGGCGAACCCGGACCGGGGAGACCTTCCGCCGCGCTGCGTCCAATCCCGGGAGCAGTGCGCCCAGGCCACCGGAGGCTGCGAGCGCTGCCAGGTCCGCTGAGTGGAGGGGGGGCGTCCAACGAACGGATTGCCCGGGTCCCCCCGGCCCTCTTAGATTGAGGTACCTCCCGAGGAGTCGTCATGTCCCGCCGAACGTCCGTGCTACTGCTCGTGTCCTGGCTCGCCGCCCCGGGGATTGCCCTGGCGCAGGACGGAGAGCTGACGCCCGAGAAGATCGCGGCCATCCGCCGGGACGAGAAGGCGGCGCAGGACAAGGTGAACAAGGCGTACGGCAACCGGAAGCCCTCGGAGATGAGCACCGAGGAGCGCCGTCAGGCCATCCAGGACCAGCAGAAGGCGGGCCAGGATGTGATGGCGAAACACGGAGTGTCGGACAAGGAGTACTCACGCCACGTGGCGCGAATGGGGCGCGACGAGCGCGAGGCCGTCAACCAGGCGGAGAAGAAGCTGGAGGCGGAGGAGCGGGCGGCGAAGGCGGCCTCGGAGCAGAAGAAGGCGGAGCAGGAGCAGCGGGCCTCCGAGGACATCCCCATTCAGCAGGGCATCAGCGACGAGAACCCGGTGGAGCTGGAGTCCTCGGAGATTGCGGCCTCGGTGGTGGAACAGGGCCTGCCGCCTGGAGAGACTGGGCTGGATGAAACGCCTGTGGAAGGGGCGGCAGAGGGAGTCGCGGGACAAGCGGCCCCCAGAGACGTTCCCGCGGGCGCCGTCGACATCCCGGTCGAGTAGGCGGAGGCCAGCGCCTCAGCGCGCCCGGGTCCGCCAGACCTCATCATAGGGACACGAGCAGTCAGTCTCCTCGGGCTCGGGGTACACATACCGCTCGCCCTTGAAGTTGCGGAAGACCGTCTCTTGAGCGCCGCGCTCCACGACGTAATCGGGCTGGAGCGTCACCTTGCCACCGCCGCCGGGCAGGTCGACGGCGAGGTGGGGCACGGCAAGCCCGGTGGTGTGGCCACGCAGCTGCTGAATGATCTCCATGCCCTTGGCGATGGGCGTGCGCAGATGTTCGCAGCCCTCGGCGACGTCCATCTGGTGCAGGTAGTACGGGCGCACGCGACGGCGCAGCAGCGCGTGAGACAGCTCCTTGATGATGCGCGCATCCGAGTTGAGCCGGCGCATGAGCACGGCCTGGTTCTCCACGGGGACACCATGGTCCACCAGCCGCTCACAGGCCTCGCTCGCCTCGGGAGTCACTTCCTTGGGATGGTTGAAGTGAGTGACGACGTAGACAGGCGCGTAGCGCCGCAGCATGCGGGCAAGCTCGTCGGTGACACGCATGGGCAGACACACGGGCACGCGGGTGCCGATGCGAATCATCTCCACGTGAGGAATCTCGTGGAGCGGCGCCAGCAGTTCCTCCAGACGCGTATCGCTGAGAATGAACGGGTCGCCGCCCGAGATGAGGACATCGCGCACCTCGGGGTGGTTGCGGATGTACTCGATGCCGCGGCGCATCTGCTCCTTACTCAGCTCGGCTTCCCCACCCTTGGTGATGCGGCGGCGGGTGCAGTGCCGGCAGTAGACGGAGCACGTATCCAGCGCGAGGAACAGCACCCGGTCCGGATACTTATGGACGATGGCCTCCTCGGGCCGGGTCTTGTCCTCGCCCAGCGGATCGGCCAGTTCACCCGGGCGGACACGAGCCTCGGCACGCACGGGAATGGACTGCATCCGCACGGGGCAGAACGGGTGCTGCGGATCGATGAGCGACAGGTAGTACGGGCTGATGCCAATGCGGAACAGCGCGGCGGTCTCCTGCACCCCGGCGCGCTCGTCGGGCGTCAGCGGCACATAGCGCTCGAGCTGCTCGAGGCTGCGGACGGCATGGCGCTGCTGCCAGCGCCAGTCGTTCCACTGTTCATCCGTCGCCTCGGGAAACAGGCGCCGGCGCCCTGGGGCGCTCGCGTCCATCACGCTGCCTTTTGCTGCTCCCGCCACCACGCCTGGCCGGACTCCGGCAGGGTGTCGATGGGATCGAAGTACTCGTACTTGCGGGTGAGCGCGTCGGGATCGCTGGCCTCGATGCCGGTGCGGTAATTCTTGGTCCAGTACGAGATGCCGCGCTCGCGGTCATACTCGGCCACCTGGTGGATCCAGCGCTTGCCCACGAAGGGCACGTCACAGACGATGCGCGGCGTGGCGAAGCCGGGCATGTAGCCCATGATGTCGTGCTGAAGCTTCTGGGCCTTGTCGACAGACAGACGCCAGTGCTCCGAGTTGGGGATCATGTCGCACATGTAGAAGTAGTACGGCAGGATCTTCGCGTGATCGAGCAGGGTGAAGCACAGGTCCAGCAGCGCGTGGGCGCTGTCGTTGACCCCGCGCAGCAGCACGCCCTGGTTGCGCACGTCGCGGAAGCCCATGTCGAGCAGCTTGCGCGCGGCCTTACCCACCAGCGGAGTGAGCTGCTGGGCATGGTTGACGTGGGTATGGAGCGCCAGGTCCACGCCGCGCTCGATGGCCTTCTTGGCCAACCGGTCCAGGCCCTGAAGCACCTGGTCCTGGAGGAAGTGCTGGGGAATGGCCATCAGGCCCTTACTGGCCAGACGGATGTCCCGGATGTTGGGGATGTCCATCAGCGAGCTGACGAACGGCTCGAGCTGCTGAATGGGCAGGTTGGCGATATCGCCGCCTGAGACCACCACATCGCGCACGGTGGGCGTGCGGCGCAGGTAGTCCAGCATCTTCTCGTAGCGCTCCTTGGGGCCGATGGAGAACTTGTGCTTCTCCACCTGGGGCACGTCATTGCCCACCAGGTCCATGCGGGTGCAGTGGCCGCAGTACTGAGGACAGGTGGGCAGCATCTCCGCCAGCACCTTGGTGGGGTAACGGTGGGTGAGCCCCTCGACGACCCACATCTCCGCCTCGTGGAGGCTGTCGCGGCTGGCCTTGGGGTGGTTGGGCCAGTCGGTGCGCCGATCATCGAACGCGGGGAGCATGTAACGACGCACCGGATCGCTCCAGAGGTCGTCCAGGTTCATCGTGTTGAGCATCTGCGGCGGGAGCAGGATCGACATGGTCGCCCGCTCCTTCTGGTCGCGCTCGATGCTGGCGGCGAGAGTGTCGGGCAGCAGAGGGCCCAGCGCGTTCTTCAGCTCGCGGAGGTTCTTGATGGTGTGCTTGCGCTGCCACACCGAACTCTCCCAGTCGGCGACGGAGGCATCCTTGAAGCCAGGGATGCGGCGCCAATCCGGCTCCACGAAGTCGCGGCGGGTCGGGTAGGAAATGGGCTGCTCGGCGGGACCGGCTTCAGCCGGAGTCCGCATGGGCTTCGTTTGCATGGCGCGGCACCTTATCGTGAAGCTCCGTCAACGAGATCGCTCTCGTGGCGGTGGGCCCTTCTTTAAACAACGGAAGGGGGCGTCGCATGCCCGCTCACTCGATGGGCACGCCTATCAGCTTGGCCACATCCGCCTCGGTGATGTTGACGGTCTGGGGCTTGGTCTGCTTGTTGCCCAGCTTGAAGAAGACCTTGCGAGTGCCTACGGGCAGCAGCAGCGGGTTACCGATGGCCACAGGGGTATCCCGGCCCGTGTACTTGCCGTCCACCCAGATCTGGGCGCCAGCAGGCTTGGTGCTGGCGGCAAGCTTGCCCATCACCTTGCTGACAGCAGGCTTGGGCTGCGGCGGAGGCTTCGCTGTCTCGACAGGCTTGGGCTGCGGCGGGGGCTTGGCGACCTCGACAGGCTTGGGCGCCTCCTTCTCAAGCGAGAACTTCACCGTCAGCTCCGAGTCCCCATCGGACTTGAACTCGCCCGCGTAGGGCTTGTAGCCGGCCCGGCTGGCGACGAACTTGTACGTCTTGCCGATGGACAGGTTCGCGAGCTTCGCATTCGGCGTCTGACCGGCGGACTTGCCGTCCACCTTGATCTCGGCACCGTCCTCACCCACGAAGACGGCCACGAACGTCTTGGCCGGCTCGGGAGTAGCAGGCTTCGGGGGAGCCGGGTCCTTGCCGGTATCCGGATTCTTGGCCACCTGCTCATCCGGCTCCTTAGTGGGAGTCTCCGGCTTGTCCGGCGCCTGGGCGGTCTCGTCCGGCTCCTTGTCCGGCGGAGGCTCGCCGCCCCCTGAGCGAACGAGCTTCAGCGGCATGGGCTGAGGCTTCTGACCGGGGGTGATGGTGAAGGTCTTCTCGAGCAACTCGAACCCATCCGCCGCGGCGATCACCTTGTGCTGGCCGGCCTCGAGCTCAATGACCGTGTTCGGAGCAACGGGCTGGTTATCGACGCGGATCACCGCGTTGGTCGCCGGCTCCACCGTGAACATGATGCTGCCGGTGTCACCTCCGCTGGCCAGCGCGATCACGGTGGCGATAATGCCCAGCACCAGCACACCGGCGCCGGCAAAGATGAAGACCTTGGGGTTGACGGGCTTGCGAGGACCCGTGGCCGCAGGCTTCTTGTCCTTGGCGGCCTTGATAGCGGGGCCAGTGGGCTTCCGAGCAGGCACTGCGGCCTTCCCGGTCTCCTGAGCCTCCTCGTCCGAAGTCTCGCCCTGGTCCTCCAGTTCCTCTTCACGGGCGGACTTCTGAGCGCGCGACTTTCCGCCGCGCGACGACAATCCCCTGACATCCTTGGTGGAGTCATCCTCCTCCTCTTCGGGCTGCGGCGTATCGCGCCCGCGAGAGGACGGAGGAGGACCGATCTGGGTCGCCCCCGCGTAATTCTCCTGCTCCCCCTCGCCAATGACGACCTGGGCCTTGGCGGGAGTCTTCCCCTTGCGCACCGCCGACGCGGAACCGGTAGGCAGCGGCGCCGCCATGGTGGCTTCGCTGGTGGCGAACGGGTTGCTGTTGCCGTCGAGCGTCGCGCTGTCGTCGTCAGGCGGGTACTCGGTGCGCCCCGTATTGTCCCGCAGCGGGTTGTCGTTCTTCCCGGTGGAGCTGTCGTCGAAGAGCACGGGCCCGGGAACTCCGTTCCCTAGCACGGAGGCCGAATCGACGAGCTGGGTCTTGTCCCCTGCTCCATCCATCTCGGCCAACTCCTCGGCGGTGGGAGGCGGCACGAGCGGCGGAGGGACGGGAACGAGCGTGGAAGACGCCGAGCGCACCACGGGAGGCGGCGGCTGCGGCCCCACGGGGGTAATCGTCGACTTACGCGGCTGACGCGGAATGGGCGCAGGAGTGGTCGTGACGTTCGAGGACTCGAGCTGATCGGGCTTCTCGATGCCCGCGTAGCGCTCCATCTTCTCGGCCTCGCGCAGCATGTCTTCCGCGAAGGCCTCCTTCATGTACGCCGACAGGTGCTTGCCGGAGTAGATGGCATCCCCCGCCAGGAGGAAGCGCATCAGGTCCTCCTGCAGGTCCGACCCCCACTGGTAGCGATCCTCCGGCTCACGCGCGAGCGCCTTGAGCACCACCTTCTCGAGACCCGACGGGACGTTCGGGTTGAACTGGCGGGGCAGCGGCACCTCGGCATTGCGCACCTTCTCCAGCGTGGAGAAGTCCGACTCACCGACGAACAGCTTCTCGCCCGTGAGCATCTCGTAGAGGATGACGCCCACGGCGAAGATGTCGCTGCGCCGGTCGATCGGCATCCCGCGGACCTGCTCGGGGCTCATGTACCCGAACTTGCCCTTGAGAATCCCGGCCTGCGTCTTCTGCGAGCGATTGGCGGCCTTGGCGATGCCGAAGTCGATGATCTTCACCTCGCCTTCGTACGAGACGAGGATGTTCTGCGGAGAGACGTCGCGGTGGATGATGCCCAGCTCCTGCCCACGCGCATTCTTCGCGCGGTGCGCGTAGTCGAGCCCCTCGCACATCTTCGACGCGATGAAGACCGCCTGAGCGGTCGGCATGATCTCCTTGCGCCGGCGGTAGCGCTCCAGGATGGTGCGCAGATCGCGGCCGGCGACGTACTCCATCGCGATGAAGTAGGTCTCGTCGTACTTCCCGAGCTCATGGATGTGCACGATGTTGGCGTGGTTCAGCTGAACGCTGATCCGCGCCTCGTCGATGAACATCGTGATGAACTCCTGGTCCTCGGCCATCGTCGGGAGGATCTTCTTGATGGCGAGGAAGCGCTCGAAGCCCTCGACACCGAAGGCCTTGGCGATAAACACCTCGGCCATACCGCCGACGTTGACGCGCTCGAGGAGCAGGTACTTCCCGAATGTGGTGGGACGCTTCATCTCGTGGAGTCGCCCCCGCCCGGGCAGGACGATGCGGCTGAAGGCAGTTGTGTGCCGGGCGGAGCCTAAGGACTCTAGACGGACCACGGACGGTCAGTCAAACCCCGGAACACGGACAAATTTCCCAGAGAATCCGCCGACTTGGAGGCTACCTGGCGGTTCTCGGGGGGCGCCGCAGCTCAGGGCCACGGGCAAAAAAAAGCGCCCCTGGGGTCTTCTGTGTGAAGACGCCAGGGGCGCATAAAAAAAATCCGGCAGCGACCTACTCTCCCACGCGGTTTCCCGCGGAGTACCATCGGCTCTGGAGGGCTTAACTTCCGTGTTCGGGATGGGAACGGGTGTGACCCCTCCGATATAGCCACCGGAAAATGAGTGACAAAGTGACATACGAAGGCAGAAGGATTTGCTGCTGAGAAAAGAAGCTCTATGCCGAGTGATTCTCTCGGGCCTGCGGAACATGCAGGGCCTCGATCTTGGCCTCGAATCCCTTACTCCCCCGTGTTGTACGGGGAGCGTGCAAGAGATGAGGATAAAGTAAGCCGCACGAGCAATTAGTACCGGTTAGCTCAACGTGTTACCACGCTTACACACCCGGCCTATCAACGTCGTAGTCTTCGACGGCTCTTCAGGGGCTTGCGCCCGGGATACCTGTTCTTGAGGTCGGTTTCCCGCTTAGATGCTTTCAGCGGTTATCCAATCGACACATGGCTACCCAGCGATACCACTGGCGTGATAACTGGTACACCAGAGGTGTCTCCAACCCGGTCCTCTCGTACTAAGGTCAGATCCTCTCAAGTATCCTACGCCCACAGCAGATAGGGACCAAACTGTCTCACGACGTTTTGAACCCAGCTCGCGTACCGCTTTAATTGGCGAACAGCCAAACCCTTGGGACCTGCTCCAGCCCCAGGATGCGATGAGCCGACAT
>DASVVJ010000174.1:0-6344 GCA_036389955.1 Myxococcaceae bacterium
CAGCAGCAGCTCGATCTCGATCTCGTGCACGCTCTCCTCGATGAAGCGCGTGGAGTCGAAGTTGATGCCCAGCATCATGCCCTCGGGCAGATCCTTGCGAAGCTCGTCCAGCATCTTGTGCACGCCGCTGGCCACCGCCACCGCGTTGGCGCCGCGCTGCTTCTTCACTCCCAGGCCCTGAGCGGGGTTGCCGTCCACGCGGGACATGCGGCGCATGTCCTCGAAGCCGTCCTCCACCAGCGCCACGTCCGACAGGTACACCGTGGAGCCTTCCTGCTGACGCACCACCAGGCCACGCAGGGTCTCCAGATCCAGCGCTTCGCCCATCACCCGGACGTTGACCTCGCGGCCCTCCGTCTCGATGCGGCCGGCGGGCAGCTCCACGTGCTCGCGCTGCAGCGCGGCGATCACGTCCGTGACGGTGAGCCCCTTGGCGTCCAGCTTCTCGGCGTCCACCCAGATGCGCACGTTGCGCTCCAGCGCGCCGCCCACCTGCACCTCGCCCACGCCCTCCACCGTCTGCAGCTTCTCCTTGATGCGGTAGCGCGCGTAGTCGCTCAGCACCTGCGGCGCGAACGGCCCGGACAGGCCCACCCACATGATGGGCTGGTCCTCCGGGTTCTGCTTGGAGATGACCGGCGGATCGGCGTCCCGCGGCAGCAGCCGCTGCGCCTGGCTCACCTTCGTCTGCACGTCCTGCAACGCCAGGTCCACGTTGCGTGACAGATCCAGCTCCACGGTGATGGAGCCGCCGCCCTGGCGCGCCGTGGAGGTGATGGACTTCACGCCCTCCACCTGGGTGACCGCCTCCTCGAGCGGCTCCACCAGATCGCTCTCCACGGCTTCGGGCGAGGCGCCCTCCCAGCTCACCGAGATGTTGATCGTGGGGAAGTCCACGTCCGGGAACTGGCTGATGCCAATGCGCTGCGCGGCCACCAGGCCGAACAGGATGGTGGCCGCCATCAACATCCACGCGAAGACAGGTTTCTTGATGCAGGCCTCGGTGATGCTCATTGCGCGGCACCTCCTCCATTACCACCGCTGCCACCGCTGCTACCGGCGGCAGGCTGCTGGCGTGGCTCGCCGGTGAGGGCGGGCTTCACCCCTTCCGCGATGCGCACCGCCGCCCCGTCCTTCAGAGCCTCGGCGCCGCGCACCACGAGCGTCTCTCCTGGCTTCACCCCGCTCTTCACCTCCACCCGCCCATCCGCCGTGCGCATGCCCAGCTCCAGCACCCGCTCACGCGCCTTGTCCCCCTCCACCACGAAGGCCAGGAAGCCGCGCTCGCTGGGCCGTACCGCCGTCTGCGGGATGACCGGCGAGCCCTGCGAGGTTTCCACCGGCACCGACACCGTGGCAAACGCGCCGGGCCGCAGCGCCTCGGCCTCCTTGCCCGTCACCTCCGCCGTCACCGGCACCATGCGGCTCTGATCGTCCGCCGCGGCCGCCACGTGGGTGATCTTCCCCGTGTACGTGCTGCCGTCCGTGCGCACCGTGAAGCGCGCCTGCATGCCGGGCTTGAGCCGCCCCACGTCCGCCTCGGGCACGCGGAAGCGCAGCAGCAGCGGATCGCGCCGCAGCAGCGTGGCCATCACGTAGCCCGGCTGCACGTACTGGCCCGTCTGAATGGTGCGCGTCTGCAGCACCCCGTCCATCGGCGCGCGCACGTACGCGTCGCGCAGGTTCAGCTCCGCCTGATCCACCGCCGCCTTCGCCGCGCTCACCTCGGCCGCCGCGGTGCGGGCACGCGTCTGAAAAGTCTCCAGCTCCTCGGCGGGCAACAGGCCCGGGCGCTGCTCGTTCACCGAGGCCCGGCGCTGAGCACCCGCCTGCGCCTCCGAGGCCGTGGCCTGCGCCTTCTCCAGCGCCGCCTTCGCCGAGGCCACCGCCAGGCTGTAGCGCGTGGGCTCGATCTCGGCCAGCAGGTCCCCCTTCTTCACCGTCTGCCCCTCGGTGAAGGCCACGCGCTCCACCACGCCCGCCACCCGCGCGGTGATCTGCACCCGCTCGAAGGCCTCGACGGAGCCCACCGCGCTGACCACGTACTCCACGTCGCGCGACTCCACCTTCGCCACCTCCACGGGGAACTGCATCGGCCCGCGGCCGCCACCCCCCCCCGGCGGGCCACCGGCCTTGCCCGCGGGAGGCCCACCGCCTGGAGCGCCGCCCCCCTCCTTACCGCCACACCCCATGCCCATGGCCAGCGCCACGGCCGCCAGGGCCACCAGTCCCATGCCTCGCTTCACTGTTGCGGCTCCTTCCCAAGAGGATCGAGTCCCACCGCGGCCCGAAGGTCCAGCAGCGCGATACCCAGCGAGTAGCGCGCCCGGGCCAGCGACACTTCCGCCTCGAAGAGGCGCAGCGCCGCGTCCGAGATGGCCAGTGCGGTGGCCAGCCCCTGCCGGTAGAGAATCCCTGTCTCCTCGGCGTTCTTGCGTGCCTGCTCGGTGGCAAGCTCGCTCTGCTTCAGCGCGGCCTGGGCGTTGCGCAGCGACACCCGGGCCCGCTCGATGTCCACGTCCACGCGGCGGGTGAGCGCGGTGGCCTCCAGCTCCGCTGCCCGCGCCAGCGCCACCCGCTCGCGCCGCTCCGCATACCGCTCACCGCCGTCGAAAAGGTTCCACGCGAGCTCCAGGGCGATGAAGCCGGAGCCCCGGTTGAGGAATAACTGCTCTCCCGGCACTCCGATGGGGCCGGTCTCATTCGTGAGGCGGTACTGCCCGGTCAGCCCCAGGGTGGGAAACAAGCGCGCCAGCGGCTCACGCGCGGAGGCCTCCAGGGCCTGTACCCTCAGCCGCGTGGACAGCACATCCATCCGGCGCTCCGCGGCGCCTGGGATCAGCGACAGCAGCCCCTCGTCCGGCCGCAGCGCCTCACCCAGCAGCGGCTCCGGCGGGGCCAGGGCACCCTCCACCGGAGAGACGAGCAGGAAGCCCAGCTCCAGGCGGCTCGTCTCGGCGCTGCCCCGCGCCTCGGCCAGCTGCACCTCGGCGCTGGCCACCTCGAGCTCCGCGCGCGTCACATCATTGATGCTGGCCAGGCCCGCCTCGGCGCGAGCCTTCGCGTCCTGCAGGCTCTGCTGGGCGAACTCGAGCCGCCGGACAGCGGCCTCGTACACCTGCTGATTGCCCAGCGTGGTGAGGAACGCGTCCGCCGCCTCGAAGCCCACCAGCCGGCGCGCCTCGCGTGACTCCAGCTCCGCCGCCTCGCCCTCCAGCCGGGCCGCCCGGTACAAGGGAAAGCCCCGCGCGTCGAACAGCGTCACCCTCGCCATGGCGGTGGCCCCCAGCGCATCGCGCCGCTGCACCACTGTCGGCTGTATCCGCCGGGTGTACGTGGTGGTGAGGGTCAGCTCGGGAAAGAAGAAGGCCCGGGCCCGGGCCACGCGTGCCTCCGCCGCCTCGGCGCGCTGCTGGGCGGCCAGGGTCCGCTCATTGCGCTCGGCGGCGAGGGACACGGCCTGCTCCAGGGTGAGTGGAGCCGCGGCCGGGGTCTCTGGACGCAGGGGGGCGTTCTCCGCTAGCGGAGGAGCCGCTTCCGGCGTCTGAGCCGCGGACTGCTGGGGGGTCAAGGCGAGCCAGGCGCAGAGGGGCGCGGCGAGCAAGGGTCGGACGGTGAACATGAAAGACAGGGCGCGGGGGCTGCGTAGCGGACTTGTCAGAGCGCCATATAACGAAGCGCTGGGTAGGGAGCCATGGGCTTCTCGCGTATCTGGACGTTGCCCGGCTCACCGGACTAAGGGGGTATTCAGTTCTCCTGGGTCCTGCTTGCGGCAGAGCCCACCAGACGGGCGTGAGCCCGGGAATCCGTCAGCAATGCGTTTATTCCTGATCGGCCTGTGGATTGTGGTGGTGGCCGCTGCGTGCAAGAGCAGCGACGAGCCCAAAGCGGGTGCACTGCGAGTGGACCTGTCCTATGCCACGTTCAGGCCGGGGTGCCTGACGCTCCAGGCGGCGGACAAGGCGGACGCCTCGCGAACAGTCACCCAGGAGATCCCCCTCGGCAGCCCGCCCCCCCAGAGCCAGCAGCTCACGGTGGCCGTGTTCCGCCAGGAAGGCTGGAGCCGGGATCTGGTGCTGACGGCCACGGCCTACGAGGCCAGCTGCGCGGCGCAGAACCCGCGGCCGGTGTCCACGCAAACGCTCGAGGCGCAGGTGCCCGAGGTGGGCGTCGAGGCGGTGCCCATGGAGCTGCGCGCCGAGGACCTGGACGACGACGGCCATGTGCGCGTGGACCAGGGCGGCACGGACTGCAACGACGATGACCGGCAGGTGAACCCGCGCGCCACCGAGGACTGCGACGGCAAGGACGACAACTGCTCGGGCGACGAGAGCGACGCGCCAGGGGTGACGCGGTACTTCGCGGACTCGGACGGCGACGGCTTCGGCGACCCGGTGCGCCTGCAGGTGAGCTGCGGCACTCCGGCGGGCTACGTGACGAACAACCGGGACTGCAACGACTCGAACCCGGCGGTGCGCCCGGACCGGCCCGAGCCGCTCTGCGACGGACAGGACGACAACTGCAACGGCGTGGCGGACGACACCTTCAACGTGGGCGGGCAGTGCGCGACGGCGCAGGGCTGCCAGGGAACATTTGCCTGCCAGGGCACGGCGGGTGCGGCGTGCGTGAGCAGCGAGCTGCCGAGAAGCTGGTTCCTGGATGGGGATGCGGACGGGCACGCGGGTACGCCGGCTGGAGTGAGCTGCACGCCGCCGGCGCAGGGGGCGGTGACCTCCACGGACGACTGCGACGACAGCTCTCCCTTCGCCTTCAACGGCGCCACGGAGCGTTGTGACCGGCTGGACAACAACTGCAACAGCCAGGTGGACGAGGTCTGCGGCGCGCGGGACTTCCAGGAAGTCTCGGGCACGGGCAGCGCCGCTTTCCGCGTGGTGGCCAGCTACGCGGAGAACAAGGCCTGGGCGGCGGGAGCCGCCAATGTGCTCGTGCATGTGGATGGCACCAACGTCACCCCGTACACGGACTGCCCGGGCAACTGGGTCTCCGCCTGGGCCCACCCCGCCAGTGGCCGGGTCTTCCTGGGCTCGGACGTGGGCCAACTGGCCACTCGCGCGCTGGGAGGCGGTACGGGCTGCGAGACGGTGGAAACGGGGCGCTCTTCCAGCATCAACGGGCTGGTGGGGTTCGCCAGCGGCACGTCCGCAACGCTGTTCGCGGTGACGAGCGAGGGCCGCATCTTCCAGTGGAGCTACACGGGCACGGGGGCGGGCACGGTGACGCTGTCGGCGCAGGTGGCCGCCAACCTGCGGGCCATTCATGGCACCCGCACGACGAACCTGGTGGCGGTGGGCGCCGAGCTGGTGAACTCGGTTCCCGTGGCCCGGGCGTTCGGAACGAACCCGGCCACCGGAGCGTGGAGCCGGGAGACGCTGCCCGGAACGCTGCCGACGGACGTGTTCCTGCGCGGTGTACACATGGCGCACGGAAACCTGGCCTACGCGGCGGGAGACGAGGGCATCGTGCTCCAGCGCGTCAATGGAACCTGGAGCGAGCTGCCCCGCATTCCCTCCGCGCCGGATGCCCAGGACGTGGCTGCTTACGGAAGCACGTTGGTGTATGTCGTGAGCCACACCAGCGAGGTGGTGTACCGCTACAACGGCACCACCTGGACCCCGGATCTCACGGTGAGCTGGACTCCGTTCTCGATCGACGGCGTGGCGCCGCACGATCTGTGGGTGGCGGGCAGCCAGGGCAAAGTCGTCCACCGGGGCCCCTGAGCCACCCGCGCCATGGAGCTGCACGCCGACAGGCTGACAGTGCGGCGAGGCGCCCGGAGCGTGCTGCGCGAGGTAAGCTGCGTGCTGCCGCAGGGCAGCCGGGCCCTGGTGCTGGGGCGCTCGGGTGCGGGGAAGACGACGCTGCTCAAGGCGCTGGCGGGACTGGTGCTGCCCAGCGAGGGCAGCGTGCGGTGGGACGGGCAGGAGGTGGCCCGGCTGAGCGCGGCGGAGCGGCGGACGCGGCAGGCGGCATTTGGCATGGTGTTCCAGACGGATGCCCTGTTCGACTCGCTCACGGTGCGGGAGAACGTGCTGCTGCCGCTACGCAACCGGGGTGTGGGCCCGGAGGAGGCGGAGGCCCGGGCGGGCGAAGTGCTCGAGGCGGTGGGGCTGCGGGAGGCAGCGAACGCGCTGCCGGAGCGGCTCTCGGGAGGCATGAAGAAGCGGGCGGGGATTGCCCGGGCGCTGGCGGCACGGCCGCAGGTGCTGCTGGCGGATGATCCATTCGCCGGGCTGGATCCCGGCACGGCGCGGCAGGTGGCGCGGGTGCTGCTGGAGGTAGCCGGCAGTGGCACGCTGCTGGTGGTGGCGCCGGACGCTCCGGCG
>DASVVJ010000175.1:0-34076 GCA_036389955.1 Myxococcaceae bacterium
GCTTTTCCGGACTAGCGAGAGGCAGGCCATCCCTGCTCAAGCGAGCCGCTGAGTCGGTTAGGGACCCGCGTCACAATCACTCGCTTGTGACATGGGGGGCAAGCGATGCGGCGGCAAGTCTACGAAGTGGTCCCACATCAAGTCCGTTGACCTGATGGTATCGAGCGTCCCAGAACGACTTCCTCCAACACTCATGACCCGGTGTCCGGGAAGTACGCTTTTCGGACAAGCGAGGGGCGGGACATCCCTGCTCAAGCAAGTCAAGGCGCCGCGCACGAGCGGCCCCATGTGGTGCGTGCTCGGGCTGGCGCCTATCGGGCTTTCTCGCTAGCCACTTCGCACCTTTCATGAGCAGCTGCCGCTGCTCTGGTGATGAGAAGGGCGGCAGTTCTGCCGACGGGTGAACAGGTGGGTCGACATTCGCGTGAACGTCCTGCGGGGTCAGTTGCGCGCATCGGCCTCAGCCCACTACCCTAGCGTTGCGTCCTCACGGACACACTCCCCGAGGTGCCTCGAAGACCACTCCGATGTTGATGGGATTGGCGGCTGTCATGAGCCTCATGACTGGCGGATCCAGCAGTAAGTGTGAGTCTGTTTGAGAAGACGAGAACAAGGTGCAGATGCGTAGCACCGAGTTAGATGGTTGCGTCGAGTCCGGCACGGCCTGGACGGTGTTCATTGCAGCGCACTGCGCGGTCAACGCCGCGTCCGAGGATGCCTATCCCGAGCCGAACTGCCTCGGTGCTGAGCCCGCGCTGTATCTCTTCTAGTCGAGTCTCAGGAAGTCCTGTTCATGTCGTCAACTCTCTTACGGTAAGACGCCCTGTTGAGAACGATGTGTCTTGCGCGGTGAAACTGCACCGCCATGAGCACCGCGCATTCGATCCCGGATGCATGGAGGTGGCATGACGTGACGCTACTACTTGAACCGCATGGCCGTCGGAGGCCCCTCCATCCACGCGAGGAGCCACTCAAATGGCCAAGCGACGGAAGAAGCACGTCTGCACGTGCGAGGGGTGGCAGAAGACCTCTCCCGTGTCGTGGGTGACGCTGCTGATCCAGCTTTACCGGCTGTACACGGGCCAGGACTAGCCGCCCAGCCGGAGTGACTTGAAGGGCCCGGCTGCCGCAACACGGGGCGTGCCGGGCCCTTTCTATCTTTCCGGGGCTACGTCAGCGCGGAGCTGCTCTCGTCCTCCCGTAGCTCGTGAATGTTGAGCAGCCCGGTCGCCACCTACGGATTGTTCTGGAGTCACTAGGTCTCCAACGTCCCGGGCTTGGCTGGTACGAGGCCACGCGCCACACGTTCGCTTCCCAGTGGCTGATGAACGGCGGCTCTATCCGGTCCCTGCCAGACATCCTGGGCCACTACTCGGTCGTGATGACCGAGCGCTACGCGCACCTGGCGCCGGACTCGTTCGACGAGAAGACTTACTCGCAGATCCCCGTGTCGCTGGAGGTGGGCGCCGTGGTGCCCTTGGAAATTGGGCCGGGATTGGGCAGACCGGTATAAATCGTCATGCCCAATCCATTGAAATTATTAAAGAAAAGCCGGAGCGGCCCTGTAAGCCGGGTTTTGTCCCCACCCCTTTCGAGGTGGGCGGCGAACATTCGTCTAGGGCCCTGGTTACCCAGGGACCTCATCAGCGAGCAACCCGGACACATCGGACGGGCCATCCTTGTCCCCCAACCGCGAGGACGTGCCCCTATTGGCTCTTGCTCCAGGTGGGGTTTACCGTGCCGCCCGGGTCACCCCGAGCGCGGTGCGCTCTTACCGCACCGTTTCACCCTTACCCGCCCCTTGCGGAACGGGCGGTTTGTTTTCTGTGGCACTGTCCTGCGAGTCACCTCGACTGGCCGTTAGCCAGCACCCTGCCCTCTGGAGCCCGGACTTTCCTCCCGCCACCCGTTCCTGCAGTGGCCAGCGTTCACCCAGGCCGCTCCGGCACCCGCGTCTTACAACAGGTGGTGGCGCGGGGTCACTCCCCGGGTGTTAGGAGCCCCCATGCGCATCGCCGTCACCGGCACCCATCGAACGGGCAAGTCGACGCTGATTGAAGACCTCTCAGAGCGGCTCGCGCAGTACCGGGTCGTCGATGAGCCGTACCATCTCCTCGAAGAAGAGGGGTACGAGTTCGCATCGCCTCCTGGCCTGGAAGACTTCATCGAACAACTCCGCCGTTCGATGGAGGAGCTCGAAGAGGGGAAGCAGAAACCGGACGTTCTGTTCGATCGCTGTCCCCTCGATTTTCTGGGGTACCTCCTGGCTCACGAGGAGGCCGACTCGTTCGATCTGGAGGAGTGGCTCCCCAGGATCCGTTCCTCGATTCAGGCGCTGGACCTCCTGGTCTTCGTCCCCATCGAGGAACCCGACCGCATCCGGCTGCCCAGGCACGAAGATCCGGTCATGCGGACGCAGGTGGACGAGAAGCTCGCCTGGATCCTTCTGGACGATCCGTTCGAGCTGGGACTCGAAGTCCTGCCCGTGCAGGGACGCAGGGAGGCTCGGGTGAGCCAGGTGCTTGGACGCCTTGCCCGGGGCTAGAGCCGCTCGTCGATGGCCTTGTTGCTCATCTCGTCGGCCGCCGCGTTCATCTCACGCGGCACGTGCACGAGCTTCACCCGCGAGAAGTCGTTGAGCAGCTTCACCGCCTCCTCGTACAGGGGACGCAGCGAGGCGCTCTTCACCTGGTAGCGCCCGCCCAGCTGGCGGATCAGCAGCTCGCTGTCGGCGAAGATTTCAATCTCCTTCGCTCCCAGCGTCTTCGCGTGCTTGAGGCCCAGCAGCAGCCCCATGTACTCGGCGTAGTTGTTCGTCTGGTTACCCAGGTACTTGCCCAGCTTGGCAATCACCTGGCCGCCGGGCTCGATCAGCACCGCGCCCGCGCCACTGGGGCCCGGGTTTCCTCGCGCGGCACCATCCGAGTACAGCCGCAGCCGGGGCACCGGACCCCGGGGCTCCTCGGAGGCCTCGGCGGCGGGCGCGGCCTTGCGCTCCTTCGGAGCAGGGGAGGGGGCCAGGCGCTCGGCGGCCTCCTCGAGAAGCTGGCCCAGCCGCTCACGCGTCATGCCCCGGAAGGCACGCACCGTGGCGGTGAGCGGCTCCTCCCGCGCAATGTGGCGGAGAATCTCGGCCTCACTCGGCGGCGGTGAAGAGGAACGGGGCACGGTGGCTACTTGGGCTCGGCCAGCGCTTCAACCGCGTAAATGATGCGGTTGCACGACGGGCACACGTCCGTGCCCAGCGAGGTGCGCAGGTTGTTGTAGAGCTGCGGGGGCACGTTCATGTTGCAGCCCTGGCAGGTTCCAGCCACCACGCCCACCAGCGCCGGCAGCTTCTTCTTCTTCACGGCGTCGTAGCGGCGCAGCAGGTTCGCGTCCACCGAGGCGGCCACGCCCGAGCGCTGTCCCTCGAGCTGCTTCACCTGGCTCTCGGCCTCGGACAGCTTGGAGCGAAGCTCCGTCATCCGCGCGACCAGCTGCTGCTGCTTGGCGGCGAACTCCGTCTCCTTGCCCTTGACGGCCTCGCGCGCGGCGCCCAGCGTCTTGGCCAGCTCCACCAGCTCGTCGGCCATGGTGAGGTTCGCCTTCTTGGCGATGTCGATCTCACGGGCCAGCGCCGAGTACTCGCGCGTAGAGCGCTGCTCGGCCAGCCGCGCCTCCCACTTCTTCACCTTGTCCTTCTCGTCGGTGATGTTCTGCTCGAGCTGCGCCTTCTGCCGTTCGATGTCCGCGACCCGGCTGCGCTCGGCCTCGATCGCACTGCGCGCCGCGCCCAGCTCTCTCTCCAGCTCGGAAATCTGCCGGGGATGGACGTCCGCGGCCTTGCGCAGGGCGGCGACCTCGAGGTCCACCTTCTGAAGCTCCGCCAGCGCCTTCAGTTTCTCCCGCAAAGTTGCTGCCTCCCACCAGGACCACATCAGCGTGTGGCCTGCGCTCATCTACCAACAAAATGTATTGGGGTCCAACGCGCAGATGCTCCATCCCTCATCCCGCTTTTCCCGCAGGGCGAGATTGGAAAAGCCGCGCGGACCCGTTACACGGATTCCCGTGCGTAACGTCCTGCTCTTCAGCGCGCTGGTTTCGAGCGCGCTCGTGCCTGCCTGCCGCCCCTCCTCGGAGTCCACCGCCACGCCGCCTGCCGCAGCGCGTCCTCCGGCAAAGCCCCTGGGGCGCGGCGTCATCGAAGGCCAGGTGCGGCTCACTGGCACGCCCCCGCCCCCCGCGCTGCTGGACACCACCCCCACGGTGGCCGCCACCTGCGGCGACAAGGTGCCCGACCGCTCGCTCACGGTGGGAGAACAGGGAGCGCTCGCGCACGTGGTGGTCTCCCTGGCCCAGGGCGCCTCGCTGCCCGCCGAGGGGGTGAAGGCCCCTTCCGCCGTGCTGGATCAGAAGAAGTGCGCCTATGAGCCTCCCGCCCTGGCCGCTCTGGCGGGCAGCACCCTGGAGGTGCGCAACTCGGACCCTGTCATGCACAACGTGCGTGCCGTGGCGGGCACCCAGTCCGTCTTCAACGTGGCCATGCCGCTGGAGGGGATGACGCTGCGCAAGCCGCTGCCGGCCACCCCCGGCACCGTGCAGATGAAGTGCGACGTCCACCCGTGGATGAGCGCCGTGGTGCGGACCTTTGATCACCCGTACTTCACCTCCACGGATGCCCAGGGCCGCTTCCGCCTCGAGGTCCCCGAGGGCACCCACACCCTGGTGCTCTGGCACGGGCGGCTGCCCGAGGCCTCGCGCCCCCTCACCGTGAAGCCGGGAGAGACCGTGCGCCTGGAGCAGGTGTGGGACACGGCCGAGCTGCGCTAATGCTTTCGTGCAGGGTCAAAAGCGACACACCCGTGTCCGAAAAGGGCACAGGAATCCCGGACTATGTCTCAAAGCTGGAGGGTGTGCAGGGAGGGGTGCCCGGGTTCAGGCCAACAAGGGGCCGAAATCTCTGGCGCTGAGAAACCCCGCTTGGCTTGGCGGCGAAATTGCTAATACAATAGGGCAGCAACATTTCACGGGGGAAAGAGCCCACCATGCAAGCCAAGAAGAAGAACCGGGCCGGATCCACCACCCAGACCGAGGACACCAAGCCGGCCTCGCGGCCCGTGGGCATGCAGACCATGGGGCCCACCCTCTACGAGCAGCTGCGCCGCGCTCTGGCCGAGCTGGATATCAAACTGGCGTCCGATAACTGACTGAACGGTTACAGTGCAGACAAAGGAAGGGCTCCGCGGCGGTAACGCGGAGCCCTTTGACGTTTCAGGCCCAGGTTTGCGCCTGGGCGAGGTGGGGCCGAAGCGACCCCAGGCGCGTCAGATGTCCTCTTCGTCGGCGCCGGGGACAGCCTCTTCGTCTTCGAAGGAGTCCAGCTCTTCCTCCTCCTCCTCGCTGGCGGCCTCGGGCTCCTCAGGCTCGATAGGCTCGATCACCTTGGGAGCGGCGATCCGGCCCCGGCGGCCTTCGCTGGCCGGCTTGAGGGCAGGGCTCTCGCGCTGATCGGCGCCGCACTTGGGGCAGAGCGGATCCGGCTTCTTCAGGTCATAGAACTTCGTGCTGCACTTGTAGCAGACGTACTTTGTTCCGAGGTCCTTCGCCGGCATCTCGCCACCTTCTGAAAACGAGGAAAGCAGAATCCGTTGGCGCGGCTGAATAGTTGGCCCGTAGAAAGGAGTCAACCGGACGTTTTGCACCCGAAGATACTGGAGTAGATTGCCGCACTCGTTTCCCAAGAGCCCAAGAGCGCACCCCGGTCGCCCCACTTGAACTTCACCTGCGACAATTGTCAGAGGCGGTACTCCATCGCGGACGAAAAGGTCCGCGGGAAGACCGTCAAGGTCCGTTGTAAGAACTGCCAGAACGTCATCTCGGTCCAGGGTCCGCCCGCCGAGATGGAGGAGAGCACCCGCGTGGTGTCTCTCGCGGACGTGGCGAAAATCCGAGAGCAGGAGCTCGCGCTGCAGGCGGCCCAGCCCGCCACGCGTGCTCCGGCCGGCCAGAGCCCGTGGGAGGAGGAACCCACCCGCGCCGCGCCCGCCCGCCCGGCCAGCGCGCCCTGGTACGTGATGGTGAAGAGCAAGCAGGAGGGCCCGTTGGACGAGGCCGGCCTGCGAGGGCTCGTCCAGAGCGGCGCCATCAACGCGCGCAGCTTCTTCTGGCAGCAGGGCATGGGCGACTGGAAGCGCGGCGCGGACATCCCCGAGCTGTCGGGCCTGTTCGCGGCGCCCGCGCCGCCGCCCGCGCCTCCGGCTCCGCCGATGGCACCGCAGCTCCCGGACGAGCCGGCCACGGTGGCGGACCGCGGCCAGCAGCACCGCGGCGCTCAGGCCAGCAACCCGCGCGCTCAGCGTCAGCCCGAGCCCGAGCAGGACCAGGCCTGGGAGGATCAGCCCACCACGGTGGGGCCGGCGGCCAAGCTGCCCGCGGCCCGCGAGCCGTGGGATCTGGATCCGCCCGCCACCCAGCAACAGGCTCAGCATCAGGAGTCCTGGGATCAGCCTCAGGCGCAGCAGGACCAGGCCTGGGAGGATCAGCAGCAGCAGCAGCAGTACGACCAGCCGCAGGACCCGGCCTGGGACGATCAGCCGCAGCAGCAGCAGCATGATCAGCCACAGGATCCGGCCTGGGACGACCAGCCGCAGGAGCCGCGGCAGTCCGCCAAAGGCAACGGCAACGGCCAGGCGGGAGTGGGCGCGGATCTGTTCTCGGATCTGGATCTGCCTGCCCAGAACGAGCAGGACCATCAGGACGACCAGCCGGCGGGCCAGGAGGCCGAGCAGCCGGATCCGCTGGCCCAGGTGAAGGGCAAGCCGGGCAAGGACTCCAAGAAGGGGCCGGTCGAGGACACGCGGCACTTCATGGTGAAGTCCGGTGTCACCCGCCGCAACCCGTTCTGGAAGATCGCCCTGTTCATCCTGCTGCCCATCCTGCTGATCGCGGGTGGCGCGTTCGCGCTGGACCAGCTGAACTTCATCCCCAAGGCGAAGGTGGTGAACGCGCAGGGCCAGACGGTGGAGAAGTCCTACTTCTCCCAGGAGGGCGTGGGCGAGCTGAGGGATCGGCTGATGGGGCGCAAGAAGCCCGCGCCCGTGACGCCGGCCCCGGTGCCGACGCCGGCTCCGGCTCCCAAGACGCCGAGCGACACGGCGCCGAAGCCCGAGGGGCAGGGGGGCCAGGCGCCCGCGGCTCCGGAGACGGGGAAGTCGGCCGAGGAACTCAAGGCGCTCTACGGAGACACCACGAAGACGGACGTGGGCCCCGAGGCGCGCAAGGACACCGAGGAGGTGCCGGTGGACGCGGCGGCCTCGGGCGGGCCCGCGGAGGAGGATGTGGCGAAGGTGGTGGCGCAGTCCCAGGGCGCCATCAAGAGCTGCGTGGAGCAGGAGCTGCGCAAGAACCCGAAGTTCAAGGGCGGCAAGGTGACGCTGGTGGCCACGGTGGGCACCTCTGGCACGGTGAAGAGCGCCAAGCTGGACAACAAGGCGCTGGATAGCGCGCCGGTGGGCACCTGCATCAAGAAGGCCGCCACGCGCATGGCTTTCCCCGCCTTCAAGGCGGAGGACGGGGTGGAGGAGGTGGATCTGCAGATCCCCCTGGTCCTCGGCTCCGGGGCACTGTAACGGGCACACGCGCATGTACCTGGGACGCGTGCTGGGCACGGTGGTCTGCGAGCAGAAGTACGAGGGGCTCGAGGGCAAGCGCTTTCTGGTGGTCCAGCCGTTGGACCACCAGCGCGAGCCCATGGGCAGCCCGGAGGTAGCGGTGGACACGGTGTCCGCGGGCCCGGGTGAGCTGGTGTACCTGGTGGGCAGCCGCGAGGCGGCGCTGGCGTTGGATCCGTGGTTCGTGCCGGTGGACGCGGCGATCGTCGGCATCGTGGACTCGGTGGACGTATGAACCTGTGCAAGGTGCTGGGGACCGTCACCTCCACCATCAAGCATCCGGCCTTCGCGGGGCGGAAGCTGATGGTGGTGCAGCCGCTGGATGAGCACCAGCAGCCCACGGGTAAGAGCTTCATCGCGGTGGACCACACCTCGTCGGCGGGGCAGGGCGACGTGGTGCTGGTGATGCGCGAGGGCGGTGGGGTGCGGCAGATCCTCGGGGACAAGACGCTGCCCATCCGTTCGCTCATCGTGGGTGTGGTGGACGAGGTGCACACTTGAGCGAGGGGTTCGTGCCGCTGCCCAAGCTGCGCTCGGAAGTGGTGGCCACGTCCCAGCGCATGCACGCGTATGGCTGGGTGGCCAACCATGACGGCAACGTGTCGGTGCGGCTCAAGGGTGAGCGCTTCCTGATTACGTGCACGGCGGTGTCCAAGCGGGACATCGACGACGCGTCGTTGCTGGTGGTGGACGCGCAGGGCAAGGTGCTGGAGGGGCGGCGCAAGCCGTTCAGTGAGCTGGAGCTGCACCTGGCGGTGTACCGGGCGCGGCCCGAGGCGATGGTGGTGCTGCACGCGCACCCGCCGGTGGCCACGGCGTTCGGCCTGGTGGGGCAGGAGCTGTCGCCCATCGCCCTGCCAGAAATGGTGGTGTCGCTGGGAGACCGGGTGCCAACGCTGGCGCGGGCGATGCCGAGGGATCCCGAAGGCGTCAAGCGGGTGGAGGCGGCGGCGGCGGAGTACGACGCCTTGCTGCTGACGGGCAACGGCGCCATCACCCACGGCGAGGACCTGACGCAGGCGCTGCTGCGCATGGAGCTGGTGGAGCACTACGCGAAGATCCTGATGGCGGCGCGCTCGCTGGGACAGGTGCAGCCGCTGGCTCCGGCGGAAGTGCAGAAGCTGCTCGAGGCGCGGAAGAAAGCGGGCCTGGGGCCGCGGCGCTGAGCCAATACCCCTCTCCCCCCGGGAGAGGGACGGGGTGAGGGTCCCTGAACCCATGAACAAGCGCGTGTTGTGGGCCGTGCTCTCGGTTCTGTCGCTGGGTGTGCTGCTGGCTGTGCTCTTCGCCCGAGGTGGTTCCACGGGCAGCGCACCCGTGACACCGCCCTCGGCCCCCACGGCACAGGTCACGGCTCCACCGGCCCCCAGAGAGCCTGCCACCCTTCCCGCGCCATCCGCCCGGCCGCCCGCGGCCACCAGCCGTTCCGCGCCTCTGCGCATGGTGCCCGCGGCGGCCTCCACCGAGGACAAGCGCGCCACCTACGGTGCCTTCGAGGGCCGCGTCGTCTCCGCCACGGATGGGGCCGGCATTGGAGGCGCCGAGCTCACCTTCGCTTCGGAGAAGGGCGGTGCTTCCTCGGTGCGCTCCGGCGCGGACGGCCGGTTCCGCTTCCTGCCGGGAGCGGCGGGCACCTACCAGCTCGCGGTGGTGACGGCGAAGGGGTACCTGCCCTTCGGCCCCGAGTGGGGCCAGAGCTCCATCCGCCTCACGGCCAGCGAGGGCCAGCGCATCTCGGACATCACCCTGGCGCTGACGCCGGAGGTGGAGTTGGTGGGCAAGGTGTTGTCCCCGGACGGCCAGCCCGTGCCCGGAGCCAGCATCCGGCTGCTCACCGGCCGTACGGGCGAGTCGGTGCTCTTCCCGACGGATGAGACCTTCACCTCGGATACGGCGGGCGAGTTCCGCTTCCGTGCTCCCGAAGGGGCTCAGGTCGAGGCCCGGCACCCGGCCTATGCCTCCGCGCGCGGCGAGGTGACACCCTCGGTCGCGCTCGCGCGCCGCATGGAACTCACCCTGGGCAAGCGCCCGGGAGACACGGGAGATGGCGGTACCCGTCCCCCCGGCAACGAGGGGCTCGCGGGGGTGGTCGTGGATCCGGCAGGGGGGCCCGTGCCGGGAGCGCTGGTCTCCGTGCGCACCGCGGCTCGGGCCTACCCCACCGTCTTCGGTGACTTCATGGGCTACGAGGCGCTCACGGATGAGCAGGGACGCTTCACGGTCGAAGACGTGGAGCCCGGCACCTATGACCTCACCGCCCGCCAGATGGGGCTCGCGCCCGCCCGCCTGATGGATGTGCCCGCGGGCCGCCGGGACCTCACCCTGAAGCTGTTGCAGGGCACGAAGCTGGTGGGCTCGGTGCGGGATGCGGCCTCGGGGGCTCCGGTCGTCTCGTTTGCCGTGGCGGTGATGCTCAAGGTGGGCCCGCTGCAGCGCGAGTCCTTCACCCAGCTCTCCTTCATCGACCCCGGAGGCCGCTACGAGGTGGCGGGCCTGCCCCCCGGCAGCTACGTGGTGCAGGTGGTGGCGCCCGGCTACGCGGCCACGGAGAGCCCCGTCGAAGTCACCGAAGAGACCCGTGCCCCGGTGCGCGCGGACTTCGCGCTCTCGCGTGGGGCTCGCCTGACGGGGCGGGTGGTGGAGGCCGGCTCGGAGCGCCCGCTCGCTCAGGCCCGGGTCTCCGTGGAGGGCATCTTTGGCGAAGGGGCTCTGTCCGTGCGGTTCGACGCCCTGTCCGACGCGAAGGGAGACTTCGCCATCGACGGGCTGCCTCCGCACGAAGTCTCGCTGTACGCCGCCGCCGAGGGCCATCACAGCCGGGTTATCTCCAACGTGCTGGCTCGCCCGGGCGCCGCGCCGCTGATCATCGCGTTGCGCAAGACGGACGAGGGCGAGGAGCCCCAGGTCGACCTGGTGGGGATTGGCGCGGTGCTGGCCGCGCGAGACGATGCGCTCGTGGTGGGCCAGGTGGTCGCAGGGGGCGGCGCGGCCGAGGCCGGGCTGGCGGTAGGCGATGGTGTGCTGCGCATCGACGGAGTGCCCGTGGTGGAGCTCGGGTTCGGCGGCTCCATCAACCGGATCCGCGGGCCGGAGAACAGCCGGGTGGTGCTGAGTGTGCGCCGGGCCCACGCGGGAGATGCAGGGGCCGGACCGGTTGTGGAAATCCCGGTAACGCGCAAGCGTATCCAGCAGTAGGCGGGTAGCCGCTCCCGGGCAGCTCAGCCTGTGAGCGCTCGCTGCCCCACTCATCAGGAGAAAGACACCATGGCGAAGCAGATGTACACCGGCGAGGTCCGCACCTTCGGCGAGAGCATGGCCCGCAGCACCACCGAGGTGCACGCGTTCAAGATCTTCATGGACGAGCCGCCGGAGCTGGGCGGGCGCAACGGTGCGCCGAGCCCGCTGGACTTCATCCTCGCGGCGCACGCGGGGTGCTTGAACTACATGACGTTCTTCATCGCCAAGGAGCTGGGCATCCCCGTGTCCGGCACGGAGATCACCGTGCGGGGCTCGCTGGATCCGGCGAAGTTCGCGGGCACTGACCGCAACGTGCGCGCGGGGTACCAGTCACTCGAGGCGGCGATCCACATCAAGAGCACCGCGAGCGCGGAGCAGATTGCCAAGCTCCGGAGCGAGGTCGAGGCGCGCTGCCCGGTGAGCGACAACCTGACGCACGCCACGCCGGTGACCATCACCATGAAGGCGGTCGCGTAGAGTCACGCCTCCGAGCGGTCGGTCCGAGCCAGTCTCGGCGGGCTCGACCATGGAACGGAGTCTATACTGCGCCCTGCATGAATACGGAAAAGTTCAGGGAGCAGCTCCGGCGCACGCTGCGGCGCGACCTGTGGATCACCGCGGGACCGGCGGTCCTCATCACCGCCGTCGCGTTCGCTGTCACCTTCTACTTCGTCAAGCCCGCGCCGCCGAAGACGCTCACCGTGGCGATGGCGCAGGACGAGGGTGGCTCGCGGTACTACGCGCGGCGCTACCAGGAGTTTCTCAAGAAGCAGGGCATCACCCTGGAGACGCGTCCGACGAAGGGCTCGGTCACCAACGTGGAGCTGCTGGCCGACGAATCCCAGCCGGTGGATGTCGCGTTCGTGCAGAGCGGCACCGTGGGAGCGGAGAAGGCGGCGAACATCGTCTCGCTCGGCAGCCTCGCGTACGTGCCGCTGTGGGTCTTCTACCGGGGCGAGCTGCTCGACGACGTGGGCGGGCTGCGGGGCCGGCGCATCTCGGTCGGGCCCGCTGAGGGCGGGACACGCGCGCTCGCCGAGACGCTGCTGAAGGCCAACGGCGTGGACCTGGCCACCACCGAGCTGCTGCCCTTCGAGCGTGACGAGGCCATCGAGAAGCTCAAGAGCGGCGCCATCGACGCGGCGTTCCTCGTCGCCCCCGCGGAGGCACCAGCGATCCAGAAGCTTGCGGCTGCCCCTGGCGTGCGGCTGCTGAGCTTCGCTCGGGCCGATGCCTACACCCGCAAGTTCCCGTACCTGTCCAAGCTCGTCCTGCCTCGAGGGGTGTTCGATCTGGCGGCGGACGTGCCCCAGAGCGACGTGGTGCTGCTGGCGCCCACGGCAAACCTGGTGGCGCGAGACTCGCTGCATCCCGCCCTGGCGTACCTGCTCATGCGGGCTGCGAGCGAGGTTCATGGGGGCTCCGGACTGCTCGACAAGGCAGGCGAGTTTCCCGCGCCACTCGAAGCGGGCTTTCCGCTCAGCAGCGAAGCCCGGCGCTACTACCAGGCGGGTGTCCCGTTCCTGCAGCGCTACCTGCCGTTCTGGGCGGCGAACCTGGTGGATCGGCTGTGGGTGATTCTCGTGCCCATCATCGCCGTGGTGGTGCCGCTCGTGAAGGCGGTGCCGGCGCTGTTCCTGTGGCGGGTGCGCTCCCGCATCTTCCGCTGGTACGCACGCCTGAAGGAGGTGGAGCTCCAGCTCGAGGAGAATCCGGACCGGCCGATGCTCGAGGACATGCTGAAGCGGCTCGAGGAGGCGGAGCGGGAGGTGAACCGGATCCCCATGCCCCTGGCGTACGCCGAGAACCTCTACTTCTTCCGCGAGCACGTCGACGTGGTCCGCCGGCGGCTCGTCCGCCGGATCGCGGGCCTGCCCGAAACCCATGGCTCCCTGGCGCACATGCCTGAGGGGCCGGGCGTCCCGGCTCAGGCGTCCAGCTAGGGCGGGGAAGAGGCAGGAGCGTGAGCAACGGTCCTGTTCAGACACCGGGAGCCTCTGGGCGGCTGCCACGCACGGTGGTGGTGCTCGGGCTGGTGTCGCTGCTCACCGATGTGAGCAGTGAGATGATCTTCCCTCTGCTGCCGGCGTTCCTCGCCGCGCGCCTGCCCGCGGCCCCGCTGCTGTTGGGGGCCATGGAGGGCCTGGCGGATTTCATCTCCGCGCTGCTGAAGTACCAGTCGGGCGTGTGGGCGGACCGGGCGCGGCGGCTCAAGCCGCTGGTGCTGATGGGCTACAGCGTGTCCAGCCTGGCACGGCCAATGATGGCCTTCGTCACCGCGCCCTGGCATCCGCTGGTCATCCGGGCGCTGGACCGGGTGGGCAAGGGCGTGCGCAGCACTCCGCGCGACGCGATCATCGCCCACACGGTGCCCGAGGGCGCACGAGGCCGGGCCTTTGGCTTCCACCGGGGCATGGACCACGCGGGCGCGGCGGTGGGAGCCCTGCTGGCCATGCTGCTCGTCGCGGCGGGGATGAGCGTGGAGCACATCTTCCTCGCGGCGGCTGTGCCGGGCTTCCTGGGCGTGCTGGCCATTCTGCTGGCCGCCGAACCGGCTCGCGAGCAGGGGCCAGCGCAGGCGAATGCCCAGCAGCAGGAGCCCGTGCCGAGGCGGCTGGCGTACTACCTCGTTCCGGTGGTGCTCTTCGGAGTGGCCAACTCCACGGATGCCTTCATTCTGCTCAAGCTGAGCGAGGAGGGGGCCAGCCCAGCGCTGCTGCCGCTGGCGTGGCTGATGCTGCACGGGGTGAAGGCGGCGGTCTCATACCCGGCGGGGTGGCTGGCGGATCGGCTCGGGGCGGCGCGGCTGGTGATGGCGGGGTGGGGGCTGTACGCGCTGAGCTACGTGGCGCTCTCGCGGGTGCACGGGGTGACGGGCACGCTCCTCGTCATGGCGGTGTATGGGCTGTACCACGCGCTGGCCGAGGGTGCGGAGAAGTCGCTGCTGCTCTCGCTGGTGCCGGCCTCCGCGCGGGGGCGCGCTTTCGGGCTGTACAACGGCTTGGTGGGAGGAGCCTCTCTGGCGGCGGGGCTGCTCTTCGGCGCGGTGTGGACGGCTTGGGGCAGCGCGGTGGCCTTCCTGCTCGCGGGAGCGCTGGCGGGGGCGAGCGTGGTGTTGCTCGCCCTGCTGTTGCCCCGGGCGTGGCCCAGCGCGCGGGATTGAGCGGCGTTAGACTTCTGCGCGGAGCGAGGTGCTGAGAGGAGTGATGCGGATGAAGAGCAGAGCCTTCTGCGCGGGAGTCGGGCTCGCGGTGCTCACGGGCTGTGGGGAGCCGGAGGCCGTCACTCCCCCGGCTACGGCCGAGGTGACCTTCGCCTATCTGGCCTCCACGGAGCGGAACTTCGACATCCCGGACTGTGGCGTGGGTGAGACCCACATTCACCCGAGCTGGCGGAACTTCGATCTGGTGCCTCTCCAGAAGTATGGCGCCATGGAGTGGCGGCGGACGTTCAAGGGCGTCCCGGTGGGAGAGCGCCTGAGCATCCGCGTGAGCGATGCGAACTACTGTGACCGCGACCCCAACGGGGCCACCACCGAGAATGTCTTCGCCAATGGGGTGCAGCTGACCCGAGTGGTGGAAACGCCCGGCAATGGTCCCGAGCCCGGGCTTTCCTTCCTCGTCGAGGCGGACGGCACGGTGAAGCCCTGAGGGGGCCTCACGGCCTCCAGTCGTTACACACGCCTGCCGGTTGCTCGGCCTGCGAACCGCCTGCTCAACCGCTCCAGTTTCTCCAGCATCGCTTTCATCACCGGGGAGCCCTCTCCTTTCGTCCCGGATTGCCGGGCTTTCGTGCGGCGTCCCGGGCTTGCCTTTCGCCGCTTGGGCTGGCGGGGCTTCCCAGTGCCCCGAGGCCTGGCCGGGCGTGGGGCTGGCGCATCCTCCGCGGCCTGCGCCAGCTCGATGGCGAACAGCTTCTCGAGATCACTGCCGGTGCTCAGCGTGGGCACGCTTGTCGGCAGTTGCTTCGCCAGCCCTGCCGCCGCGCCCGTGACGAGCTGCGCTCCGTCCACTTGTCTCAAGGTGAAGAGCAGCTGCGGCGCCGTGTCCAGCCGCGCTCCCACTCCATAGAGTGACGCCGCCACGTGCTTGCACAGCGTCGCGAAGTCTGGACAGGTGCAGGACAGAGCGATCTCCTTCGGCGTGGGAAAGAGCCCCTCTCCTGGATGGCAGAGCACCTCCATCACAGGAGCGGAGAGCCGGCCTTGCAGCAATTCCACCACCGAGGCCACCTGCCCAGCGCAGGCCTGTACCAGCTTTCGCCAGCGGGCCGCGGGCAACGGCTTCACCTTCACCTCCACTCGATAGAGTTCCGTGCCGCTGACCAGCGCCCGGACCTTGCCGGGGAGCACCTCCAGGTCCACCACCTGCCCATGGCGCAGGTAGGCGCGCCCACGCGGCAGCCGGCTCGCGAAGTCGCTGTAGGCCTCCAGGTTGGTGCACCACGCCTTGCCCCACACCGTGCTTGCCACCTGGCGCCCTTCCACGGAGATGGGTTCCACCCGGCGCCCCTGGCGCCGCAGCTTCGCTACCTCACGCTGTGCGCGCCGCTGGCGCTCGGCCACACTGACATACTCGGGGTACAGACCATCGAACATCGCGTCACCTCCAGCGTTCACGAGCCACCTGCCTCAGGCCGCTGCCTCCGCGCGCCGCACATCGAGCGAGACGAGCTGGAGCAGCTCCGCATCCGGCAACTCGGTGAGCAGCGGCGCTGCCCCTCCCTCGAGCACCTCGCGCGACAGCTCGCGCTTGCTCTCCAGCAGCGCATCCACGCGCTCTTCGATCGTGCCCCGGCACACGAGCACGTGTACGAGCACGCCCCTGCGCTGGCCGATCCGGTAAGCCCTGTCTGTCGCCTGGCTCTCCACCGCTGGGTTCCACCAGCGATCGAAGTGGATGACGTGCGTGGCGGCGGTGAGATTGAGGCCCGTGCCTCCTGCTTTCAGCGAGAGGATGAAGCACCCGGCGCCCTCTTCCTCCTGGAAGCGCCGCACCAGGGCGGTGCGCTGCTTCACGGGCGTCTGGCCGTGCAACACCAGGGGAGTTCGGGGGAACAGCCGCGAGAGGAAGTCCGCCAGCGGCTCGCACAGCTCCCGGAAGCGGGTGAAGACCAGCACCTTCTCCTGCCGGGCCGCGATCGTCTCGCACAGCTCGGCCAGCCGCTGGAACTTGCCGCTGTCCTGGGGCGCCCACCGCCCATCCTTCAGCCAGTGCGAGGGGTGGTTGCACACCTGCTGGAAGCGGGTGAGGAAGGCCAGCACCAGCCCCCGCCGCTGCATGCCCTGGACCTGCTCCAGCCGCCTGGCGAGCTCGTCCACGCCCTCCTGGTAGAGTGCCGCCTGGCGCGCAGTGAGCGGACACTCCGCGCGCGCCTCGACCTTCGCTGGCAGCTCCGCGGCCACCCGGGGATCCGTCTTCAGCCGGCGCAGCAGGTAGGGCTGAACCAGCGCCCGCAGGGGAGCATGGCTCCCCCGCTGCGCCAGCACGCGGCAGAAGGCGGTGAACTCGCGAGTGTTGCCGAGCAGCCCCGGGTTGAGGAAATCGAAGAGGCTCCACAGATCGCCCAGCCGGTTCTCCACCGGAGTGCCGGTGAGCGCCACGCGCGCCTCGGCCTTGAGCGCCTTCACCGCGCGCGTCTGGCGAGCGGAAGGGTTCTTGATGGCCTGCGCCTCATCGAGCACCACCAGGCTCCACGGGCGGCGCTTCGCCCAGGGCAGCCGCTCCAGGGTGCCGTAGGTGGTGAGGACCAGCTCGTGGGCATCCACCTCGGCCTCGGTGAGGGTGGCAAGGGGCCGGGCCGAGGCATGGGCCACCAGCACGCGCAGGCCCGGCGTGAAGCGCCCCGCCTCCGCCTGCCAGTTCCCCACCAAGGAGGCAGGCACCACCACGAGGTGAGGCGGGCCCGGTGGAAGGTGGGCCTTGCGCCAGGCCATTAGCGCGAGCACCTGGAGCGTCTTGCCCAGTCCCATATCGTCGGCGAGGCAGGCCCCCAGCCCCAGCCGGGAGAGCACATGCAGCCAGTGCACTCCCGCGCGCTGGTACGGGCGCAACGAGGCCTCGAGGCCCGGAATCATCGCGTGCTCGTCGAGCGCCTCCGGGCCGCGCAACGTGCGCAGCGTCTGCTCGAGCCAGGGCCCGGCCTGCACCTGCACCCACGCGCGCTCCTCCTCGGTGGGGGCCTCGGCCCCGGAGCCCAGCGGCGCCCCGGCCATCAGCCGCATGCCCTCGAGCAGCGAGAGGCCGTCCGGGCCGGCTTGCCGCTGGACCTGTTTCCAGTGGGCCAGCACCGCCTCCAGCCGCTCGCGGTCTACTTCCACCCATTGGCCACGCAGCAGCGCCAGGCCACGGCCGGAGCCGGCCAGGGCGGCCAGCTCCTGGCGGGTGAGCGGCTGGCCATCCAGGGTAAGGGAGACGTTGAAGTCCAGCAGCGCCTTCAGGCCCAGGCCCGAGGCAGGGGCCTCGCCCAGGCGCACCGTCACCTGAGGGCGCGGGCGTGAGCGCCACCAATCCGGCACGCGCACGCCGATGCCGCTCTGCTCCAACTGGGGCACCTCCTGAAGAAAACGCCAGGCCTCCTGGGGCGTCCACGCCAGGGGGTGAAAGAGGGCCTTGCTCTGCACCAGCTCGCGGGCCAGGGAGCTCTGTTCGGTGGCGCGTTGCACGGGGACAAGCAGGGCCCGGAGCGCCGCGGCATCCTCGGCGCGCGCCGAGGCATGCAGGGCCTCACCCAGGGGGCGGTGTAGGGGAGTGCCCCGGGAGGAGACGCCCTGGGTATAGGTGGCGAGGAAGGCGAAGGGCCGCTCCGCGTCGCGCTTGTTCTCCGCCAGGTGGAAGTAGACACGGCCGATGCCACTCCAGGCTGGGTTGAGCGCCTGAAGCACCTCCCGGGGAGAGCGGCCTGGCGTCCGGTCGAGGTGCTCGTTCCATGCGGTGTGGAGCGAGTCCCAGAGCGAGGCCAGCACGGCGGGGGTGAGGTACTCGCCGCCACGCATGGGCGGGGCTGCTTCGGCCCGCTGCAAGAGCGCTTCCGCAGGTGGGGCAGGCAGGCGCAGCGCAGAGGGCGCAGACTCGAAGGCTTCGTGAGCGCACAGCGCGGCGACGAAGTCCCGGGCGAAGTCGCGCCAGAAGGCAAGGGCGGGAGGCAGCGACAGACCTACCGCGACCGCCCCCAGGTGGAAGAGGCCCGCCGCGCTGCCCTGGGTGAAGGCCGTAACAAGACGCCGGGCCAGCGCGGGCGGCAGGCGCTCCTCGGGCTCCACCGCCCTCTCCAGAGACACATGGCCCGCTGGAGACAACACGGGGACCCATGCCGTGTCCAAGGGCGCTTCTTCGGCCGACGCGTGCGAGGCCCGGGGCTTGGAGACCGACGCCATACGTAGGAAGGATGCAACACGACCTACGTGGTTGGAAGCGGAAAAAGAGCTTTGTCAGGTAGGCGCCTGGTGGGTTGCCTGCGCGGCGGTGGAGGTAGCCAGCAACGGTGGCGCTGGTCAGCTCCTGGACGTGGGCGCAGCCCCACTGGCACTCGGGCGCTGCAGCAGCCCCTCCCGCTCCAACAGTTCGCGTACCCGCTCGGCCAGTTCCAGGTGCTCGGGGTTTGCGGCGGTGAAACGCTCCGGCGTGAGGATGACCAGCGTGCCCAACTCGCCCACCGGTTCGATGCGCACCGGTGCGGGCAGCGGAGGCACACGGCCCAGGCGGCGCGAGAGGTACGTCACCCATCCCACCAGCACGTCCGGACATTTCTTCTCGATGATGTCCCGGGACGCATTGGAAATGGCCACGCCCCAGTCCGGGTCCCACGCAGTGGCGATGGCGCGGAGCACCTCCGTCTGAAAGGCGCCGGTCAGCACTCGTTCCGAAACTGGTCCTTTATAAGGGGCCCGCAGGACGCATGTATTGGACACCCGCTCTGAGTAACCCCCACAGCCAAGGCTGAGCCACACGTCATCTCCCCCGCTCCCGCCGTTCCACAGCCAGACGCTGAAGCCAAGCTCTGGCATGGGCATGCGCCGGTCATCCTTCATCATCATCCGCTGGATGTATTGACGAAGGCCTCCGAGTTCCGTGTCCAGCGGGCGCTTGAGGGACTCCTTCAGCGACTTCGCGCTCTTGAACCAGTGAGCAAAGAGCGGATCGATGGGCTCAAGCAGACGGAGCATCTGAGCGGTACGCTGGGCACATGCCCCGGCGTCTTCCTGCCGGGACCCCCAGTACGCACCCAGGTAGTACGTCTCATTCATGAGGCCCTTCTTACTGGAGCGCAGGGGTGTGGACGACTTCAATTCCTTTGACGCTCTCGCCCTTGAATAACTCCCGGATCGCATCGGCAGTTTTCTTCTCGGCGACATGCCAACGGATGGGCACTCCTCCTGCCGCAGTGAATTGCCGCTTGGCCTGTTCCACGAGTTGCTTGGCCCCGGAGTACGCGAACCACCTCTTGGGGCTGAGATCATCAGGCGGCTGGCCACCCTTCGCGGCGGTGTTGGCGCGCTGGAGGATGATGACGGCTCCAGGCCCTCCGCTCACCGCCGCGGCGGTGCGCCCCACCGGCACTGCCACCCGCTCCATCACCAGGGCGCCCTCGGCGGACAGCGACAGAGCGGGCACCGAGAGCCTCTCGGCTCCCCGCCCCAGCCCAGCCACCGTGCGTGTGGCGCCCGCTCCTGCGCTGTACAGGGAGTACAGCGTGGTCGTCAGCTTCGAGAGCGCTTCGATCTGCTCCCCGCGCGTCATCCACCGGAAGCGCTCCAGGTACTGCGGAGAGTTGGCCACCAGGCTGGCCAGGCTCTGCGGCAGCTGCCTCAGCTGCGCCGCGCTGTCGATGGGGTGTGCTACCAGGTGGCCAATGGTCAAGCCCAGCTCAACAAAGGACTCCTCGGCTCCATCCATCACCCGGCTGATGACGTCCGCGTCGTCGTACACCTCGGCCAGGGGGCCCTGCTTCCACAGGGGCCGTAGGTGCTCATCCACCGGGAAGAAGGCCGCCGTGCGGCCTGAGTAGAAGCGTCCCAGCTCGAAGGCCCGGGCGCGAAACGCTCCGTCCTCCCACTCCACCGGGCCAACGCGCTGCTGAGTACGCCCGCTCAGCGCCCAGGCCAGGTAGCCATCTGGTCGCAGCACCGCCAGGTTCTTGAAGCGCTCCATCCGCTGGAGCAGCTCTGCCCGGGGCAGCTCCTGCTCCTCTTCCATCACTTCGCTCAGCAGGTACGAGGCCACCAGCCGGGGGCCGAAGTTGCCCAGGGTGACGGGCTTGTTCAGCAGCGCGTCGTGGAGTGCCGCCGCATCCTCGGGCGTGAGCGGCGCCTCGCGCGGCGGCAGCTCGCTCACGTTGCCGAGTCCAGCCAGTTGCAACACGTCCTCGAAGCGGTCCACCTCCAGCAGGGCACCTTGGGTGGAGCGCGTCACCATGGCTCGTGGGTCTGCACGGCCCGAGGGAATGGAGCGCGCCTGGGGCGCCCTCTTCTGCGCGTGCGCATCGCCAGAGGCTGGCCGTGGCTTGGCGGGTCGGTGACGCATGTTCTGGAAGGCCGCCATGCCTCCCATGGGTGGCCCGCTCACCGTGCTGCAACCTGCCAACACGAGCAGGAGCATCAGCCACAAGCCGTGGCACCTCCGGCTGCGCTCCTCAGCTTCCGGGCTATTCCGCATGAGCCACCCCTCGAATGCAGCATTCCTCAGGCAGCTTCCCCGCACCAGAACGTCCCGGGTCGCCGCTCCACCCGGCACTTCCCACTGGACTGGTGGGAAGCGGCGCTGGGCGCTACCTGGTGGGCTGTAACTGCTTTGAGAGCTGACTGGTTCCTCCACAGCGCTCTACGGGGGCTCCTCGGAGGTTGGGATGCGCCCCTGACCGGGCATCGGGAAATAGCAACGCCCATTGTGTTCGTACCAACCATCCTCGCAGGGGGGCTTCGCGCCTCCTCCAGGAACCCAACAGCCTCCATTGATCTCCACGACCGCCTCCTTGGGCGTGCACGGAGGACGCCGCTGTCCTGGCTCCGGCTTGTTGGGCATCTTGCGCGAGACCTTCCCCTCGGAGACTGGACGCGTTTCAGCCGACGACACCGAGGCTACGCCTTCCTCCCCCACGGTGGTGCCTGCATCCGGCTGCTCAGGGATGGACGCTTGGCTCGCAGGCTCTGTGGAAGCCACCTCTCTCTGGCCCACGTCGCTCGGCAGCAACAGTCCCAGCAGCGCCAGGACAAGGACGCTTCCAGCCAGAACCAGACGCGGTACCCACTCTCTTGCTGTGTCCTCACGAGCCACCGGGGGCCGTGCAGGCTCGCGAGGTGCCGGTGGTGGTGCGGGCGGGTGATGCGCCGGTGGCTTGAGCTTCGCGGTGGGCTGCCGGGAAGCATCCGCTATCCAGGGATCGTCCAGCGCCGAGCGGGAGTACTCGCGCAAGGCCTCCAGTTCCTCCGCCACTCCTCGAGCGCTGCCTCGTGCCTTGGGGTCCTCGGAGAGCAGCCGCACTATCAACTCGCCCAACTCCGGACACACATCATTCAGTCCCCGGGGCGCCTCCAGCGGTACTACCTGGGTGGAGCCATCGAAGTCCGAGAGGCTCGGAGGATAGCGACCGGTCAGCAGCCGGTAGGCGGTCACTCCCAGGGCGTAGAGATCATCCGCCGGCGGGGCCTTGTAGACGCCCTGCCACCCGCGCTCCAGAGCGTACCCAAACATCACCTGTTGAGGGCTTCGGTAGGGAGGGGTGACGGGAGGCAGGGCGTTGCCAGTCAGCGGGGGGGCCCCTGGGTACCAGCAGCTGCCGAAGTCCAGCAGCACCGCGTGGCCCTCGTCGCTCACCCGGATGTTGCCGCCCTTCACATCCCGGTGCACCCCCTTCTGGTGCACTGCTTCCAGCGCGCGTGCCGCCTGTGCCAGCTGCCCTAGAACCTGGCGCAGGGTGATTCCGTGCTCCAGCGCCCACGCATACAGGCTGATGCCCTCCACCCACTGCATCACCAGGTAGGGGTAGTCCTCGCCATCATGGCTCCTCCACCTACCGCTGGTCTCCAGCCTGGGCACCGAGGGGTGGTGGATGCGGGAGAGCAGATGGGCCTCTCTCGTGAAGCGCTCATCCCCGGCCTTTCGGGCCACCTTCAGGGCGTAGCTGCCAGCCTCGGGCCTGTCCTTGTGCACAGCGCGGAACACCACGCCGTGGCTGCCAATGCCAATCTGCTTGCCCACCATCCACGAGCCGACGAGCGAGCCGTATGCGGGCAAATGGGAGTCCGAGGGGAAGGGGGCCATCATATGTCTCCGGTAGGGTTGCTCGCACCCTACCTCATGAGTGGCGCTCGCGCATGTCCCTATTGGGGCTCGTGGTCCGGGTGGCCCGGCAGTGGCTCAGTTCGAGGTCAAGTCGTTCACATGGGAGTAGGGCTCACCGGCCATGACGTGTTCACCGTTGATCTCCCGGTCCCTGCTGGAGATGGTCCAGATGTCGGGGCTGTCGTTGTAGCGGTAGTCGATGTTCCCCGCGCAGGCCGCGACGAAGTCATAGGTAGAACCGTTGACCCGGATTCCAACCTGCTGGGCGATGTCCGGAGGCAGGTCGCGGAACGTGAGTTCGCGGTCCATCCTGAACTCGAAGGTGTCCACGCCAATGCCCATCTGCCTCGGTAGCTGCACGGCGTAGAGGCCTCTGCGCTCTTCCATGGGGCCTGGCCCCAGAAAGTAGGCGTAGCGGTTTTTCCGCTCCGGAGAGAAGCCGAACGTGAGGAGCGAAGGGCGGCTGCCACCCGCCGGGGTCTCCTCCTGCTGCGAAGCGATGATCTGGGTGTAGAGCGACTTGAGGTTCTGGACGCACTCGGACTGCTGGGCCGGGGGGATAGGAGGGCTGGCGCAATGAAACGGGGACGCACACATCAGTCCCAGCGTGAAGAGGGTGAAGCGGCTTACGCTGGGCAGCCTCCAGGACAGAGCCAGTGGGTACGGGTACTGCGGACGGAGCACGGTCATGAAGCCTCCTGGGCAGTCAGGGGGCAAACTCCATGCCGGTCCAGCTCACAGGGATGTCGAGTGGATGCGGGCCGAAGCCGCGGCTCCACCCAGGCAGGGCGTGACGGAGGTATGTAACGCGTTACACACGACTCAGGGACTCAAGGCATGAGTGAGAAGTAGAGTGACGACCGGCCCTGGTCTTGCTCGACGCCATTCACGAGGCCCGGGAGAACCCAAGGCCACACTTCGAGAAGGCCCAGGTCAATCGTTCTCGAAGCTGGCCACCACCGCCACACCACGGCTTCGCCCATCCGGGCTGAACAGCGGCGCGCTGGAGAGCCCGCGGAACGAGACCGAGGGCCCGGCGGTGCCGCCGCTCAGCCTCCGCGCCGAGACCTGGGTGTCCGGCTCCGGGTTGATGCGTGACGCGATGATGCCGCCCACCAGCAACCCGACGCCCGTGCCGATGAAGCTGGCCTGAAGCAGCGGACGCGACTCGCGCGTGAAGAGGCCACCGCCCAGGGTGAAGAGGACACCGCCGCCCAGGCCTCCCAGGCTCACGATGCCCAGCTGCGTCGGAGTAGCCCCCACCAGCGGAGAGAGCGCCAGGGTGGACAGCGCCAGGCCCACGTCGCCCGCCGCCACCACCAGGAGCATGCCGGGAGCCTCGAGTTCCCCCCATGCCAGGTGGGCCGAACTCATCAGCCAGCCGCCCCACAGCGAGCCGCTGCTGGCCGCCGCCACCCAGTAGGGTGACACCTCCACCACCTGGGACAGCCCCAGGCCTCCCAGGCCTCCCAGGCCGAGCCCCAGCAACGTCGCGCCGCCCTTCACCTCGCCCGAGGCCTCCAGCCCAATGGCCAGCCCCAGTCCCTGCCACGCGCCCCAGCTCGAGCCCAGGCCCACCAGCGCCGCGTCCCCGCGGCTCACCTCCATGCGCGACGTCAGCTGCGAGCTCGCCGCCAGGCTCGCCAGGCTGCCGATGAGCAGGCCGCGCTGCACGTCCCGCTCGGAGGTCTGATCCTCTCGCAGCATCATCACCGTGCCCACGCCCGCCATCGAGCCGAACAGATCGATGACGGCCATGCGGCCCACCTCGGCGGGGGTGTACTCGGTCACCTGCGTCAGCCCCACCGTGGCCAGCGTGCCCAGCGACGAGCCCAGCAGCATGCCGGAGGCCACGCTCCTGCCGTCGGGATCCTCCTCGAAGAAGCCGGGCAGCATGGCGCCCGTCACCGTGCCCTGCGCGAGCCCCAGCCCCAGCAGGCTCGAGTCTCCGGCGCTGAAGTGCAGGCGCTCGGTCAGCAGCCGGCCTCCCACCAGGCCCGCCGCCGTCGTCGCCATCAAGATGCGCGCGGTGGCCTGGTCACTCTTGTCCTCCTCCCCCAGGAAGATCAGGCCACCTCCGAGCGCCGCGCCGCCCACGGCGAAGCCATTGATGGTGGCGATGTCCCCCGGCTTCAGCTCGGGCGTCCAGGTGAGCTGCGCCAGCGTCAGGCCCGCCAGCCCCGCTCCGAGCATCACCAACTCCGTACGCTCGACCGTGGGGTGGTCGGTGCTCCCCAGCTGGCCCAGGGCGCCCAGGCCCATGGACCAGCCGGTGCCCGTGGCCAGGTAGGAGCCCCGCCCGTCGGTCACCTGGTGCCGCAGCAGCATGCCGAGTGTGCCACCCAGGACGATGCCGCTCGTGAGGCCCAGCCCCTGAATCCTGCCGTCATCGTTGTTGATCTGCGAGAGCAGGTGGAGCGTCGGCGTGGTCAGCATGATGGCCGTCGGGGTGATCCACGGATCCGCATTCGGCGAAGTCACCTCCAGGCGCTGGCCCAGCGTGTCCCAGAGGTACCAGGAGCCCAGCGCACCCAGCGCCTCTCCTCCCAGCGCGAAGAAGTTCAGGTAGCGCCGCTCCTCTGTTGGGCTCAACGCCGCCAGGCCCACGCCCAGGCCGGCCCACAGGCCCAGGCCGGTGCCCGTGGACAGCGTGAGGCTGCGCGCCTGCGTGAAGTCCTTGCCCAGCAGGTAGCCGGCGGTGCCACCCAGGGCGGCTCCGCCAATCAGTCCCAGGGCGGGGCCGCTCTCGGTGCGGCCAATGTCTCCCAGGGCATACAACGTATAGGCGCCGTAGGTGGCTCCCGCCGCCATCAAGGTCTGCCGTCCCGAGACCTTGAAGGGCAGCGCCCCGGGCTGCGCGCCCGCGGCCACCTGCTGGGGCTGCGTCTCGACGCGATCGGGGTAGTGCGTCTTGAGTTCCGTGCGGGCCAGGGCAATCAGGGTGCCGGTGAGCTGGGACTCCCGGCTGAGCTGCTCGAGGCGATCCGGAGCGCTGGGCAGCCCCTGAACATGCAGTGCGCGGACACACTCCTCTCGGGCGTCAAACGGGAGCTGGGTGTTGCGGACACACCCCACCAGCAGCTCCTGCGCCGGGTCGCTTGGCAGGGCGCTCACCGCCACCACCGCCGCGCGCCGCACGGGCCGGGAGCGGTCCTGCATCAGGTAGCTCAGCACGGGCAGCAGCCGCGGCTCGCGAAGCTGGCCCAGGGCGGCCACTGCCTCCAGCCGCTGCTGCTCGGGCAGGGCCAGGTTCATGGCGTTCGACAGCTGCGTCAACGCATCCGGAGTGCCCTGCTGCTCCGCGGCCGAGACGATGGGAGGTGGCGTCGGAGCGGACGGCGTGGGGACTGCCGCGGGTTGAACGGCGGAGCTCACCAGGGAGGCCACGAGCAGCAGGACCATGAGGACTCCTTCTCTCAGGGCAGAGACAGGCGAGTAGGCTTGCACAGAAAGCCAGTGCCCTTCCTCTTTGTCGCGGAGGTGGGGGCCTGGAGCACCCGTGTACCTGGAGTTTTCCATGCCCATCAGCCCGCTCCGCATCCAGGGCTCCCTCGTCGGTCTGGCCGTGGGAGACGCGCTGGGCTACCCGGCCGAGTTCCGCACCCGGCGCCAGCTCCGGGAGGAACTCGGCCCCGAGGGCATTACCGGGTTCATTCGCCTGAAGGATCCGCGCTTCTCGCGGCCGTTCTTCACCGGTCCTGATCACCCGCCCGGCACGTTCACCGATGACACCCAGATGAGCCTCTGCGTGGCCGAGGCCCTTCTCGAGGCGGGCCGTGCGGACCGCGACACGCTGATGCGCCAGATGGCGGAGCACTTCGTTCAGTGGCACCGCTCCGAGGACAACAACCGCGCTCCCGGCGAGACGACGGGCATTGCCTGCGGACGGCTTGCTTCCGGAGTTCCCTGGACGGAGGCCGGTGTTGCGCACTCCAAAGGCTGCGGCGCCAACATGAGGGTGGCGCCGATTGGCCTCTACTATGAGGACCTGGACACGGTGGCCGAGGTGGCAAGGGATTCCTCCCGGCTCACCCACGGCCACCCCGCGGCGCTCGAGGGCAGTGCCGCCGCCGCGCTGCTCGTGGCGCTCGCGCTCCAGGGGGCCCCGCCCGCGCGGATGCACGAAGAGGTGATGCGCCGCTGCGGTGGGAGGAGCCCGGACTTCGATGCCTGCTTCTCCCGCGTGCCCGCGCTCATCGAGCTGCCGCCCGAGCAGGTGCTCATCGACCGGGAGCGGGGGCCGCACGCGCTGGGAGAGGGCTGGGTGGCCGAGGAGGCGGTGGCCTGCGCGCTCTACTGTTTCTGGAGGCACCCGGACGACTACCGCGCGGCGGTGCTCGAGGCCGTCAACACGGATGGAGACTCCGACAGCCTGGCCACCATCACCGGCTCGCTCAGTGGCGCGCGCGTGGGGCTGGAAGGCATTCCTCCCCAGTGGGTAGCGGGAGTCGAACAGAGTGCGAGGCTGCTTCAGCTTGGCGAGCGGTTGGCGGATGCACGGCTGACCTCGGCCCCCGCTGTCCGTTAGTCGGCATGTCCTGCAGCTTTCTTCGCCTTACTACTCGGGTAGTACGGGCGCGGAGCTACCCCGGTGCGCACCTTCTGCGGGTCCAAGAGGGGGCACGATGCGCACTCCACGCCGGCCGCAGGCTCTTCCGCTTCTGCTTCTGCTCGTCTCCGCGGCGGCCTGCAGTGGCGCACAGAGGGTGGAGGATTCAACGCTCTCCTCACTCCCGGCGACGACCGTGGAGGTGAGGAACCTGAGGGCCGTCGACTGCAACCTCTACGTGAGGACCTCGACGCACCGGATCCGGCTGGGGATGGCACCGGCCAAGACGACGCGCTACTTCGTCATCCCCGCGCATGTGGTGGGCGAGAAGAACATGGTCCGCTTCGAGCTCGACACCATCGGCTCTGACCGGCGGTCCTTCAGCGAGGACGGGTTGCCGGTGAGCGCTGGGCAGCAGCTCTCGTTGACCATTAATCACGCCACCGTGGCGGATGGAGCGTTCCCCGCAGCCTTCCATTGAGCGGCTGCGCAGCCCGGGTTCTCAAAGATCGAAGTCCCCCGGGGGAGGCGCCTTCGCCACTGCCTTCTCCCGGGCCTGCCGCACCTGCTCGCGCAGCGCTTCGGTGGCTTCGGCGTCCACCTTCCCGGTGGCCAGGTCGATGACGTCACCCTCGCGCGCCCCGGCGGGCAGCTGGGCGCGCGGCACGATGCGCTCGCCGCCGTCCACGATGAGCACGGCGAGTTCCTCTTCGAAGCGGTCCACCGTGGCCTTGGACATGGGCGGTTGCTCAGGGGTCGCAGTCCTTGGCGGGCCGGCGGTCTTTCGCGGCCGCTTCGCGGGAGCTGTACGTGATGAGGTTTTCCGGTTGGATTTTGCGGGCATTGCGGCATTCCGGGATGTGGAAGACTTCACCCAGGCGGGAGCCAACGTAGCGGACTGGACCACTCTTCGTCGTGCTCTTCCCCGTATGTCCTCCCTTGTCGGGTGACTTCGGAGTGCCGAGCGGGTCGACGTCCACCACCTGCTTGAAGCGCGAGAGGTCCACCGGCTCGGGAGTCTTCGAGGCCGTACCCTTCGCGGGCACCACCTTCGCCACCGGCTGAGGCACCACGAGTGGCTCGAGCGCGACGTCACTCCCCAGGGGTTCGAAGACCTGAGGGCCGGTGACTTTCTCCTCGGGCAGGGACCGCTGGGGGGTGACCACCAGGCGCTTGCCATCGCTCACCACATGCAGCTCCCCGTGTTGAGCGGTGCTGAAGACATGGGCACCGGCCAGCTTCAGCCGGTCCAGCGTGGCCTGGGCCGGCGGGTTCTTCGCATCCGTGCTGATGAGGGCCGCGCGCGGGCGCACCTCCTGCAGCCACTCCAGGCTCGTGGCGCTGTCGGCTCCGTGCCCGCCCACCTTGAGCAGCGTGGAGCGCAGCCCTTGCCCGCGCTGCTTCACCAGCGCCGCTTCCGTCTCGGCCCGGGCGTCACCGGCGAAGAGCACCGACGTCTCTCCGTGGGTGAGCCGCAGGACCATGGAGTTGGCCTCGTGTTCGGCGCGCCTGTCCGTCCCTGTGCCGGGCACCGTGAGCAGGGGCTCGGTGGGCGCGCGGGGCCAGAGCACGGTGAGCTCCGCGCCGCCGCCCAGGGGCAGGCGTAGCGGCTCCTGAGGCTGGGACGGGTTGGGCGCGGGCGAGAAGATCTCCACCCCACGCGAGCCGAGCACCGTGAGCAGGGCGTCATAATCGGTGGGCGTTCCGGGCAGCTGCGGCTCGAGCAGCCGGCGTGGGTCCGCCAGTTTCTGCACCGCCTGCATCGCGCCGTAGTGGTCGGCGACCGGGTGAGTGAGGACGACGAGGTCCAACCGGGCGGCGAGCAGCTCCGGCAGCCGGTTCGTCACATGGCCCACGGCGGAGGCGGGGCCGGCATCCACGAGGACGGTGCGGCCCTCGGGAGAGACGATGAGCGCGGCATCTCCCTGGCCCACATCGAAGAAGTAGACGTGGAGCTTGCCGTCCGGAGGCCCCGCCAGGAAACGCGGCGACGCCGAGGCAGCCGGGCGAACAGCCACGGGGGACGCGGGAGGAGCGGGAGGCGGAGCGGGCTCCTTGCACGCGGTGGCCAGGAGCAGACCCAGCAGGGGAAGAAGGCGTGCGTTCATGGGTTGCAGTCCTCGGCGGCGCGGCGCTCTTTCGCGGCGGCGGCCCGGGTGGTGTACACCTTTCGCTCCTTCGTTTTCGCGCGCTTGAGGGTGGCGCAGTCGTCCCGGTGGAACACCTGGCTGCCCTTGAGGCTGATGAAGCGCAGGGTGCTGGGGGCAGGCTGCGCCACGGCGGGCGCGGGGGCAACCGCGGGCGGCTTGTAGGCGACGGGAACCGGGCTGCGCAGCGTGGGGCTCGGCGGAACCACGGCGCTCACGGTGGTGGCGGCGGGCTTCCCCTCGCCGGAGACGACCACGGGCGCGGGGGTACCCTGCTCCGCCTGGAGGGTGACGGTGGTGCCGTTGCTCACGGCCTTGATTTCTCCGCCCAGGTCCGTGCGGAAGATGTGCGCCCCGACCGACTCGAGGCGATCGAGCGCCTCCTGCGTGGGGTGGCCGTACTCGTTGCCCGTGCGCGAGGAGATGACCGCCGCCTTCGGCTTCACCGCGTCCAGGAACGCCTGGGTCGAGGAGTGCTTGCCGCCGTGGTGCGCCACCTTCAACACCGTGGAGGTGTAGTCCGCGTTCTTGCGCAGCAGGGCCTCCTCGGTGTCCGCCTCGGCGTCGCCGGTGAAGAGGAAGGCCGTCTTGCCATAGGTCAGCCGGGCGACGATGGAGTTGGAGTTCGGGTCCGAGCGGGTGTTCTGCAAGAACGGCTCGCGCGGGTGGCGCGGCCAGTGGATGGTGAGGGTGGCGCCCTCGCCCAAACCGATGGTGAGCAGCGTGTCCGGTGACTGGGGGTTGGGCTGGGCCGTCATCACCTGGCCCACCTCCTTGCCCACGAACTCGAGCAGGTTCCGGTAGGCGGCGCTGGGATGATCAAAGCCGGGGTCCATGTAGCGCCGGGCTCCCACCGCCTGGATGGCATCCTTGAGGCTGCCCAGGTGGTCCAGGTGCGGGTGCGTCAGGATGACCAGGTCCAGCGGCGCGCTGACGAGCTGGCGCACCCGGGCCGCCAGGTGCTCTCCGGCCTCGGGAGGGCCGCCGTCGATGAGCACTGTCTTGCCGGTGGGCGAGACGACGAGCGCGGCATCGCCCTGGCCCACATCGAAGAAGTACACCGTGAGCGGCCTGGGCGCCGGAGTGGGCGGGGGGGTTGGCTGTGCCAGGCCCACCGAGGCCGTGAGGAGGACGAGCAGGAAGCTGAACAGCCGTGAAAAGGACATCACGGGGCGACTCTAGCGCCTGCCAGCCCCTGTGCGGCACCCGGCAGGCGCCCAGGCACCTTGTCCGAGTGCTTCCCGAGGGGGCCTGACCTGGGGTACACCCAGCCTCATGGCTCAGGCCGATGATGTCAGTCAGGTCGTCGAGGAGATCGCCGACCGGGTTCGCCGCAGGATGCACGCCTTCCGAGCAGGCAAGGAAGAGCCCTGTACCACGTCCCCCGGTCCCGCCGAGCGCGAGGCCCGCGACGGGGCGTCCCATGGTGCTTCGAGCGGGGCTCAGAGCCAGCGCGAGTGTGCGCCCTCGTGCGATGTGTGCCCCAACGTGGACAGCTGCGGCACGGTGGCGGCGGTGAAGGCGGGCGCGGCCCGGCTGGCGCCGGACGCCATCCGCACCAGCGCGGACATCGCTCCTTATATCGACCACACGTTGCTCAAGCCCGAGGCCAGCCGCGAAGAGGTCATCAAGCTGGCCGAGGAAGCGCGCAAGCACGGGTTCGCCACGGTGTGCGTGAACTCGTCCAACGTGGCGCTGGCGGCGCGGGTGCTGGCGGGCTCCAGGACGGTGCCGATTGCCGTGGTGGGCTTCCCGCTCGGGGCGGCGCTGCCCAGCGCCAAGGCCTTCGAGGCCCGCGAGGCCATCCGCTGCGGGGCCCGTGAAATCGACATGGTCATCAACATCGGCGCGCTGAAGGCGAAGGACTACGCGCTGGTGATGAAGGACATCTCCATGGTGGTGGAGGCCAGCCGCCCGCACCCCGTGAAGGTCATCCTCGAGACGAGCCAGCTCAACCACGAGGAGAAGATCGTCGGCTGCGCGCTCTCCAAGGCCGCGGGCGCCGCGTTCGTGAAGACCTCCACGGGCTTCAGCTCCGGGGGCGCCACCGCCGAGGACGTAGCGCTCATGCGCAAGGTGGTGGGCGACGACGTGGGAGTGAAGGCCTCCGGCGGCGTGCGCTCGGCCGAGGACGCGATGAAGATGTTCCAGGCCGGCGCGAACCGGATTGGCGCATCCGCCTCCGTGGCGATCATTACTGGGCAGAAGTCCACCGGGAAGTACTGAGGGCTCGGGGAAGCAGCGTGACGGACGCCCAGCGAGACGAACTGCGCGAGCTGCTGCTTGGCCTGCATGGCGAGCTGACCGGGAAGACCCCGCTCAAGATCGAGCCCAACCGCACGGACGACGCGCGGATAGGCGGCGACGAGGACGAGCAGCCGCTCAACGAGATGATGCAGGCGATCGCCTCCAGCCGGAACCGGAACATGGACGGGGTGCTCAAGCGCGTGCTGAAGGCGCTGGGCAAGCTGCGCAATGATCCGGACAGCTACGGCGAGTGCGAGGACTGCGGCGACGAGCTGCCGTTCGGCCGGCTCAAGGCCATGCCGTACGTGGAGTTCTGCGTGGAGTGCCAGCGCAAGCAGGACAAGCCCAAGGGCGGGCCCACGCGCAAGAAGCTCACCGACTACACCTGAACGCGCCGCGCGCGGCCGCTGGGCCGCTGGGGCTGGCACAGAGGAGGCGGGACATGAACAGCGCCGCAGTGAGGGAGCAGGCGGAGGCATGGCGGCGGGCGGACCCGGACCCCACCACGGTGGAGGAGTTGGCGCGGGTGCTGGCCTCGGGAGACGCGGCGGACCTGGCGGACCGCTTCGCCGGCAACCTGGAGTTCGGCACCGCGGGCCTGCGGGGTGTGGTGGGCGCGGGCCCCAACCGGATGAACCGGGCGGTGGTGCGCCGCACCACGGCGGGGCTGGCGCGCTACCTCAAGGAGCAGGTGCCGGACGTGGCCAGGCGCGGTGTGGTGGTGGGGCGCGATGGCCGCCGAATGAGCGCCGAGTTCGCCGAGGACACCGCGTGCGTGCTGGCCGCCGAGGGCATTCCGGCGCTCGTCTTCCCGGACCTGGGCCCCACGCCGCTGGCGGCGTTCGCGCTGTTGCACCTGGGCGCGGCGGCGGCGGTGATGATCACCGCCAGCCACAACCCGCCCGAGTACAACGGGTACAAGCTCTACTGGGGCAACGGCGCGCAGATCATCCCGCCCCATGACAAGAAGATCGCCGCCGCCATCGACGCGGTGGAGCCCGCCAACCAGGTGCGGCTGCTGACCCCGGCCGAGGCTCGCCAGCAGGGCCTGTGGCGCGACATCCCCGGCACGGTGGGCGAGGCGTACCTCAAGGCCATTCTCGGGCTGAGAGTGCACGGGCGGGGCTCGGACACGCTGTCCGTGGTGTACACGGCGATGCATGGGGTGGGCGGCGTGTGGATGCAGAACGCCATGAAGGCGGCGGGCTTCCCGCGCTTCTACCCGGTGGCCGAGCAGCAGCAGCCGGACGGCACGTTCCCCACGGTGCGCTTCCCCAACCCGGAAGAGCCCGGCGCGATGGACCTGTCCATGGCCACCGCCGAGCAGGTGAAGGCGGACCTGGTGTTGGCCAACGATCCGGACGCGGACCGGCTGGCGGTGATGGCGCGCGATGCGGAGGGACGCCTGCGCATGCTCACGGGCAACGAGGTGGGCGTGCTGCTGGGCCACTACCTGCTCACCCAGGGCACCAAGCGGGGCAGGGCGCACGTGGCCACCACCATCGTCTCCTCGGTGCAACTGGGGCAGATCGCCCGGGACCTGAACGCCGCGTATGACGAGGTGCTCACCGGCTTCAAGTGGATCGCCAACCGGGCGCTGGAGCGCGAGCAGAGCGACGGCACCCAGTTCGTCTTCGGCTACGAGGAGGCGCTGGGCTACACGGTAGGCACGGTGGTGCGCGACAAGGACGGCGTGAGCGCGGCGCTGGTGTTCGCGGACCTGGCGGCGTGGTGCCAGTCCCGGGGGACCACGGTGCTGGGCTACCTGGAGGAGATCCAGCGCAAGCACGGCCTCTTCGTCGGGGCGCAGCGCAACTTCACCTTCCCCGGTGCCGAGGGCGCGCAGACCATCGCGCGCATCATGGACGGCTTCCGCCGCGCCCACCCGGAGCGCGTGGGCCCGTACGCCGTGCAGAGCCTCAAGGACTACAAGCAGGGCGAGTCCCGTACGGGCAGCAAGGTGGAGCGGCTGACGCTGCCGTCCTCCAACGTCATCGCCTACGAGCTGGAGGGCGGTGGCCGCGTCACCCTGCGTCCGTCGGGCACCGAGCCGAAGATCAAGTACTACTTCGAGCTGAAGGAGACGCTTGGCGCGGGCGAGTCCCTGGCCCAGGCGCGCACCCGGGCCGAGGGGAAACTGCAGGCGTTCATCGACGCTTTTGTGACGCTCGCGAGAGATCGCGGCCAACCCGCCTGAGTCTTCTGCTAGGTGTCCCCTCGCTAACCGGCCGCGCCACGGTGCGGCCTTTTTCCGAGGGGTCCTGTGAAGCATCTGGTCGCTGGCTTCGTGGTCTGCTGTGTCCTCGCCTCCACGGGCGCGCTTGCGCAGGAGGAGGGTGTCTCGTACGGCCGTGGGCAGGGCTGGTCCGTGCTCGCCGGCGACACCGTGGGCGCCAACAACAACGTCTTCGTCGGGCAGATTGGCTGGCCGGGCCTGACCCTGGGCCTGCTCCACGGTGCCTCGCCCAAGCTGGACCTGGGCGGCAAGTTCTCCTTCAACTACGGGCAGGAGGGCCTCGTCGAGGTCGTCGAGCCGGGCATCAAGCTCCAGGCCTGGATCCGGGTGATGCTCGCGCGGACTTCGCAGGCCTCGGTGGCCCTCACTTTCCAGCCCGGGCCGCTCTTCTACTTCCACGACGAAAGCACGGACGTGGGGCTGGCGCTTCCCGTGGCCATGGTGGTGGGCATTCCGCTGAGCAGCGCGGTGATGCTCAACGCGGGGGTGGACATCCCCTTCCACGTCTACTTCGGAGAGGGCGGTGGCCCCGTCTTCCCGCTGCTGGTGGGCGGAGGCCTGGAGTACTTCCTCGATCGCAGCCTGGCGCTGCACTTCAACGTGCGCATGGGCCCGTCCATCTTCCCGGACTCGGGCCGGCGTGGACGCAGCGACGCCCGATTCACCATGGAAGCCCTGTTCGGCCTGGGCTGGAAGCTCTAAGCCCCCGGAACCCCCCCCCCCTCTGAG
>DASVVJ010000176.1:0-5416 GCA_036389955.1 Myxococcaceae bacterium
CCGAGATTGCCGCCTGTGTGCCCTTCTACGGCATCCCCGGCGACGACAAGGTGGACGTCACGAAGATTCGCGGAGCGGTGCAGGGCCACTTTGCCCAGCAGGACAACTGGTGCTCGCCGGATCGCGTGAACGCCCTGGAGAAGAAGCTCCAGGGCGCCGGAGTGCAGGTGGAGATTCACCGCTACGAGGCACAGCACGCCTTCTTCAATGACACGCGCCCGAAGGTGTACTCGAAGCCGGACGCGGAGCTGGCGTGGCGGCGCACCGTGGAGTTCCTCCACGCCCGGCTGGGCTGAGCGGCTTCAGCCCGGGGACGGCTCGGTCGGCGTCGTTCCCGTGGAGCCCGTGTCCGCGGGAGGCTGAGCCGCGGGCGCGTCGGCCGGAGCGGGCGCGGGCGTCTCCGCAGGGGCCGGAGCGGGAGCCGGCGCTTCGGCCGGAGTCTCGGCGGCCGGGGCGTCCTGGAACACGTAGCGGCGCACGCCCTTGGGCAGCACCACCTCCATCAGCGGGTTCTCTTCGAGCAGGGCCTGGGAGATGGGCACGGAGAGGCGGCCCTCCGCGTCCGTTATGGCCGACAGGCGCTCGCGGCCCGTGCCCGCCAGCACCCGGGCCCCCGCGATGGGCTGCCCGTTGGTCGGATCCACCATGCGAAGCATCACCACCTGGCCCGCCACCAGCTGGGTGGGACCGTCCCGCAGCACGTCCTGGTAATGCGGGCGCAGCGCGCAGGCGGACAGCAGTCCCAGGGAGAGGAAGGCAAAGCTCAGCAACACACGGCGAAGGCTCATGAGGGTTTCCATCCAGGCAGCAGGGTGTCGGAACAACGGGCGCGGCAGCATAGCCGCCCCAGCGCCTGGTGGGCGGCCTGTCTACCGGACAGGTGGGCTCCCCTGCCGCTGCCGGGTGCATGTCACATCTTCAACAGCACGAGCCCAAACCATCCGGGACCCCTGCGTCCCACGCTCACCTGACCGGAGGCCGCATGCCCGACTTCAATCCTGTTTCCGCTGAAGACGACAAGACCCCACGCTCGTACGTCACCGAGCCTCCCCGCCACGTGGAGTACGCCAGCATTCCACCGGACGTGACCCTCAAGCCCGAGGGCATCTACTTCAAGGACAACGTCTTCGTGGTCAGCGTGGCGGCCATGGCCGTCACCAGCCTGGTCACCTTCTTCCTCCCGTTCTTCAACGGGCTGCTCGGAGGCCTCTTCGGTGGCTACCACGCGGGCCGGATGAAGCGGGCGCTGGGCGCCGCCCTGGTCAGCTCGCTGGTCGGCCTGGGCACCCTGATGTTCTTCTACTCCTTCAGCTACTCCTTCGAGAGCCCGGAGCCGCTGTACCTCTTCTGGGGCCTGGGGCTCGTCGGCTATGTGGCGCTCTACGTCCTGGGCACGTTCATCGGCGCGGTGGCCGGCGCGCTCTCCCGGCCGATCATCACCGAGCGCAACATGCACCGCTATGCGCGCGTGGCCGCCTCTTCGGGCCCCCGGACGGATGTGTCCCTCCGGGAGACTCGCGGCGAGCTGTAACGGGCTGCTTTCCCTGAGCCTGCTCCGTGCCTGCCTGATGACCGGGCAGGCACTTTTATTATCGGAAGAAGCCCAGGTTCGCAGGTGAACGGCCTCTGGCCCAATCCCCGCACCCCACCGCCACCAGCGCGTTATAAGCCGCCGGGCTTCTGCTCGTTAGCCCCCGTCATGTACACCCAGGTTCACGCCCTCCAACAACAACACGCCCGGCTGCGGACCCTGCTGCGCCAGTGTGAGAGTGCCAGTCCCCGTGAACTCGAGGCGGCCCTGCGCCGGCTGGAAGAGCTCTTCGTGCCCCACCGCCAGGCCAAGGTGGCCCTCTACGAGGACTCGGTCCGGGCGTGCCTGGCCCGCGGCGACAAGGCCAGCCTGTCGATGCTGAGCATCTTCCGCGCCAATCTGAACGTGATGGGCGAGGCGGTGCTGGCCTTCCTCCGCTCTCCGGATCCACAGCCCGAGCGGCTCGTGGAGCGCTTCCGCACGGTGGCCGCCACCCTGCGCTCGATGATGGACAGCGAGGAAAAGGTCGTCTTCCCCATCTGCCTGCGCCATTCCCACCCGGGGAAGACGCCATGAATGATCCCCTTCCCAAGAACCTCGCGTCCCTGGATGACCCCGAGCGGCTGAGCACCTTCGACACGGCGCTGCTCGAACGGTCGCCGGACCCGGAGCTGGAGCACCTGGTGGCCCAGGCCGCGCGGGTGAGCAGCTTTCCCATCGCGCTGGTGAGCCTGGTGGTGAATCAGATTCAGTTCTTCCGGGCGCACACGGGACTGCCTCCGGAGCTGGTGGCCTCGCTCGCCACCGACCGCTGCAACTCGTTCTGCCAGTACGTGGTGGCCGGCACCGCGCCGCTGCGCATCGAGGACGCCCTCCTCGAGCCCGCGCTGCCCACCGACCTGGTGCAGCGCTACGGCATCCGCGCCTATGTGGGCTTCCCCATGCGCGTGGCGCAGCGGACCGTGGGCTCCTTCTGCGTCATCGATGTGAAGCCGGGCCGGCTCGAGCCTCGCCAGCTGGAGGAGCTGGAGCGGCTGACTCAGGCCGCCAGCGCGCGCCTGGAGATGCTCGCCCGCAAGTGGGCCCCGCCCGCCAACGCCGCCGACGAGCAGTCTCACCGCGCGTGGATGGCGGTGGCCGAGGCCCAGTCCCTGGCCAGCCTGAGCGAGCAGTTCGCCTCGGGGAAGCTCTCGTTCGAGGAGTTCCAGCGAGGCCTGGGCGCACTGGCCACGCTCGCCGGACGGTTTCCCTCCCAGGGCGGCTGAGCCCCGGCGCTCACTCGAAGCGGAAGTAGGCCTCGAAGTCCGGGGTCTGCTTGCGCTTCTTGCCGTCGAGCCCCACCTGCGGCGGGTAGTTGCCCAGCACGCTCAGCGTGTCGGGCTCGTCCACGATGCCCAGCGGCACGGGCAGGTGCTCGCGGATGTCCGGCAGTCCGGCCACGGCGCCCAGGAAGCCCGGCAGCGTGCGCGGATCCACCATCTCTCCCGCGGTGAGCTCGAGCGGCCGCACCTCGCCGAGCGCGTCGATCAGCTCCTGCAACGCCGCGCCCTCCAGCCGGTAGGCCTTGAAGATGCGCAAGAGCGACAGGCCCACGGCGTACGCGGTGAGCGTGAGGTGTACGGGGTTGGTGCCCAGGTGGTCGTCACCGTAGGCGCGCCAGACGAAGCCACTGGCGCTCTGCACCCACAGCCCATACACGTTCTCCTCGTCGTGCATCAGCCGGGTGGGCAGCGCGCCGGTCAGCCCCACCAGGGCGTCTCTCGGCACGCGCAGGTGGCCCGAGGCGAAGGCATCCGTGAGGAAGTGGTCGGCGAACGCGTTGCGCACCAGCGCCGCGTCCAGGTTGCGATCGATCGCCGCCAGCTTCAGCGCCTCGGCGTGGTGCTGGGCGTAGCGGGCCCAGCTCCGGGGCGCGAAGTGGTCCTGGTTCTCGTTGGCCAGCGAGGCGTAGTCGAACCAGCCCCGGTGCGTGTTGAGCAGGAAGGTGCCCTCATCCTGAGGGGTGACGCCGCGAATGGCGTCGGCCACCCGGGGTGTCAGCTCCGCGGTCAGCTCCTCCGGCGTGGCGTAATAGTCGCCCGCGAGCGCCACCACCTCGCCATAGGTGAGCGTGAGGCCCGGGCGGATCTCCAGCTCGGTGAGCGGGCGGTAGCGGGCCATCAGGTCCTCGAGCCGGGCCAGGAAGGGCTCGCGCCAGGCCGGATCCGCGCTGGCCACGCTGAGCGCCTCACGCTCCAGTACGGCGTCGGCCACCGGGTTGGGGCTGGCCACGCGCAGCAGCACGTGGGTCTGCGCGGGAGCCTTGGAGAACACCTGCTCGCCGGCCAGCATGCGCGCCAGTTGCTCGGCGCTGGCGCGGTGCTCGGCGGTGCCGAAGTAGTCCGGCCGCACCGTGGCCACCGGCCGCTTCGCCGTCTCCTTGCGCAAGGCCGCCAGGCGCTCGCGCTCCTTGGCATCCACGTCGACGTGGCTCTTGCCCACGCGCTGCTCGGGCGGAGCGGGCGTCAGGGACATCACCGCCCGGTAGCCCTCGCGCGCCACCATGCCGCGCATCGCGGCGGACTCCGCCGACCGGGCCTGCGCCGGAGGGAGCATCTCGGATCCGCGGCTGCCAAACGCCAGCGGTGCCCCGGTGGGCGAGGCCATCGCCGGAGGCGGAGTGGGTGCGGGCTTCGGCTTGCTCCCCGCTGCGGGGCTCTTGCTGGCTGGGCGGGCCGGGCTCTTCTTCGCGGCGCTCCGCGCGACGCTTTCCGCCTTGCCCGTCTTGCCGCGAGAGGTGCTGCCCTTCTTGCTCGCCGCGCCCCGGCCTGTGCCTCCGGGCTTACGTGCGCTCATGGACGTCCTCCATCAATGCCTTGCAACCGCACACCCAGCTTGATGCCAACCAGCAGGTGCGCGGGCTCACCGGGAACGACGTAGGCCACCTGAAGCGTGCTGCCCACCCGCGGCGCGCCCCGGCGCGTGGGCGAGAGGTTCTCCCGCGCGTAGGCGCACTGCGCGAGGAAGACGCAGTAGTCCACCGCCGCCTGAAGCGAGAAGTGCTCGGACAGCGGTTCCTGTGCATTCGAGAGGAAGCCCGCCCGCAGCACCCTCCGGGTGTAGCGCCGGGCCAGCTCCCGGGCCTCCTTGTTGGACAGTGGCTCGGTGGTGGTGCCCAGCCGCCGGGCCTCCTGCGCCAGCTGCTCCAGCAGCCCTGGTGGCCCGTCCTCCGCGTCCGTGCCGGCCAGCAGCACCGCCAGCCGCTCGGGCAGCGCCGGGTCATACCCCTCTACGAAGCGCGCCACTGCCTCGGTCACGCCCGCGTAGTGCACACCGAAGCGGTGGCGGGTGGGCACCCCCTCCTCCTCGGTGTGGAAGATGGGCGTGGGGGTGGTGGGCACGTTTGGATCCACGCTCCACTGAATGGACCAGAGCGTGGGCGGCTCCACGCCCTCTTTCGGAGGAGGCGCGAAGCCTCCAATGATGAGGTGGAAGGGCCGGGGCAGCGCTCCCAGCCGCGCCATCGCCTGGGCTTCGAGCGCCGCGTGCAGCCGCCGCGCGTAGTCGCCCACCGACTCGCCCTCGCCCAGCGGAGCGTGGGCATCGAAGGCGCGCAGCGAGGTGGCCACCGTGCCGCCTCCAATGGAGCCCACCCCGTTGAACATGGCCAGCAGCCGGCCCCCCGACAGCGGCACCAGCTTCTCCACGTTGGCCATGTTGGAGAGGAAGCGCTCCTGCCCGCGTGCATCCACCTCCATCACCGTCGCCAGCCCGTCCGTGGCGAACACGAGCGCGTCTGGCGTCTTGAAGGCGATGTCGATGGTCATGGCGCGGCCTCAGCATACAGGGCGCGGCCCACCCTCCCCGCGCCGATGCCCGAGTGCCCACAAAACAACACGCGCCGGG
>DASVVJ010000177.1:0-1530 GCA_036389955.1 Myxococcaceae bacterium
CTCGATGTCGCTGTCTTCGCCGCTCTGAGCAAGCGGCGAGCCGAAGAGTTGCATCACTTCCATGATCTGCGTCTGGTGGGCCGTGCGCCAGGCGCGCTTGGAGGCTTCCTTGACGGAAGTAACCCAGGTGATGCCGCCCGAGTGGAGCCGGTTCTTCGCGGGCGATATGAGCAGGAAGTCCCGATCCGTGCGGGCCGCGACCGTCATGTTCTGATGGAGTGCGTAGTAGGAGGCCAGCGCCTCGTGATCGATCCGTTCTGGATCGAGAGGCTTGTCGATGAAGGCCCGGCCGAACCGCGTGGGACGAAACCACCGGTACTCCTCGAAGGCTCTGCGAAGGAACTCCCGGACGACGGAACCTGCTGGAATGCCTGGAGGCAACGCGACTCTTGTCGTCAGGTAGCGCAGCGGCATGAGCACGCCCCTTCAAGGAAAAGGCCTGAGCGCCGCCTTACCATCTTCCCGCAGTTCAGCCAGCTGCTTGGCGAGAGGCTTTGTGAGCTTCGTAGCGCCGCCCGGATGCTTGGGGGAACGGACCCACAACTCGATGTGGCCGCCGTATTTCTCGACATAGTCGAGCATGGCCTTGAGATTTCCGCCCAGCGCCAGGTCCTTGCGCCCCTTCACCTCGACGAAGTGGTAGGGCTGGCCCCAAACCAGTTCCCCAGGTGTGGGACTGCCCGGCACCGAGTCCGGGATGAAGCCCCGCGCCTCGCTGCCCGGGGGCGGCATCATCATCGTTGTGTTCTTCTGCTGCCCGCGCGCGGTGAGCACCGCGTGCTCGAACTCGCCGCCTGCCTCCTTGTTCTTGAGGATGAGCTCGTACTGCCTGCGCCATTCCGTGTCGAAGTCGTAGCGGAAGGTGGGGTACTTGTCAGGGTGGCGGAACTGGTAGTCCACCCAGGCAGCGGCCATGTGCTCGGAGCTGCCTGGCTCCAGGCGAAGGCCCGCCTCGCCCAGCCGCGAGCCCACCAGCGGTACCTTGCCGCCACGGCGCAGGGTTGTGGCGGCTGCTCGCAGGGGCTCTTCCAACTGCCCTGCCAGCCGCCGCAGGAAGGCAATCTCCTCCTCGCTCAGCTTCCTGCCACGAGCGGCCTGGCGTACCAGCCCCTCCACCTGGGTGGCGTCTGCGGGGCTGAGGTGGAGGGCCACCCGCTGCAGCACCCGCACCTCCTCTACGCTGCGGCCTGTCAGCAGCGCCGCGCGCTCCGCCAACTCCCCGCCGTGAGACAGCGCTCTTCCGGGGACGAAGGGTACCAGCGCGCCCACCCCGCACAGCAGCCGCTCGTTGGCGTCCAACTCGCGGCCGGTGATGCTGTACCCTGTCAGCAGGCCCGCCGCGTCAGTGGCCTCACCCACCACCGGCATCACCCCCACCAGCAACTCCAACACCAACTCCTCCGGTGGAATGCGCTTGTCCGGCGCAGCGGTGTAGTCCAGGTGGGGCGGGGCCAGGCGGCCCAGCTCAATGGCCGTAGCCAGACTGCTGCGGCGCGCCAGCAGGTAGAGCGCCACCTCGCTGGGGCTCTT
>DASVVJ010000178.1:0-7993 GCA_036389955.1 Myxococcaceae bacterium
GCTGCGCTTCCGGAAGAAGAACCCGCCGGAGCTGCTACAACTGGAACTGCTCCCCCGTGGCCACCTGCACCCGGACTGCCTGCCGAAAGACTTGCCTGCCCCCTGCGCCAAGTGTGGCCGCAGCGGCTTGCGCCTGCCTGAGGAGCCGGTACTCAAGGAGAGCTCCCTGCCTCAGGACCTGGACCTGTTCCGGGTAGGGGACTACACGACGATGATCATCGGCAGCGAGCGGTTCGTGGAGGCGGCGCGGCGGCTGGGCTACGAGCAGGACATCGTCTTCCGGGAACTGCCGCTGCGCTGAGCGCCCGAGCGGCCCAGCGGGCTTTCCGTCACGCTCAGCGCTACCTGGCATGGCGGTTCAGACGGCCGGGCCCGAACCCGCCTGGCCTCACCCATCCTCGGGCAACGGCCCGGGAGGAGGAGGCCAGGTGCGTACGGTGTTGATGTACCCGAAGCGCTGGACGACAGCGACACCGGGCCTGGAGCCCGCGTGCTTGACCGCCAGCCCATCCTCGTCGAAGGCGACTATACAGGCCGGGTAGGATTTCTTATTGGGCAGCGTGACGCTCGTGAAGCGTATCAGGGCGAATTCCACGAGCTCACCGGTTGCCGGGTGCGTCCTCTTGAAGCCCAGATCCGTCCATAGGTAGCCGTGGAGGAGTGTTCCCTTGGGAAGGCCGGCCGGCCACGTAGGGTCATTCGCCCTGATGACCGTGGCGGTAATCGGGCCCTCCTTGATGGCAACGTACTCCTGTTCATAGGGGTCCTCTGGCGCGGGCTCGGTGTCCAGGGCGATGTAACCCACCGTGGTTTTCAGCTTGATTCTGAGCGCCTGCACCATCGCGTCCTGGGCCTCCTGAGGGCACCGGCCCGGATCAGGCCGCACCGGAGCCCCCGCGCACCCCGCGTTGGCGGCGGCCAAGGTGCCCACGAGGGTGGCGCACTGGCACCACTGGCGAAACTCCTTGGAGCCGCGCGGGGGGGGGCTGGTGCGCTGGCAGAGCGCTTCGGAAGAGTTGGAGAGAGGACCAGAGGTCGTCACGGGGCTGCCTTTCTTCGCAGGGGGAGGAGCGGGAGGTGGGGTGGGTTCAGGCTCGGCGGGGACTGGGGCTGAGGGGGGTGACACGCGCGGCGAGGGACTGGCAATGGGCTTCGTCTCGGGGCCAGGCGAGCCAGGCGGTTCGGGTGGCACCGGAGCGACGGCTTCGGGGCCGGGCGCGCCCGGGCGTAGCATGCCCAGGCCCAGCAGCAGGAGCACGGCGAGGACACCTACCGCGCCCGTCGCCGCCGCAGCCCGGGGAAGCCAGCGAAGCCGGTGGAAGGAAACGCGCCGAGGCGGAGGCACGGCCTGGGGCGCCTGCGCCGACGGAGGGTGCAGCGTGCGCTGCATCCACTCCTCTCCTTCCAGCGGGGGGAACTCCGCGAGCGAGCGGCGCGCCTTTTCCATGCTTGCGGGCCGCTGCTCGGGATCGCGCGCGATCAGCTGGTCCACCAACTGGCTCAGCGCCACGGGGACCCGCGGGTTCACCTGGATGGCGGGGGTCGGTGGAATGAACCAGTTGCTCACCGGCAGGCGTTCGGTGCTGCTGTGGAGCCGGGGCATGGTCAACACGTCATACAGGGTGACACCCAGCGCGTAGATGTCGTCGGACGCGGTGAACTCATAACGTGCGGAGGGATCATGCCGGTGCTCCCGGTCGAAGCGCAGGGCCTGGGGAGAGGTATAGCGCGAGGTGCCCGGTGGCAGCCGACGGTCGGTCAGCTCGGGTCCCAGAGGAAAGGCCGCGGCCCCATAGTCGATGAGAACCGGCTCGCCATCGCTGGAGCGCACCATGATGTTCGACGGCTTGATGTCCCGGTGGAAGATGCCCAACCCGTGCATGTAGGCCAGCGCCGCGGCGGCCTTCTCGCCCACCACCGCCAGCTCGTGCGCGGTGGGGGAGGTCTCCTCCGCCCAGGCCGCCAGGGTGCGGCCCTCCACGTAGTCCATCACCAGGTAGAAGTAGCCCTCTGTCGGGTGGGGCCAGCGGCCGTGCCCCCACACCCGGGCGATGTGGGGGTGACGAAGCACCAGCAGGCACGCCAGCTCGCGCTGCGTGCGCGCGTCGGTGTGCAGCTCATCCCGGCTCTGCTCACGGTGCAGCGCCATCTTCAACGCGAAGAAGTGGCCGCCTTTCTCCACCTGATAGACAGCGCCATAGCTGCCGCCGCCCAGCCGCTTCACCACGCGAAAGCCGTCTACCCACTGTCCGGGCTGAAGGTTGCCCGGGGCAGCGCCATCCGTCATGGCATGGCCTCCCCAGTGTCTTTCTGTGGAAGGTTTACCTTGTACCTGAGCAAGCGGCCTCCTGGCCCCCGCACCGTGAGCATGAAGGTGCTGCCCCACTCCGCCGGGGGAAGATCGGTCTCCACCGCGAGGCGTCCCTGGGCGCCGGGAGCCAGAGGCCCCGCCTCGAGTGACACGGTGCGGACCGCCACGGATGCCTGCTCCAGGGAGCTCAGCACCGCCTCCGTGGGGAACCAGGGCTCCTGGTCCGGGGCGTTGGCCACCGTCAACACGATCAGCCAGAACGTGCCGGCGCGGTAGAGCAGGCCCTCCTGGACGCTCAGACCGCTGGCGAGGTCCGGTTTGGGAAAAGCCTCAAGAGTGATGAACTCGACGTGCGCCTTGTCCAGCCTCCGGGCCAGCACCCACGCCTCGGCGCTGGAGCGGTCACAGAGGGCGCGCGCCTGTGCCAGCTCGGCCTGGCAGACTTCCAGCGAGTCAGGCCGGCGCCTGACGTGGAGCTGGGTATCCACCTCGGTGGGATGCGTGGTGAGCGAGAGGGTGGCCCACTGGGGGCTCTCCGAGCTGGCGTAGCGCACGCCCAGGGTGGGCTGTTCGCCCGCGGCGGGTACGCGCAGCAGGACGAGCAGCAGGGCGCTCTCGCCCCCGCCCAGCACTTTCACGAGCGTTTCATCCACCTGCACGGAGCCGGGGACAATCGGCGCGTCAAAGAGCAGGACCGTCACCGCGTTCAAGCTCATGCGGACGGCGGGGGGCGGCTCGGTGGGCTCGGTGGGGAGGGTGACGTGGCGGCCCAGCAGCGGCGAAGGTTGCGCGGCGTGTGTGAGGCGCGAGACGAGCAGAACGAGCACCACCGCCAGGTGCGCAGGTTGGCACAAAGGCACAGAACCTCCAGGGTCACACCCTACTTGAGCCCCCCTGCGCGATCCAGACTGCGCTGAGGCGTGGCCGCCGGCGGCGGGGCACGGCTCTTGCCCCTTGCACAGCCCGGCCGACTTCGCGGTAGACTCACCAGGTCACATCGAATCCATCCCACCCGTGACGTTGGAGCGTAAGCCTATGGACCTGCTCAACCAAGCCATCTCCCGCCTGTTCCCGTTGTCCTCTCCCGTGGCTGGCACGCGCATTCACGACTGGACGGTCGTCCAGCCGCTGGGAGACAGCCGCAACGCTTCGCTCTACCTGGTGGAGCGCGCTGGCCGGCGCTCCGTGCTCAAGTGGCTGGCTCCCACGGACCCGGTGCGCGCGGTGCTCGCCGAGCAGGAGCTGGCCTGCCTGCGCAGCGTGTCAGGTCCCGCCTTCGTGAAGCTGGAGGCTCATGGCCGCTGGCCGGACGATGAGCGGGGCGCGCCCTTTCTCGTGCTCGAGCACATCCCGGGGCTGTCCCTGACCCAGTGGTGCCGCCAGCCCGGGCCCACCGCGCGCGACATCGTCGTGGTGTTCCACAGGCTCATGCGGGCCGTGAGTGAGCTCAATGACCTGGGTCTGGGTTACCCCGGCCTGACTTGCGGCGATGTGCTGATCCGCAATGGTAGCCACAGGCCGGTGCTCGTCGATCTGAGCGGGGTGGTCTCCTATGGCCGCGCTCTCACGCGCAGGGAGCTGTCTCAGGATGTCCAGGCCGTGGGCATCATGCTGTACGAGGTGCTGACGCACGAGCGCCCCGGGCCGTACGCGCAGCCGCCTCATGTCATCAACCCGCACGTACCCCGGGAGCTCAGTGAGTTCACCATGCGGCTGCTGTGAGAGGTGTCCGCGCCTGCACAGCAGGGAGGCAGGCCGCCCGGGTGCAGGCAGGACCCCGTCCGCGCTATAAAGAGCGCCCGACACCGGAGGTCCTCGCCATGGTGGATACGAATCGACGCGCCATCCGTGCCCTGGCCGTGGGCCGTGTGGGCAGTGGTCAGGACGCCTACGAGAAGGCCTCGCTGGAAGGGGATGCCGCCAGCCCCCTCGCGGCGCAGAAGCGCGAGCAGCGCGCCGCGCTCGTGCTTCCGCCCACCGGCAAGGGCAGCTTCTCCGAGCGGCTCCAGCAGAAGGCCACTCCGGACAAGCCTCGCAAGCCCTGATCAGAAAGCACCTCCGGACGCAGCATCCAGGTCCACTCCGTGGGCGCGCGGCCCTCGAAAGCCGGCGTCACCTGCCCCTTCCGGGCACGGAGCAACGCCGTCAGCGCCCGCAGGAGCGTCCACGGCAGCATGCGCCGCAGCATCGGCACCGCGGCACCTTCCGCCGTCCACGGCATGCGCGCCAGCAGCGCGGGCACGGGGCCCAGGTGCGGCGGGTGCGGCAGCTGGGTGAACGTGGCCCGGTAGAGACACTCCAGCGTGGCCACCAGCACCAGGCTGCTGATGCCCACCGCCCACAATCCAAGCCGTATCTGCCTCCAGAGCCTCATGCCCCAGGCTCATTGCATCCCCGGGGCCAAGCCCGGTGCGTCTCCCGGGCCACGGGGGAGGTGCCAACGGCGGCACAGTTCGATAACAAGGCAGACCTTGCGCGATCGCGATGGCCACGGGACAACAGGAAGGCGGGGGCCGCGGCTGCTCAGCCGCCGCGCGCGTGGACTCACCCCGCGCTCCTGGGCCCTCACGTTCGTCATCGCCGCCGCCCTGGGGCTGCTCGTCGCCGTGGCGACCACCAGCCTGCCCTACCTCGTCTCCTCGCCCACCACGGACCCCCACTTCGGCGCGCTCAACCACTGCCTTGCCACCGCGCTCCCGGGAGCCCGGCTGGGCTGGGCCGTCTCACCCGATGGCACCCGCGCCGCCACCTTCGGGGCCCGGGCCGTGGCGCTCTGCCGCCCTCAGGCGCCTGCCAGTGTGTTCCCCGCGCCAGGCGCTACCGCCATCACCTTCGACGGACAGGGGCAGCTCTGGGTGGCCACCCGCGAGCGGCTGCTGCGCGAGGAGGCGGGCCAGCTCCTGCCCGTAGGCGACTTGGCTCCCGTGGCCCTGGCCGGCCATGCGACAGGAGTGCTCGCCCTGGATGCGGCCGGCCAACTGCTCTCCATCTCGCCCGAGGGGGAAGTGCTGGGGCAGGCCCGGCTCCCCTCGCCCGGAGCCCTCTCGGTAGGGCCGGAGGGAAGGGTGGCCGCCGTGGTGGTGCAAGGCGGCGTGGTGGCCTACGAGGCGAGCACCCTGGCACCGCTTCGCGCCGAGGCCCCGTGCCAGGTCCAGGAACTGTGGTGGCTGGACACACAGGACCGTGTCCTGCTCGCCTGTGGCCCGGGTGATAGGCCCGCACTGAGAGTGGACCTCCGAACCGGACTGCGAGAGGAGACGCCGCACCGTTTCAGGACACCTGCCCGCAGGCTCTCCGGCCGGCCCCTTTACGTTCAGGGCTGTGATGGGCTTCCATGCACTGCCCCGGCCCCCTGAAAGCGTTAGCAGTGAGGCCCCAATCCCCGGGTTTTGCACCGGAGAATGGTCCCACGGTGGTACGAGGTTGAGTTCTGAACCGTTTAACTGGGCGACTCCGCTCAGCAATCGACAAGGTTCCGAACTCCTCTAGAAGTGGCATCCCCTCAGCACCCGTGCCCCCACGGGTGCTCGGCTCTCATCCTCGCCGAGGTTCATCTCTTGGATTCGAACGACAACTTCTCTCCTCCCGATGGCAAGAAGCGCGGCTCCCGCCGCAAGGAGCAGGCCTCCGGGACCGAGACTCCCGCGACGCCCGCGGCCGGCACGCGCAACCGCGTCCGCTCCCGCGTGGCCGCCGAGAAGGCCGAAGCGTTGGCCGCCGAGACCGCCGCGGCTGAGGGCACCAAGCGCAACGGCAACGGCAAGAACGGCAACGGCAACGGTAACGGCAAGCACGCCGCCGAGGCCGCCAGGGCCGCAGGTACGCGGGGTGCGCACCCGTTCCTTCCTTTGCTCTCCGCGCTGAGGGCCGCCGAGGCGGGAGACTTCAGCGTCCGGCTGCCCATTGCGCCGGGTGACGAGGTGCTCAGCGACATCGCCCAGGCCTTCAACGCCCTGGTGGACCGCAACGCCACCTTCACGGACGAGATGGTCCGCGTGGAGCGCGTGGTTGGCCGCGAGGGCCGCATGGGGGAGCGCGTCTCGCTGGGGGATGTCCGGGGCGGCTGGGCCACCAGCGTCAGCTCCATCAACGCGTTGATTGGCGACCTGGTGCTGCCGACCACGGAAGTGGCCCGCGTGCTCGTCGCGGTGGCCGAAGGCGACCTGACGCAGAAGATGGCGCTCGAGATCGACGGCCAGTCGGTCAAGGGCGAGTTCCTCCGCATCGGTACCACCGTGAACACGATGGTGGATCAGCTCCGCGCGTTCGCCTCGGAAGTGACCCGCGTCGCCAAGGAAGTGGGCAGCGACGGCAAGCTGGGTGGCCAGGCCGACGTGAAGGGCGTTGCCGGTACGTGGAAGGACCTCACCGACAACGTGAACATCATGGCCAGCAACCTCACCGCCCAGGTGCGAAACATCGCCGAGGTGTCCACGGCGGTGGCCCGCGGTGACCTGTCCAAGAAGATCACGGTGGACGCCAAGGGCGAGGTGCTCGAGCTGAAGAACACCATCAACACGATGGTGGATCAGCTGAACTCGTTCGCCGCCGAAGTGACCCGCGTCGCCAAGGAAGTGGGCAGCGACGGCCGGCTGGGCGGTCAGGCCGAAGTGAAGGGTGTTGCCGGTACGTGGAAGGACCTGACCGACAACGTGAACTTCATGGCCTCGAACCTGACCACTCAGGTGCGAAACATCGCCGAGGTGTCCACGGCGGTGGCGCGGGGCGACCTGTCCAAGAAGATCACCGTGGACGCCAAGGGCGAGGTGCTGGAGCTGAAGAACACCATCAACACGATGGTGGACCAGCTCAACAGCTTCGCCGCCGAGGTGACCCGCGTGGCCCGCGAGGTGGGCACCGAGGGCAAGCTGGGTGGCCAGGCCGACGTGAAGGGCGTGTCCGGTGTGTGGAAGGACCTCACGGACAACGTGAACTTCATGGCCTCGAACCTCACCACGCAGGTGCGCGGCATCGTCAAGGTGGTGACGGCCGTCGCCAACGGTGACCTGAGCCAGAAGCTGCAGGTGCCGTCGCAGGGTGAGATCGCCGCGCTCGGCGCGACGCTCAACAACATGACGGACACCCTGAACGTGTTCGCTCAGCAGGTGACCAGCGTCGCCCGCACGGTGGGTGTGGAGGGCAAGCTGGGCGCGCAGGCGCAGGTGCCCGGCGCCGCCGGTACGTGGAAGGACCTCACGGACAACGTGAACCTGATGGCGAACAACCTCACCGCTCAGGTGCGTAACATCGCCGAGGTGACGTCGTCCGTCGCGAAGGGTGACCTCTCCAAGAAGATCACCGTGGACGTGAAGGGCGAGGTGTTGGAGCTGAAGAACACCATCAACACGATGGTGGACCAGCTCAACTCGTTCGCCGCGGAAGTGACCCGCGTCGCGAAGGAAGTGGGTACGGACGGTAAGCTGGGTGGTCAGGCCGATGTGAAGGGCGTCGCGGGTACGTGGAAGGACCTCACGGACAACGTGAACTTCATGGCCTCGAACCTCACCACCCAGGTGCGCGGCATCGTGAAGGTGGTGACCGCCGTCGCCAACGGCGACCTCAGCCAGAAGCTGATGGTCCCGAGCCAGGGCGAGATCGCGGCCCTCGGCGCCACGCTCAACAACATGACGGAGACGCTCTCCATCTTCGCCCAGCAGGTGACCAGCGTCGCCCGCACGGTGG
>DASVVJ010000179.1:0-3495 GCA_036389955.1 Myxococcaceae bacterium
CGACGGTGGTGCCGGTGCCGGGCGTCTCGATCGTGGGGGGCGGGACGGAGCGCTTCTCCGACAAGGTGATGGGAGGCAAGGCGCCAAGGGGGATGGTGGCCAGCGAGCGGCTGGGGCGTGTCTTCTTCTCGAGCCTGGGGCCGAACGTGGGGCCCAACGCCGAGCGCATGGAGGTGAGCCCCAACGGAGGCGTGGCGGTGGTGGATCCGGCACGCGGAGAAGTGGTGCGGCACCGGGGTTTCGGGGCGGGAGTGACGGAGGGGCTGGCGCTGGATGAGACGGCGGGGCTGCTCTACGCGGCGGACGTGGGGCTGGGGCTCGTGAGGGTGGTGGACGCGCGGCGGCTGGCGGAGAGCGATGCGGGGGCACGCAAGGCGGTGCTGCAGGAGCTGCCCATGACGCTGCCCGAGCGCACGCCGAGGGCGCGCCCGGACGAGGACTACGGCAAGGAAGGCCGGGCGGGAGTGGAGCTGCACTCGGGGCCGCGCTCACTGGCGTTGGCACCGGATGGGCGCACGCTGTACGTGCTCAACCGCTTCACGGGCACGGTGGCGGTGGTGGACGTGTCCCAGGCTCGGACGGGGCAGGCGCGGCTGGTGAGGCAGTGGCCGGTGACGGAGCTGCGCACGCAGCCCAAGCGGCGGCTGGGGCAGGTGCTCTACTACGCGGACATGGGGCGCACGGCGATGAGCTGTGACGCGTGCCATCTGGAGGGCCACACGGGAGGTGTCTTCTTCGAGAAGACGCGGCCGATGCGCATCTACCGCTCGACCACGGTGCGGGGCAGCCGCGACACGCCGCCCTACTTCACGCCGGCCAGCACGCACAGCCTGGCGGAGACGAACAAGACGGTGGGCAACCGCAACCGCTACCAGAACCCGGTGCTCACGGACACAGAGGTGGAGGCGCTGACGCTCTACACGGCGCTGCTGCCCACACTGCCTAACCCCTTCGTGGGAGCGGACGGAGCGCCGCCGGAGACGCTGGTGCTGCCGGATGGGCGCACGGGTCGGCCGGCGGAGGGCCGGGCATTATTCGAGGGCAAGTGCGCATGCGTCACTTGCCACCCGGCGCCGCTGTACACGTTGGACCAGTCGCCAGAGACACGGGGCCAATACCTGGACGTAGGCACGCCGAAGGCGTTGCCGCTGCGCATCGAGCAGCAGGACCTGGTGCCAGGAGCGGCGCCGCCTGCGCTGATGGGAGCCTGGGACGTGTGGCCCATGCTGACGAGCGCGGCAGCGGGCTACGAGGTGAAGGGAGACCGGCTGGTGGTGGGCACGCGCTTCCCGCTGCGCACGGTGGTGGAGACGGCGGGGCCCGCGCACGGCAACGCGCAGGCGCTCACGCCGCAGGAGCGTGACGACCTGCTCGCGTTCCTCCTCACGTTATAGAGACCGATCTCACCCTGGCAGAGCGGTACGCCATGGACCACCCGTGAGGTAGGCTCGTGCCGGATGCCAGGCGAGCCCTGGCCGGAGGCAGACCCATGGAGACGCCAGCGTCGAAACAGGAACTGAGTCCGGCTGCCTTGCCGCCTGGGACGAAGGTGGGCGCCTGGAGGGTGGACGTTATTCAAGGCTGTGGCACCTACGGCATCGTGTGCCGCGCCGCGAGCCAGCAGCACGGCCGCCCGGGTCCCGTGGCCCTCAAGCTGGCCATCTACTCGGCGGATGCGCGCTTCGAGCGCGAAGTGGAGCTGCTCTCGCGCATCCGCCACCCGAGCGTGCCCAGGCTGCTCGACGCAGGCGTGTGGCAATCCCCCTCGGGCGGTGCCCATCCGTTCGTGGTGATGGAGTGGGTGGAGGGAGAGCCGCTGTACACCTGGGCGGCCCGGCGCAATCCCTCCTCCCGCCAGGTGCTGGCCCTGTTGGCTCAGGCTGCGGGGGCGCTGCAAGCCATCCACGAAGTGAGCGCCGTGCACCGGGACGTGAAGGGCGACAACATGCTGGTGAGGCCTTGGGATGGCCAGCTGTTCCTCACGGACCTGGGCGCAGGGTACTTCGCGGGAGCTGGCAGGCTGACGCCTCCGCACTTTCTGCCGGGCACCCCGGAGTACCGCAGCCCCGAGCTGTGGGAGTCCACCCGGTACACGGGCACGAAGGCCACCTCTTCCAGGCTGGCTCGGCCTGGGGATGATGTGTTCGCGTTGGGATTGACGGCGTACCGGCTCGTCACGGACACGTACCCGCCGTTGCCCCTGCCGGACATGAAGGCAGGAGCGTGTTGGCTGCCAGGAGGAAGGGGCCCACCGCCTCCAAAGCAGCTCAACCCGCGGGTGGACGCGCAGCTCAACGCACTCATTCTGCGCATGCTGTCTCTGAGGCCCGAAGAGCGCGGGAGCGCGATGGAGCTGGCCGAGGCGATGAAGCGGGGTGTGGCGCACGCGGGGCCCTCTGCGGACGCGCCGCTGTTCGAGTGGGAGCGATCGAGGCCCTCCCAGTGGACAGAAGAAGAGCGGTCCGAGGCCAGATTCCTGTTGGGGAACCGTCCTCGCCACAGGCACCACGAACGGGTGCTCGAGGTCGAGCAAGTAGATGCCGGACAGGCTCCGTTGCTCGCCAGACAGGAGAAGGGCAGGAGGTGGCTGCACTGGCTGGCGGCGGCCATGGCGTTGGGGCTGTGGCCTCACGAGCCACGGTTCGGGCCTCTGCTCATGGCAGAGCACAGTGCGTCCGAGGCACAGCGTCGTCGCGTGGTCTCTCTCGGGGACACTGCGCTGAATTCATCCAAGGAGCCCGAGCAGGCTCACACCAAGGAGCCCATCGCGAAGGAGATGCCCACGCAGCCACAGCCCGGACAGCTCAAGCCGGACGCTAAGGGACGCTGCCCGGGAAAACACATCGCGATCAACGGAGGCTGCTGGGGAAAGTTGGACGTCGCCCCCGAGTACTGCCATTTGAGCGGTTACGAGTACCAGGGTGGTTGTTACGTACCCGCCTCCGCACCCAAGCGCGCTCCAACCTCGGCTCCCAGCAAGCGTTAGCCCGTCCTGGGGCTGAGCTTCCGTTGCTTCGCCCAAGCCATTCAGCCCGTGGCCCCCTCCACCTCCACGACCGGCTCGATGCGGGGCTCGGCCTTGAGCGAGGCGCCGATGAAGCAGCGCTTGGGCACATCCTGGAAGAGGGTGCGCACGGTCTCTTCGTCCGCTGGCTGCTTCACCCTCACCACGGGCCGGATGACGACCTCAGTGAAGCGGATAAGCCCCTCCTCGTCCGCCGCCAGCGTGCCCACCGCGCTGCTGCGGTAGGCGGTGCACACCACCCCCTTGCGGCGTGCCAGGGCGAGGAAGGTCAGCAGCGTGCAGGACTCGACGGCACCCAGCAGCAGTGTCTCCGGCCCCCATCGTCCCGGCTTGCCTCCGAACTCCGGGGGAGCGCCGAAGGCCAGCCCTGAGAGCCCGGGTGAGGCGAGCTCTCCCTCCAGCTCCTGGCTCCAGCTCAGGCTCGTGTCATAGGTCCAACGCTTCGTCTTTGTCGGCATGGCGCCCTCCCA
>DASVVJ010000180.1:0-7158 GCA_036389955.1 Myxococcaceae bacterium
GAGCGTGCCCGTGAGGCTGATGGCGCTCGCGTTGTTCACGCAGATGTCGATGCCGCCGAACTTCGCCACCGTCTCTTCCACCGCCTTGGCGATCTGATCCTCGTGGCGGATGTCCACCATCAGCGGTAGGGCCTTGCCCCCCGCTTTCTCGATCTCCTCGGCGGCCGTGTAGATGGTGCCCGGCAACTTCGGGTGGGGCTCGGCCGTCTTCGCCGCGATGACGATGCTGGCCCCATCCTTCGCGGCCCGCAGCGCAATCGCCTTGCCGATGCCGCGGCTCGCGCCGGTGATGAACAGGACTTTTCCTTGGAGACTTGCCATAGGGGACTCCTTTTATCAGCCCCGTGGCGGGGAGGGAGGGAACGCGAACTCCACCCGTGCTGATCACAAAGCGACGCGACGCGCAAGAGGGGGGCATGCCTCCGCCGGCCGGGGCCGCCACCATCGAATCCCTGCCGTGTTGGCCCCCGGACATATACGATGCGCCCGACCCTCGGAGGGGAATAACGAATGGCGAAGAAGAAGCCGAGCAAGAAGGCCGCTGCCGCCAAGAAGAAGCCCACGAAGCGCACCACCGCCAAGAAGGCGGCTCGCAAGCCAGCCGCGAAGTCCGCCCGGAAGGCAGCGGGAAAGACGGCTCGCAAGGCTGCGCCCAAGAAGGCCGCTGCCAAGAAGGCCGCCGCGAAGAAGAGCACCGCCAGGAAGGCCACCGGGAAGCCGGCCTCCAAGGCCGCGCCCAGGAAGGCCGCCGCGAAGAAGACGGTTCGCAAGGCCCCTGGCACGCAGGCCCGCAGGGCCGCGCCCTCAGCCGCTCCCGAGGCCTCCGAGCCTCAGGTCAGCTCTCCGTCCGATCAGACGGTGGGCCAGGCCATCCGCAGCCTGCGCGCGTCCTCTTACGCCAGCTCGGGCGCCGAGCCGGTCCGCCCGCTCGTCGAGCTGGTCGAGACGACCTCCGCGGGCACTCAGCCGCTCGCGCCCGAGCACGCCGCCGTGGATGAGCTGACCAGCTCCGGCAACGAGCTGCTCGACATCTTCCAGAAGTACGACCGCAACCGTACCGGCTACCTTGAGGCCCCTGGCTTCGCCCGGCTGCTGGAGGCCCTCGGCCAGAACATCTCGGACGAGGAGCTGATGATCGCGTTCGACATTATTGATACCGAGCGCACCGGGAAGATCTCCTGGAAGCAATTCAAGAACTGGTGGACGAGCCGTTGAGGCTCGGCGGTGACAATGCGACGGCTGTCTTCTTCCCTCGGTAGGCTCAGCGGGCACTGGCCCATTGTCGTAGTGGGCTCTGGCTACGGAGGCGCCATTGCCGCCTCGCGGTTGGCGCGTGCGGGCCAGAAAGTCTGTGTGCTGGAACGAGGGAAGGAGCGGCTGCCCGGCGAGTTCCCCCGCAACAGCACCCAGTTCCTGCGCGAGACGCAGGTAACGGGGCCGGGGGGCTCGGTGCTGGGCAAGCTGAAGGTGGGCTCGCCCACGGGCCTGCTCCAGCTGCACCTGCTGGGAGACCTGGCCGTCGTCACCGGCTGTGGCCTGGGCGGCACCTCGCTGATCAACGCCAGCGTGGCGCTGCGGGCCGATCCGCGCGTGCTCCAGGAGGAGAGCTGGCCGGCGCGCTTCCGCGAGGACGTGGGCGGAATGCTGGACGACTGCTACGCCCATGCCGAGCGGATGCTCGCCGTGCAGCCCTATCCCGAGAAGCACCCGAAGCTGCGCAAGCTGGATGCGCTGGAGCGTTCCGCCGCCCTCACCGGAGGCCGGTTCTACCGGCCCCCGTTGGCCATCCGCTTCACCCCGGGCGTCAACCCCGCGGGGGTGCGGCAGGGGGCCTGCTCACTGTGCGGTAACTGTGCCAGCGGCTGCAACGACGGCGCGAAGAGCACGGTGCAGATGAACTACCTGCCCGACGCCCAGCGCCATGGCGCGGAGCTGTTCACCCAGGTGGCCGTGCACCACCTGGAGCGCGCCGGGGATTGCTGGCGGGTGTACTACCGGCTGGTGGGCGTGGGCCGCGAGCTGTTCGACGCGCCGCTGCAGTTCCTCACCGCCGACCGCGTCATCCTCGCCGCCGGCACGCTGGGCACCACGGAGCTGCTGCTGCGCTCGCGCGAGGCCGGGCTGAAGCTGTCGTCCCAGCTGGGCAAGCACTTCTCCGGCAACGGGGACGTGATGGCGTTCGGGTACAACCTGGACGTGCCGGTGAACGCCATCGCCGAGAGCGATGATCCGAAGGACACCCCCGAGCCCGTGGGCCCCACCATCACCGGCATCATCGACAAGCGCGACACGCCGTACGTGGACGAGGGCATGGTGATCGAAGAGGGCGCGGTGCCCTTTGCGCTCGGCGGCTACCTGCCCGCGCTGTTCGCCGCCATGTCTCCGCTGATAGGCGAGGACACGGACGAGGGCGTGCTGGACGCCGTGTCCGAGAATGCCCGCGTCGCCGAGAGCCTGGTGCGCGGGCCCTACCACGGCGCCATCCACAACACCCAGACGCTCTTCGCCATGACGCACGACGAGGGCGATGGCGAGCTGAAGCTGGACGGGGACGCGCTGCGCGCCGTGTGGCCTGGAGCAGGCCGGCAGGAGGGCTTCCTTCGAGCGGAGGCCACCCTGCGCAAGGCCGTGGCGGCGCTCGGCGGGACCTTCCTGCGTAACCCCGTGGGCGCCCGGCTGTTGGACAACGCCCTGCTCATCACCCACCCGCTGGGCGGCAGCGTCATGGGCGACGACGCCACCCAGGGCGTGGTGGATGACGAGGGCCGCGTCTTCTCCGGCGACGAAGGCACCGGCGTTCACCCGGGCCTCTACGTGTGTGACGGGGCCGCCATTCCGCGCTCGCTGGGCACCAACCCGCTGCTCACCATCTCCGCCGTCGCCGAGCGCTTCAGCGTCAAGCTGGCCCAGCGCGAGGGGTGGAAGATCGACTACTCGCCCCTGGACGAGGAGCCCGCCCTCGGGGCCCCGCTCCCCACGGGCATCCGCTTCACCGAGAGCCTCAAGGGCTTCGTCTCGAACGCGGTGGACCTGGACTATGGCCAGGCCGCCCACCCGGATCGGCCCGGGGCCGCGGAAGTGCGCTTCATCATCACCGTGGTGGTGGACGACCTGGACGGGATGCTGGCCGATCCCGAGCACCCCATGGAGGTAACGGGCGTGGTGATGGCGCCCGCGCTGTCCGCCCACCCGCTGACGGTGACGCACGGCGTGCTCCACGTGCTGGTGCCCGACCCGGAGCGGCCCACCTACGAGCAGCTTCGCTACAAGCTGCACCTGCTGTCGCGCGAGGGCGAGCGCTTCTTCTTCGAGGGCTTCAAGAAGCTCACCGACGATCCGGGCATCGACTTCTGGGAGGACACCACCACCCTGTTCGTCACCGTGTGGCGCGGCGAGGGCCTCGAGGCGGAGCTGGCCTACAAAGGCGTCATGCGTATCTCCGTGGAGGACTTCGCCCGCCAGTGCTCCACCTTCCGGGTGACGAACGCACCCCATGTGAAGGCCCAGCTCGATGCGGTGGCCCGCTTCGGGCGCTTTTTCCTCGGCGGACTCTTCGAGCTCTACTTCAAGCCGTCCGCCTGGGAGGAGAACGCGGGCTGATTTCCTCCCGACTGGGTATGCTCCGCGCACCCCGCCAGTGGAGGATCCGCCATGCGTTCCAGGGCTCTTGGTCTCGCGGTGTTCGCGGTGTGCATGGCGCTGTACCTCCATGCGAGCACCGTGGGCTGTGGGCCGCAGAACGGGACGGAAGGGACGCTGCCGGGGGCGCACCAGCGCGAGGGCCTGGACAACCAGTGCTCGCCGCCCATGTTGGTGAAGGACCTGGATCCGCGGCCCCAGAGCACGGCGCCTGACGCGGGCCCGTCAATTATGGGCAACATGATCGCGGCCAATAGGCAGCTCTTCTTCGTGGGCAATGATGGAACCAGCGGCCCGGAGTTGTGGCGCAGCGATGGGGGCCCCGATGGCACGCAGCGGGTGAAGGACATCCGGCCGGGTGCCCAGGGCTCGGAGATTGAGCACCTGGTGGCCGGCCACGGGGGCCTCTACTTCTCCGCCCACGATGGGACGAGGGGACAGGAGCTGTGGCGCAGCGACGGGACGGAGCAGGACACGGTGATGGTGGACGACGTGTGGGCAGGCGCGAGCAGCTCGAGCCCGGACGAGCTCACCATCCTGGGCGATCACGTCTTCTTCGAGGCCAACGATGGCGTCCATGGGACGGAGCTGTGGACGTACCGCCGCACGGACGGGGGCGTGACGCTGGTGAAGGACATTTTCCCTGGATCGGGAGGCACCACGCTTTCCTCGCTGACGCCCGTGGGGGACAGCATCCTCTTCAGCGGCTTTGAGGTCACCCACGGCGCCGAGCTGTGGCGCAGTGATGGAACGGGCCCGGGCACCTACCGGGTGAAGGACATCTGGGCTGTGCCCAGCTACGGCTCGATTCCCAGCTTCCTGAGAGTGATGAACGGCAGGCTCTTCTTCTCCGCGGATGATGGGCCGCTGGGCCGTGAGCTGTGGGTGAGCGACGGGACGAGCGGGGGCACCTACCAGGTGAAGGACATCTGGCAGGGCCTCGCCGATTCGGAGCCTTCGGAGCTGACCGTCGTCCGGGGCAAGCTGTACTTCATCGCGAACGATGGGAAGGTGGGCCGCGAGCTGTGGGTGAGTGACGGGACACCCGGGGGCACGCGGCTGGTGCAGGACATCCACCCGGGGCGCAACCGGGAGGGGGCAACGCAGCTGACGGCGGCCGGGGACAAGGTCTTCTTCGAGTCCTTCCAGCAGGACACGGGCGCCGAGCTGTGGGTGAGTGGCAGGGGCGATGCGGGCACCTACATGGTCAAGGACCTGTACCCGGGCGACGCGGGCTCGCGGCTGGCCAACCTGCGCGGGGTGGGGCAGACGCTCTACTTCACCGCCACGGATGGGGTGAGCGGCCAGGAACTCTGGAAGAGCGATGGAACGCCCGAGGGCACCGTGCAGGTGATGGACATTGCTCCGGGCCCCATGGGCTCCTCTCCGCGCAGCCTGACGCGCGTGGGGCTCAAGCTCTTCTTCGCCGCCTATGAGCCCAGTGTGGGGGACTCGCTGTGGGCGGTTGACTTGTGCGACCGTGCTCCGCCGCTCGTGGACTGCCCGGCGGATCTGGAGTTCGAGGCGACGGCCTTCCCCGGGACTCCCGTGCGGTACGCGGTGAGTGCCACGGATGATCTCACCGATGAGCCCACGATCGAGTTCAGCCATCCTCCGGGCACCGCGTTCCCGGTGGGCGTCACGCCGGTGACCGTGCAGGCGCGGGACGAGGCGGGAAACGTGGCCACCTGCACCTTCCAGGTGACGATGCGCGACACGGGGGCTCCGGCGATCACCTGCCCCCGCAACGTGGTAGCCGAGGCCACCAGCGCCGAGGGAGCGGTCATCGACTATCCCGAGGTGAAGGTGGCGGACGTGGCCTCCCAGGTGACGCTGGCGTACGAGCCTCCCGAGGGCTCGCTGTTCCCCGCCAATGAGAGCACGCGCGTCACGGTGACGGCCACGGACAGCGCGGGGAACACGGCCACGTGCCAGTTCACCGTGACGGTGGAGCCCCTGCCAGAGGAAGAAGAGGAGTCGGGCTGCGGCTGTGGCACGCCAGCGGGCGGTGGGCTGGCGTGGGGCTCCCTGCTGCTGCTGGCGCTCATCCGCCGGAGCCGGGCCCGTGCCAGAGGCTGAACTCCCTCTCCCGCCGGGAGAGGGCCGGGGTGAGGGTGCCGCATTCACGGTGGACGTCGTCAACTGCCCCTGGTGAGCGACGGGGGAGGGCGGCGAGGGGTAGGCTGGGGCACATGGAACCCGGTACGACGCCTGCCCCTGCTGCTCCTCCGCCTCGCTCGCTGAAGTCCCTTCCGGGGCCGCGCCCGTTGCCGCTGCTGGGCAACGCCCTGGAGGTCCGGCCCGAGAGCCTCCACCTGACGCTGGAGGCCTGGGCGCGGCGCTATGGCCCCGTCTTCCGCTTCACCCTCGGCTCCAGCGCCAACCTCGTCATCTCGAACCCCGAGGCCATCCGTAAGGTGCTGGTGGACCGGCCCGCGACGTTCCGGCGGGTGCGCAACATCGAGACGGTGATGGGGGGCATGCACATCCTGGGCGTCTTCGGGGCCGAGGGAGAGACATGGCGCCGCCAGCGCAAGCTGCTCAACCCCGGCTTCCAGACTTCGCACCTGGAGACGTTCTACCCCTCGCTCGCCATGGTGACGCAGCGGCTGTGCGACGTGCTCGGTGGGGCGGCTCAGGACGGAAGCCCGGTGGACGTGCTCTCGGTGCTCATGCGCTACACGGTGGATGTCACCTCCATCGTGGGCTTCGGCAAGGACCTGGACACGCTGCGCCGAGGTCCGGACGCGCTGCAGCGCCACGTCGAACTCATCTTCCCGGCGCTGCAGCAGCGGGTGGTTGCGCCGTTCCCCTACTGGAAGCTGCTGCCCAGCGCCCGGAAGGTGGAGCAGGCGCTGACCGCCACGCGCAAGGTGATGCAGGAGATCATCGAAGCGGCGCGCCGCACCCTGGAGCTCGAGCCCGAGCGGGCCGAGAAGCCCCGCACCCTGCTGGACGCGATGCTGGCGGCGCGGGATGACGAGGGCGGGGCGAAGCTCACCGACGCGGAAGTCTTCTCCAACGTGATGACGCTGCTGCTGGCCGGTGAGGACACGACGGCCAACACGATCGCGTGGATGATGCACTACCTGGCCGTGCTGCCGGCGGTGCAGGCCCGGGCGCGCCAGGAGGTGGACGCGGTGCAGGGCGCGGAGGCCATTCCCACGATGGCGCACCTGAAGCAACTGCTCTACGTGGCGGGCATCGCGCAGGAAGCGCTGCGGCTGCGCTCGCCCGTGCCGATGATGTTCCTGGAGGCCAACGAGGACACGGTGGTGGAGGGGGTGGCGGTGCCCAAGGGGAGCGGGGTGATGCCGCTCACCCGGCTGCCGTGCCTGGACAACGCCAATTTTGGCGACGCCCAGAGCTTCCGACCGGAGCGCTGGCTGCCCGAGCCTCCTCCCGACACGCTGCCGCACTCGCCCCGGATGCTGTTGCCCTTTGGCGCGGGGGCCCGGGTGTGTCCCGGCCGCAGCCTGGCACTCATCGAGTGCGCGCTCGTCACCGGCATGGTGCTGC
>DASVVJ010000181.1:0-5143 GCA_036389955.1 Myxococcaceae bacterium
CGCTCAGGCAGTCGCGCATCGTCCGGCACCAGTTCCCAGAGGCTTCGCGGCTTTTGCCGGTCGCCGACGTCACCGCGCAGCGCGGCAGACTCGAATTCATCGTAGCTCATCTGGAAGAGGCAACTGGCATAGTCCAGTGCTTGGGCGACGACCTTCCGGCGTGCCTCCGGGTTACGCCACAGCTTGACCTCAGCGATGGCGATCTGCCCATCTGCAGTGATGAACAGGTTGTCGATGGGTCCCTTCAGGGTTGGCATCTCGCGACAGACAGAGAAGAGTTCCTTGAAGGCTGCTTCGATTTCAGCGAGCGGCAGCACTTCGGGGTGCTCGAACATGAGTTCCTGGAGGAACGACTCCTGGAAGGACCCATCAGTTCTCGCGGTAAGCTCTACTGGAGTGAGCGGTGCTCCGCGGCCAGCGGCCAAGAGTATGGGAGTGCCGTCGCGTCGGTTCTTTCGTTCCATGCGATGGGAAGATACTGCGAGAGGCAGGGACTTCGACAGGGTCAGTGATGTGACCCTCCAGCGCGGAATCAGGAGGAACCAGACGGGACGAGAAGGGACGGCGCGGGAGAGCGAACCGACGTAAATCCAAGGTGATGGCCGTTAACAGCGCGACCTGCTTGGGTTTTGCTTCCGCCTTGCTGCGGCTTCGATTCCCGCCGCCTCACAGCCGGAGTTCATGGGCCCGCCACTAAACGTCCCGGCCAGTCCAGCGCTTCATCCAGCTCGCGCGCTTGCCCGAGAAGTTGTTCGACGGGACCGCGCCTGCCGGAGCTACCGGCTCGGTCCTCGGAAACCTGAGAAAAAAAACCGGTTCCCAATTTCCGGCGCTCCCCCGGTCTCTCCAAATGAAGCGGCCCCATTCCGGGGCCCTTCCTCACCTACCTGCTCCTGGAGAGCCCCATGAACGCCCTGTCTCGTACCCGTTCCACCCTGATGTTCGCGCTGTTGCTCGTCACGTCCGCCTGCGGTGGAGGCGTCGAAGAGCGCGAGGCGCGTCCCTCCACCCCTGATTCCCGGAACGCTTCCGGGGCCGAAGAGGACCGGCTGCGCGTCGGCGGCAACGTGGATGTGCTCGACTACGGCTCCGTCATGGACTTCATCGTCACCGGCGGAGGCATGCAGTTGATGGACGCCCGGGTGACGTTCGACGGCATGCCCGTCGAGTACGACATGGCTCGGGGCACCTACAACCTGGTCGAGTTCTACGGCTCGGTGTTCCACTCGGGACGCTCGGTGGAGGTGTGCGCCGCGTGGCAGGAGGAGCTGGTCTGCCGCACGCTCACCGCTCCTGGCAGTGCCACCATCATGGCCCCGCGGTCCCAGGACTCCCTCAGCAGCAGCCAGATGTACCCGGTGTACTGGAGAGCCGCCGCTGGGGCAGTGCGCTACGACGTCAGCGTCCTGGCGAGTGACTCCTCCCTGCTCAACTTCCTGTCCACGAACGACGTGAGCTACTGGTTCTCGCCCCACTTCTACACGGGCCCCGCCACCATCTCCGTCGCGGCGGTGGCGCTCATGCCGGACAGCGACCTCCTGGGCGAACTCACGGTGAGCCGCGTGTCCCAGGTGTCCTTCACCTTCGTGGACTGAAGGGTACCTACCCGAAGGGCCATGCCGCGGGCCTGAGCCCGGGAATGGCCGGTGAGTTGTATGGTTCTTCCGAGTAGCCAAGCCACAGGGCCCGCTGCCTCATCCCGAGGCGGCGGTGCTGCCCTGATCGAGGAAACATGTTGAGCACGCCGATGACTGTTGCCGACCCCTACGGGCTGCTGAGCCCCGAGCGGATGCAGAACCCCTACCCCTTCTACTCGCGGCTGCTGCGTGAGGCGCCCGTGCACTTCAGCGAGCCGTGGGGAGCCTGGGTGGTGACGCGCCACGCGGATGTGAATGCCGGCTTCCGCGACATGCGCCTGTCCTCGGTCCGCACCGGCATGTACTCCCAGGGGATGCCCGAGGAGATCATCCGCAAGCTGGAGCCGATGGCCCGCAACATGGCCTCGTGGCTGCTCTTCCATGATGCGCCCTCGCACACGCGCCTGCGCTCGCTCATCAACAAGGCCTTCACCCCGCGCATGGTGGAGCTGCTGCGTCCCCGCATCCAGGCGCTGGTGGCCGAGCTGCTGGACGCGGTGAAGGGCAAGGCGCAGATGGAGATCATCTCCGAGCTGGCCAACCCGCTGCCCGTCATCGTCATTGGCGAGATGCTGGGGCTGCCCCGGGAGGACCGGTACCGGCTCAAGCAGTGGTCGGACAAGCTGGCGGCCCTCATCGGCACGGGCAAGCCCACGCTGGCGGAGGTGGAGGGGGCGCTGGGCGCCATCATCGAGTTCGAGGACTACTTCCGGCCGCTCCTGGCCCAGCGACGCATCCAACCGGGGAACGACCTGCTGAGCGCACTGGCTCAGGCGGAAGAGCAGGGCAACCTGCTGAGCGAGCAGGAGGTGCTGTCCACCTGCACCCTGGTGCTCTTCGCGGGCCATGAGACGACCACCAACCTGATTGGCAACGGGCTGCTGGCGCTGCTGCGCCACCCGGACCAGTGGGAGCTGCTGCGGAACTCGCCGGAGCTTCTGCCAGACGCGGTGGAGGAGCTGCTGCGCTACGACTCGCCGGTGCAGTTCACCAACCGCATGGCGGGGGTGGACCTGGAGTTCGCGGGCCACCGCTTCCGCAAGGGGGACCGGGTGATGCTGATGATCGCGGCGGCGAACCGGGATCCCGCGCAGTTTCAGGAGCCGGACCGGCTGGACGTGCGGCGCAAGGAGCTGCGTCACCAGAGCCTGGGCATGGGCCCGCACTACTGCGTGGGCGCGGCGCTGGCCCGCGTGGAGGCACAGGAGGCCTTCGCCGCGCTGATGCGCCGCTTCCCCCAGCTGAAGGTGGCGCCAGGGGCTGAGCCCGTATGGGCGGACAACGTGGGCTTCCGCGGGCTCAAGTCGCTGCCGGTAGTCTTCGGCACCCCGGCCTGAGGCAGCCTCGGGAGAGCTACTTTCTTCGCCACGCCGTCTTCCGGATATAGCGTCATGGGGTCTCTTGGCGTGACGAAAGGCCCCGATGAAAGCCTCGAAGCTGATCGACTTTCTTATCTCGCTTGGTACGGACCCGGAGGCGCTCCGGCGCTATCAGCAGACCCCTGAGGCGGCCATGAAGGCAGCCGGCCTCTCCGCCGAAGAACAGGCACTCCTGGCCCGGGGCAATCAGCACCAGCTCCGGGCCGCGATCCTGGCCGCCGACACAGGCGCTCTTCACGCCTCGGGCCCGAAGCCGCCCAACAGGCCGGGCCCGCCGCCACCTGGCTATATGTATATGGATACTCCCGCGCCTCCGCCCAGTCCGGGGCCCGGCTACATGCATCCCCCGGCCCAGCCTCCCGAGCCTCCGCCCCCTCCGCCGGCGATCACGCCGGACGAGCCTCCCCCGTCGAAGTGAGAGGCAGAGGTGGGCAACGTGGCAACCGGTTCTTTGACCGTCGTTGGGACTGGGATTCGCTGCGGAAGTCAGATCACCTTCGAGGCCCGCGTGGCCATCGAGCAGGCCGAGAAGGTGCTGACCGTGGCGCTCGACCCCCTCATGGAGCGCTGGCTCACCCAGCTCAACCCGCGCACCGAGTCGCTTCACTCCCTCTATCGTCTGGGAATGGAGCGCAGGCAGATCTACGAGGAAATGACCGAGCGGGTGCTCCAGCCCGTGCGGTCCGGCCTGAACGTGTGCTTCGCCGTGTATGGCCACCCGGCCGTGCTCGTGTACTCGTCACACCAGGCGGTCCAGCGGGCCCGGCGCGAGGGCTTCCCGGCGCGCATGCTGCCCGGGATCTCCGCCGAGGACTGTCTCTTCGCGGACCTCGGCATCGAGCTGGCCGCCTCGGGTTGCCAGAGCTTCGAGGCGAACGACTTCCTCATCTACCGCCGCGTCTTTGATCCACACTCGGCGCTCGTCCTCTGGCAGTTCACCCTGATCGGCGAGTCGAAGTACACGGCGGAGATTCCCAACGTCCGCGGGCTGCGCGTGCTCACTGACTACCTGCGGCGCTACTACCCGGCCGACCATCCACTGTGCGCCTACGAGGCCGCTCAGTACCCGTCGTCCGAGCCGATCATCGAACGCTTCCCGCTGGAGCAACTGCCCCACGCGCGGGTGCCTCCGCTGTCCACCCTCTTCGTTCCTTCCCTGGGTCCCGCGGTGCCGGATCAGGAGATGCTCCGCGCCCTGGGCTTTGCCTGAAACCGGGAGGACTCAGTCCCTGCCGGCCCGGGGTGCCAGGTACGAGAGCGCGGCCGCAATCGCTTCGGACAGCTGCATCCTCCGGCCCTCCTCCCAGGCGCGCTGACCCTCAGCACCCAGGGTGGCGAGCAACTCCTGCACGGGCTCCGCGTAGCCCTGCCGCCAGTGCGGGTGCATCGGGATGGCGAAGGTCTCCTCCACCGTCTGCTCCGCCGCGAACAGGCGCACGGCCTGCTCGGGGGCTCCCTCCATCCGGCAGAGCTGAGAGGTCATCAGCAGCCCCCAGGCGATGGGCTCCTTGCGCGTCAACAGCGGAGCCCGCTCGAAGAACGAACGCAGCGCCGGACGCGCCTGCGCCGGCTTGCCGTCGAACAGGGCAATCTCTCCCAGGTTGACGAGCGCCTTCGCGGTGAGGTCCTCGTCGCCAATGGATTGGGCCAGCGCCAGCCCCTGCTCGAAGCACCGGGCCGCCTGCGCGTAATCGCGGAGCAGCTGGAAGGTTCCCCCGAGCACGGTCACCGTCTCGGCGGTGCCCCGCTTGAAGCCCAGCACCTGCTGCAGCTCCATGCACTCCTCGAGCAACGTCCTGGCACGGCCATGATCGCCCTGATAGCTCACGACCAGGGAGAGCGAGCGCAGCAGCAGGCCGAGCAACGCGCGATCGCCGCAAGCGCGTGCCAGGGCGAGTCCCTCGTCGATCACCCGTGCCGCCTCGGAGTACTCGCTGCGGTACAGGCGGTAACGGCCGAGCTCGTCGAGGTACCGGGCGATGAGCCACGCATCCCCCGTCTTGCGCGCCAGGGCGAGGCCCTGCTGAATCAAGGGCAGCGCGGCCTCCCGGTTGCCCCGCTGCACCTCCCACTCGACGCTCCCCAGGAGCGCGAAGGACTCTCCCCGTTCATCGCCCACCGCCCGGT
>DASVVJ010000182.1:0-13619 GCA_036389955.1 Myxococcaceae bacterium
AAATTTGAGCAGCCAGGGCGCACTTCTTACAGGCGAGCGGCTGCAATTTCTTCCAAGCCGCGGCCTTCATCCGCCGCAAAGGTGGGATCTTCGGGCGGAAACCTCGGGCGCACGGCTTGCAAAGCAGGAGGGCTCTGCTTGGAGAGCCGTTCATGCCTCGCCCGTCTACCCAGCTCACACCGTACTACCAGGTGGATCTCTCGCCAGATGCCTGGCAGGGAGTGGGGTGTGTGTCGGCGGACGACTTCCTGGTGATACAGGGAGTGATGGATCTGCTGTCGGTGCAGGGCACACCGTACGAGCAGGGCCTGGGGCCACACTTCGTCACCGTGGCGGGCTTCGAGGTGCAGTACGTGCGGAACGACGTGGAGCGCACGCTCACGCTGTTGCGCGTGACGCGTGCGGTGTCGAGCTCGGGCGAGGCCGCCTAGCCCCGGCTCATGTATTGCGGGGAGGCAACAGCCGGGTGACGCGGGCCAGCAGCGTGTGAATGGAGAAGGGCTTGGCCACGAAGTCCGCGGCGCCCTCGCCATACAGCTTGAGCACGTCCGCGTCGCGCACGCGCGCGGAGAGCACCAGGGCACGCACGGGCGAAGAGGCCTCGCGCAGCGCGCGCAGCACGTCGATGCCCGAGCGCCGCGGCATGTGCACGTCCAGCAGCAGCAGGTCCACCGGGGTGAGGTTGGGGTTGAGCAGCCGGGCCAGGGCCTCTTCGCCGTCCTCGACCGTCTCCACCACGTAACCCTCCTGCTCCAGCAGGCGCTGGAGCACCCGGCGCAGCGCCGGCTCGTCATCCGCCACGAGGATGCGCTGCGAGCGGTTCAGCCCCGCGAGGCCCGGGTCCGTGGGGCGCGAGCCGGTGTTGGGACGTGGCGCCACCGAGCCCGCCGTGGTCAGCGGCCGCTGCGGCGTGGACGGCAGGGACGGCAGGCCGGTGTGCGAAGGCATCTTGCTGGGGCCGGGCGGCGCGGTGGTGGTGTTCCGGGGAGGCATGGCCGCGCTCTCCGTCCGTGGGGCGGTGGTCAGGCCCGGCTTCAGCGTGCCGGAGGAGGCGCTCTCCCCGCCGCGGCCGATGTTCAGCTCGGCGGCGGTGATGAGGGCCTGCGCTCCCATGCCCGGGTGCGCCCGGTTGTCGGCCACGCCCACCAGCGCCTCGGCGGTGCCCGGCGGCGCCTGCAGGAAGGCCATCAGCGCGCGCGAGTCCTCGCCCGAGCGTGCCAGCGCCAGCGTCCGCTCGTCCCAGCGGGCCAGCACGTCGCTGGGGCGCACGCGCGGGGTGAGCCGCGAGGCGTGCTCGCTGAGCTGCTCCGCCTTGGGGAAGCGCAGCAGCGCCACCGCCACGGGTGTGGTGGCCCCCGCCGCCTCGAGCAGCCGGGACAGGGTGCGCTGCAGGGCGTGCGCGGTGGCCAGCCCCGTGCTGGTGTCCTTCTCCGCGGCGGCGCGCAGCAGGGCGCGGCGCTGCAAGTGGGCCAGCACGCGCACGCGCAGCTCCTCGGGGGACACCGGCTTGATGAGGTAGTCGTCCACGCCGAGCTGGAAGGCGCGCACCCGGTCCGAGGCCGTCTCGCGCGCGGTGTGGAACACCACCGTCAGGTTGCGCCAGGCGGGCTCGTTGCGCAGCTGGGCCAGCAGGTCGAAGCCGTCGATGGACGGCATGGCCAGGTCCAGCAGCAGCAGGTCCGGGTGGTGGCGCTGCAGGCTGGAGAAGAGGTTGCGCGCGTCGTTGAGCGTCACCACCTCGAGGCCGGCGGCCTCGAGCACGGCGCGCACGGTGGCCAGCACCGCCGAGTCATCATCCACCGCCAGCACGCGGAAGCGCGCCACGGTGGCCCGCTGTAGCGAGGCAATCTCCCGGGCGAGCGCGGGCGGCGGGGTGCCCAGCGAGAGCACCGCATCGGCGCCCTCGCGGTGAGCGGAGCGGGCCTCGGCGGGCACCAACTGCACGAGCAGCGGCGGCGAGCCGGTGGCGCGCAGCGCGGCGCGCAGGGCGGGGGACACCGCGGGGCCCATCACCACGCGCTCCACGGGGCGCTCGGAGGTGAGCAGGCGCACGGCGTCCTCGTCCGAGGGCGCGTGCACCGCGTCCATGCCGAACGCGTCCAGGTGGCGCAAGAGCTCCGAGGCGAAGGACGAGTCCGACAGCCTCACCACCACCCGGGGCCGGTGGGGCACCACGGCCACGGTGCTGGGCGGGTGGGCGAAGGCCTCCTGAAGCGACTGCAGCAGGCTGGGCACGCGCGAGGAGAAGGCGGGAGACTCGCCCTCGGCGAGCTTCTCCAGCTCCAGGGCGAGCTTCGCCACCTCGCTGAAGCCCAGCGTGCCCGCGCTGCCGCGCAGGTTGTGGACCGTCTGGAGGAACAGCGCCGCCGCGCCGGGGGTGTGAGCTTTCCAGGCATCAGCATGACGGCGGAGCTGTGAGAGCCGCTCGCTCGCGCTGGAGCGGAAGCCTTCACGCACCGTCGCGAGGGCCTGTGCCATCTCTTCTGCGACACCACGCTCGGACATGGGGAACCGTGACTGTATGGAGTGGAAGACGTGGGCTTGCACCGCCCCCGCCCGGCCTGAAGATTTAGCACGTTAAGCGGAGATTTTCCGGCTGCTGGAAAGACAGAAGGGGAGCCGCCTGGCTGGCCACCATACTGGGGAAGCCTGGCTCTCCTGGAAGACACCGTGCGGGGACGGCGGGGAACTCCGCTTGCTCGGAGAACGGGCGGGCAACCATGCTCCCACCTCTCGGAGGAGGAGGCAGGGGTCATGCCGCTCGCGCAGTCGCGGCTGGGACCGGTGGTTCGCGAAGTGGCCAGGGCGGTACTGAGTGCCCGGGCGGGAGTGCTCGCACCGCCGGCACCGGGAGAGGCCACCAGCGCTTCGGTACGGGCCGCCGAGGCCATCCGGTCGCTGGCCTTCACCTTCTATCTATAGGGTGCTGCGGGAGGGTGAGGGAAACCGTGTCTTCTCTCCGCTGTCGCTCTTCACGCTGCTGACGATGTGGGGATGACTTCCGCGCGTGAGCCTTTCCGGGGAAAGCTGTGGCACGAGCCCCGCATCACGGTGGACGAGGCGGGTGACGGATCCCAGGTCCCGTTGAGCGCGGCCTTCCACTAGGCTCGGGCCGCGATGACGGTGACACGGCTGGAGATCGCGGGGTACCGCTCTGTGCGCAGCCTGGCGCTGCCGGTGCACCCGGTGACGGTGGTGGTGGGGCCCAACGGCAGCGGGAAGACGAACCTGTACCGGGCGCTGTACCTGCTGCAGGCGTCGGCCGAGGGCCGGCTGGCGCGCACGCTGGCGGAGGAGGGCGGAGCGCCCAGTGTGATGTGGGCGGGCGCGCGCGACTTCAAGAAGCCGGTGCGGATGAAGGTCGCGGTGACGCTGGATGACGAGCTGGCGTTCGAGCTGAGCTGCGGCATCGTCCCGAAGGACCCCTCCGGCACCCTCTTCGTGCTGGATCCCGAGGTGAAGGAGGAGCACCTGTGGGCGCTGTCGGGAGGCCGGCGCGCGGTGCTGATGGAGCGCAAGGACCGCACGGCGTTCCTGAGAGACTCGGAGGGCAAGCGGGTGACGTTCCCCACCCAGCTGTGGAGCGCGGAGTCGGTGTTGGATCAGCTCGCCGAGCCGCAGCGCTTCCCCCGGCTGTCGGAGCTGCAGCGCACGCTCAAGGCGTGGCGCTTCTACCACCAGTTCCGCACGGACCTGGACTCACCGGTGCGGCAGACGCAGGTGGGCGTGCGCACGGTGGCGCTGGCCAACGACGGCAGGGACCTGGCGGCGGCGCTGCAGACGATTCTGGAGATTGGCGACGCGAGGGCCCTGGCGAAGGCGCTGGACGACGCGTTCCCGGGAGCGCAGCTGGAGGTCCAAGCGCCGCAGGGGCGCTTCAGCCTGCTGCTGCACATGCCGGGGCTGAACCGGCCGATGGGCGCGGGCGAGCTGTCGGACGGGACGCTGCGCTATCTGTGCCTGGCGACGGCGCTGCTGAGCCCCCGGCCGCCGCCGTTCCTGGCGCTGAACGAGCCGGAGATGAGCCTGCACCCGGACCTGCTGGGCCCGCTGGCCCGGCTCATCGTGGAGGCGGCGAAGCACAGTCAAATCTGGGTAACGACGCACGCAGAGCCGCTGGCGGAGGCCATCTCCCGGCGCACGGGCTACGAGCCGGTGCGGCTGGTGAAGAGCGGGGGAGCCACGGAGATCGAGGGCTCGGCCGCCAGCGAGGAGTGAGAGCGGGCAGGCATGTCAGGCGGGAACTCGATCATCCCCTGGTGGAGCGTAGACTGCTGATCAGCGCTTTGCAGACAGGGAAGAACGATGACCCAGCCAGAAAACAGCCCCGGAACGCCTCATACGGGAGCTTCCCGAAGCCGGGCGCAGGACGCCTGGGACATCTGCCAGCTGGTGCTGGGGGTGGGGCTGTTCATCCTGATCGTCGGCATTCTGGCGCTCTACTTCCTGGGGCCGCATTTCTTCCCGGATTCGGAGCTGCACGCGAAGTTGCGCGGGGCGGACGGGAAGAACTCTCCTGGAATCTTTCTGATCCTCATCACGCTGGGAACGCTGGCGCTGCTGTTCGTGCAGCGCGAGCGCCAGGGTGTGCGCGCGGTGCTGGGCCTGGTGGTGGGAGGGCTGGTGGTGGTGGGCCTGGGCGGGAGCATGCTGCCGCAGGCGTCGCTCTGGGGCTGGGTGTTCGCGGCGCTGCCGGCGGTGCTGGTGGTGCACCACGGGCTGTACCTGGGGCTGATCAAACCGCGCGTCATCTCCCGGGAGATGCTGCAGAGCAAGGAATGCGGGGCGCTGGGCAAGGCCAACTTCAAGGAGATGGTCGAGGCGCAGGACCGCTACTTCAACGCGGGCAACATCGCGCTGCGCTTCGGGCTGCCGGCCATGGCCATCTTCGCCATCGGCGCCGTGCTCTTCCACGGACTGACGCCCCTGACGCCCTGGTCACTGGACAAGCTGCTGTTCGACCCGGGCACGGGCAAGGAGTGGATCACCTACCCCACGATGGAGGCGGCCCGGCTGGGTGCGGCGGGCGCCTACGTGTACGTGCTGCTGTACCTGGGCCAGCGCGGCTTCCGGCATGACATCACCAGCGGAGCGGCGCTCTGGTGCGCGGTGACGCTGACCCTGGGGCCCCTGCTGGCCGCGTCCCTGTCGAAGATCTGGGTGGCGGGCACGGGCGGCATGGTGGGTGGGGACACCGGGTGGACCACGCAGGCGCTGTACTTCGCCGTCGGCATGTCGCCCCGGCACGTGGCGCAGTCGGTCGCGCGCCTGGCGCAGCGGCTCACGATGGATCAGACGCGGTTCGTTCCGCCGGAGCGCAGCGTCCCGCTGGGCATGATTCGCGGCATCACTCCGCAGATCGAAGAGCGGCTCGGCGAGGAGGGCGTCCACGACGTGGTGGGCATGGCGATGGTGGATCCGCTGCGGCTCCAGCGGGGCACCAACTTCGACAAGCACCAGATTCTCGGGTGGATCGACATGGCCATTCTGGCCCACGCGCTGCCTGACGCCTGGCAGGAGCTGGAGAAGCGGGGGCTGCGCGGCGCCAGGGACCTGACCTGGTATGTGACCGACCCGAGCCCGGACAAGGACGCGGGGCTGGCGAAGCTGGCGTCAGACGACGTGGATGCGCTGGTGTTGAGGGACGTGGCCCAGCGGCTGGCTCAGGACTCGCAGGCGCAGCGCATTCTGCTGCTGTACCAGCTGGTGGGCGAGGCCGAGCCCCTGCAGGACGAGAAGCCGGGGACGATGGACCTGCTGTACACCGTGGGGCAGCGGCTGACGACGGGCCTGCAGCAGCTCCCGCCCCCCGAGGCCGTGGCGAGCACGGCCCCGGCCAGCGCGGCAACGCCCGAGGTGATCGCAGAGGCCGCGCCGAAGCCCGCCGCCGACGCATCCAAGCCAGTGACTCCGGACGCCTGATGCGGGACGGGGTTTGGCGAGTGCGCTCCGGTGCCGTACGCTCTGGCTCCGTGGGACTTCAGCGACAAGGCCGTGGTGGCCCCTTTCTGCGAGGGTGGATGTTGGCGGCGGCGCTGCTCGCCGTGCCGGGGTCTGCCCTGGCGGCCCCTCCCAGGAACGCTCCCACGGCGGCAACCGCGATCCCCGCGGACTGGCTGGTGGGCGTGGTGGTGGCGCACCATGCGCTGGACCTGACCGCTCAGGCGGAGGGCCGCCTGGAGAAGCTCGAGGTGCGGTTGGGAGACCGGGTCCAGGCCGGGCAGGTGCTCGCCGTGCTGGAGCTGGCGCCGCTGCAGATGGAGGTGAACGCCCGCCAGGCCACGCTCCAGGCCGCGGACGCGGAGCTGCGCCGTGCCCAGGTGTTGTTGCAGCAGGCCCAACAGCGCCTGGAGCGCGAGAAGCGCATCAGCCACCTCACCGCCGCCGAGGCGCTCGAGACGGCTCAGACGGAGCTGGAGCTGGCCTCCGTCAACGTGGACCTGGCCAAGGCGCGCCGCGCCGAGACCGAGGCGCGGCTGGAACAGGCCCGGAAGAACCTCGAGTACGCGCACATCCGCGCGCCGTTCACCGGCCGCATCACCGAGCGCTACCAGTCGCTCGGCTCGATGGTGGGCCGCGCCACCCCGTTGTTCCGGATGGTCAGCGACGAGCTGCGCCTGCGCTTCGCCGTCCCCGAGACGCGGACGGCCACCGTGCGTCCCGGCGCGCCGGTGCAGGTGCGCCTGCCCGCGTTGGGAGTGACGCTGGAGGGCAAGGTGGAGAGCCTGGCGCCCGAGGTGGACACCGCTTCACGCCATCAAAAGGCCGAGGCCCGGTTGACCATCCCCGAGCCGCTGCGGAGCCGCGTCGCCGTCGGCCTGCTCGCGGAGGTGATGCCCGAGCCCGCGGGCGTCGCCACCTCCAGCCCCTGAACGCTCAGGCCGCTTCCTGAGCGGCGCTGGGCTGCTGCCGCTGCGCGGACACCAGGCCGTGGTAGTGCCCCTTCAAGGCCAGTAGCTCCTCGTGGGTGCCGCGCTCCACCAACCGCCCCTGGTCCATCACCAGGATGACGTCCGCGTTCTGAATGGTGCTGAGCCGGTGGGCGATCACCACGCGTGTGCACTTCATCTGCGCGATGGCATCCTGCACCGCGCGCTCCGTCTTCACGTCGAGCGCGTTGGTCGCCTCGTCCAGCAGCAGGATGGGCGGGTCATGCACCACGGCCCGGGCCAGCGCCAGGCGCTGCCGCTGACCGCCCGAGAGCGACAGCCCCATCTCGGCCAGCACCGTCTCGTAGTTCATGGGCATGGCCATGACCTCGTCGTGGATCTGCGCCCGGCGCGCCGCATCGATGATCTTCTCCAGCGGCAGGGTGGGGTCCGCGTAGGCGATGTTGCGGCGGATGTCCCCGCGGAACAGCGAGGGCACCTGCATCACCACGCCCATCTGCCGCCGCACCTCCTGCAGATCCATCTCGTGCAGCGCCACCCCGTCGTAGCGGATGACGCCGCTGGTGGGCAGGTACAGCCCCAGCAGCATGTGCGCCAGCGTGGACTTGCCCGCGCCCGAGCGCCCGACGATGGCGACGAACTGCCCGGCTTTGACCTCCAGCGACACGTCCTGCACCACCAACGCGGAGCGCGGGCCGTAGCGGAAGGACACCTGCTCGAGCTGGATGTTGCCCTCGAGCTTGTGGGACTTGCGCACGGTGGTCTCCGCCTGCTCGGGCTCGGCGCGCAGCACATCGTCCAGGCGCGCCAGGTAGCTGCTCACGAGCTGGAGCTGGAAGCCCGCGGTCACCAGGTTGGCGATGGGCGTCAGGAAGCTGCCGGCCAGCGCGTTGAGCGCCAGCATGTCACCCAGCCCCAGGGTGCCATCCAGCACCAGCATGGTGCCCACGCTCAGGGTGACCAGGGGCGAGGCCATGCGCAGGGTGCTGTTGAAAGCGTCGGTGAGCGCCGTCAGCCGGCCGCGCTCCAGCGAGACGTTGAGCACGTCCACATAGAGGTTGGACCAGTGGCGCACCGCCCGGTCCTCGAGCCCCATGGCCTTGAGCGTCTGGATGCCGGTGAACAGCTCCACCTCGTAGCTCTGCGCGTTGGCGCTCACCTCGAGGTTGCGCACCATCAGCTCACGCTGGCGCCCCCGCGAGAACACCAGCACGAGAATCTGCAGAATGGCCAGCCCCAGCGCCAGCAGGGCCATCTGCCAGCTGCCGGCGAACAGCAGCACCAGGAAGATGAGCACCAGCCCGCCATCCAGCACCGCGGACAGCACCCCCGAGGTGAGAATCTCCCGCACGGTGGCGTTGCTGTTGAGCCGGTTCATCAGATCGCCGGCCGAGCGCAGCTGGAAGAAGGGGAACGGCAGGCGCACCAGGTGGTCCAGGAAGCCCACCGTCAGGCGTGCGTCCAGATGGGTGCGCAGGTGCAGCAGCAGGTGCGAGCGCACCAGCGCGCTGATGAACTGGAAGATGACCAGCGTGCCCATGCCCAGCGCGAGAATGCCCAGCAACGCCTGGTCTCCGCTGGGCACCACGCGGTCCACCACCGAGCCGGTGAGCGAAGGCAGCGCCAGCGCGAACAGCTGCAACAGCACCGAGAGCGCACCCACCCGCAGCAGGGTGGGGCCGTGCTCGAACAGCAGGCGCAGGTAGCGGCGCGGGCCGCGCGGCACCGTCTTCGTCTCGAACGTCTCCGAGGGCTCGAACAGCAGCGCCACGCCGGTGAAGGCCTTGCGGAAGCGCTCCATCGAGACGAAGCGCCGGCCCGCGGCCGGATCCACCACCATCACGCCGTCTTTGCGAAGCTCATCGAAGACGACGAAGTGCTTGAACTCCCAGTGCAGGATGGTGCCCTGATCCAGCAGGTGCAGCTCGTCGATGTCCACCTGGGCCGCGCGGCCCACCAGGCCCATGCGTTGGCCCGCCTCCAGCAGCGCGCGAGCGCTCAGGCCGTGGATGGTGAGCCCCGCGGCGGCGTGGACCTCCTGCAGGGTGACCTCACGGCCCCAGTAGGCCAGCACCATGGCCAGACACGCGGCGCCGCAGTCCACCTGGGACAGCTGGGCCACATACGGGATGCGGCGGCGCCGCAGCCGCTCGCCGAGACGCTGAAGCGCGGGGAAGCGCTCGAACAGCGAGCTCTTCATCTCCGGGTCGGAGTCAGCCATGGTCCTTCTTGAGCATCTCGAGGATGGGCAGGAGCATCATCCACCCGCTGCGGGCACGGACTCTGACCCAGGCCGTTCCTGGCATGCCAGTGTAGTAGTTGTAGGTACGCCCATCCACCTGGAACGAGGCGCCTGGCAGCTTGCCCTCGACGATGACGTGAGGCCCCTGCAGCGGCAAGGCGTCTCCCAGCCCCGGCCCCAGCAGGCGGCCCACCTCGGCGGGCCCCACCAGCTCGTCGCTGACCGAGTTCACCTCCAGGTACTGGTACACGTAGGGAAAGCCGGCGATCTCCAGGCGGATCTGCTGCCCGGGCTTGAGCATGGGCCGGTACTGCCCCGGCACCAGGGCCAGGGCGAACACCTCGGAGCCGTCGCGCATGATGGAGGCCACCGACTGCCCGGGGGCGAGGTACTGGTTGGGCTTCACGCGCACGTCGTAGATGAGCCCCTCGCTGGACGCGCGCACCAGCCGCTCGGACAGCCTCGCCTCACTGAGCTCCACCTGGGTGCGCAGGCTGGAGAGGGCCTGCTGCGCCCCGGCGTTGAGCGGATCCAACAGCCCGGCGGCAAGCTGGGAGCGGAACTCCTGGAGCCGGCGGTTGCGCTCCACCTCCTCGAGGTTGGCATGCAGCTCCAGCAGCGGCTGGCCGGCCTGCACGTACTGGCCCCGGGTGACGAACACCTGGCTCACCCGGCCCTGGCTGGTGACGGTGACGTCCTCCAGGCCCTTGACCTGGATCAGCACCGGGCCGGTGGCGTAGTCGTTGACCTCCACCACGGCCAGGCCGATGCCCAGCACCAGCACCAGCACCACGATGATCCAGAAGGTGATGCGCGCCCAGAACGGCTGAATCTGCAGCAGGGAGCCCTGGGCCTGCGGCCGTGCATGGTGCTCGAGCGCTTCCTGACGGAAGAGTTGCTGGGCGGGAGGTTTCTGGGGCTCGCTCATCGTCGCGGGGCTCGAAGGAGGGCAGGATACCGTCTGGACCGGGCTGTCTCCAGCGCTTGACCTAGCTGCCGGCCTTGCGCTGCCTCGCCAGGCGCGAGCGATAGAGCCGCTCCAGGAAGTCATAGAGGATGAATTCCTGGGCGCGGTGGTCGCTCACCAGCAGGCGGTTGGCGTGCATGTGGAGGAAGCTTTCGGCCAGGGCCACCCGGGGCAGGGTGAGCTGACCTTCGCGCTCCGCCTTCTGGAGCCGCTCCGCGACCGGACGCAGCCGGGCGCTGCGGCGCTCCAATGCCCGGATGCCCTCCTGCCAGGGCTCGCTGGCCTGGGAGCCCAGGGAGAGCAGCGCGTCCAGGGTCTTGCTCTCCCGGCGGTAGCGCAGGCCCAGTTGCTCCTCGAAGGGCTTGGTCGCGCGGAACTCCTTGCCGAAGCCGGCCCGCAGACGCTGGAGCAGGCCGGACTTCTCTTCCAGCGTGAGGCCCAGATCCTCCAGCAACGCGTCCATGCCCCGGAGCGCCAGCCGCCAGCGCAGGTCCGCGTACTCCTCTCCCGGATAGGCCTGGAGCAGGTCGAGCACCGCCTCGCTGTCGGCGTGGAACAGCTCCTCGGCCAGCTCGATGCCCACGGGGCCGCCGTAGCGCTCCACCTCGCGCTCATAGGTGTCGAGCTGCAGCTTCCACCCCTCGCCCTCCTCGAGCGCCTTTCCGCAGGCGGCGGCCAGCGCCGGCCACACCTCGGAGAACAGGCGCGAGGGCTCGCCCCGCAGGCGCAAGCGCAGGTGCCAGCCCGGATCGCCGTAGCGGATGAAGAACCAGCGATCCACCACGCCCGAGGCGCGGATGGCGCCGAGCTGCTCGGCCAGCGTGCCCCGCAGGAGCCGGTCCACATGGGCCTCGCCCGCGTAGAGCTTGAGGTAGAGCCACTCGGAGCCGGGCGGGAAAGTCCGCCGGAAGCCGGGAGGCGGGGCGGCGGGCCGCGGCGCGGGTTCAGCAGCGGCTTTGGCCGCGGGCGCCTGGCGCAGGAAGGGCACCACCACCTCGTGCACGTACCGCCCATCGCGGCCCTCGACGCACAGCCCGTCGAGCCCCGGATAAATCTCCTCCAGCACGATGGAGGCGCGGTTGCGCGTGAGCTGCACCAGCGTCTCGATGCACAGCACGTTGTCCAGGTCGATGGGCAGCAGGTTGTCCCCGTCCTTCAGACAGACCCAGCGGGGCAGGTTCGCCTGGCGCCGGAAGCGCTGCACGGCCTCGAAGCGCGCTGCTCCCTCGGCGGCGCCCCACTCCTCGAGCCGGGAGGCGTGCACGTTCCAGTACGCCAGGGAGAGCACCGATCGCCCGTACACCACCCGGGGCAGATGGTCCGCTCCCGCGAAGGGCCCCCAGCGGAAGCCCACTCCGAACCGGCCCTGGTGCTGCATCGCGGCAAGGAAGCGGTAGATGCCCAACCCGTGCAGCGTGTTGTACGCATTCGTCAGCCGGGGGATGACCTCCTTGCCCAGCCGCTTCGAGCGCAGCATGACGCGGCCCTGCTCGACCGAGACCCACAGGTCGGCGATCTCGATGCGCTCTGCTTCCGGCACACCCGACTGGCCCAGGAAGACCAGGTCATGCTGCCGCAGCGCGGGGCGGCAGATGACGTTGCCGTGCCGCCCCTGAGGCAGGTGGACGATCTCCGCGAAAACGGCGTCCGGCCGCAGCGCTTCCTCGGCCCGCAGGTAGTCGCGCACGGCGGCCTCCAGCCGCGCATCCCCGTGGCAGAAGCGGCCCAGATACACCGCGCCCGAGGCGTGCACATTCTCCACCAGGACGCGGAACTGCCCCTGGTCCACCGCCTCGGCGGAAGGCGCCACCACGGTGCCCGCCACGCCCACCGAGTCCGGAAAGGACACCGGCTCGCGCGCCTTCATGGCCCGGAGGTCCTCGTCCGTCAGCACCAGCTCCTGGCTCCCGGTGTGCCAGGCCTCCTGCAGGCGGCGAAGCAGGTGGCGCCAGTTCGCCGCGTTCCGGAAGCGCTCCTCGGCGGCTTCCACGGGGAAGTGGAAGCCCTGCAGCAGCGGTCCGGTGCCCGCGCCCGGAAGGTTCGAGCGCTCGAACCCGATGCCACTCTCCTCGTCCAGCGCCTCGGTGAGGGGCACCGAGCGCCCCTCGTAGCGCTCCAGGAACCGGTCGCGGAAGCGGGCCAGCGGATCCGTGTCCGCCGAGGTGCGCGGGGTGAGCTGCTGAAGCGCCAGGGCGCCGCGCAGCAGCTCGTCCGCCACCCGCCGTGACAGCGAGGCCTCGGGAGCGGGGCGGAACATGTCCACCTGGAAGAGGCGGGGCAGCTCGGCGGGCACCGGCAGCTCCTTCAACAGCCCGGCCACCTGGCGGTAGGCCTCGGGTGCAACGCCCGAGCGCCGTGCATCGATGCCCGCAAGGGCCTGCTGCACCGCGCCCAGCCGTTCGCGCACCAGGGCCAGCGGGGCAATGTCCCGGGCCTGCTCTAGCAGGTACGGCACGGGCTCCGGGCCGGTGAGCGGCGTGTTCCAGGTGCTCACCAGGAGCTGGGCTTCGATCAGCTCCTCCACGAAGTCGCGCGCCTCCTCCACGCTGATGTCCGGATCCGCGGCGGCCAGCGACTCGGCCAGGGTGTCCACCGTGGCGCCGCCCCGGGCCCGCTCCAGGGTGGCCTCCAGGTAGGGCGAGGGCTCCACCGCCACCAGGTGATAGGAGCGCGCCCGCTCCCGGTAGCGGACCTCCAGGTAGCGCAGCCGGCCCGCGGCCCGGTACAGGCTGGAGTTGGGCACGTAGCGCAGGGCCCGGCGCACCTCGGGCTGGTGCCGGACCTTGTCCACCAGGGCGCACACGTAGTCCATGTCCAGCCGGGTGTGGCGGGACAGCTCCGAGCGCTCGGCCAGGTGCAGCCGGGTGCGCTCTGCGAGCTGGCCCATGGACATGCCGGCGAACAGTCCGAAGGGGGTGGCCCGGCCCGCCATGCGCACGAAGTAGCGCACCAGCGTCCGCTCCACCTTCTGTCCCCGCTCGGACTCCGGCTCCGAGTACCAGGTGGGCAGGCTCTCCTCGAGCACGGGCGAGGCCACGAAGAGCGCCTCGTGAATGACCGGATCCTTCACCCACTGCCGCAGCCGCTCCCGCAGCCGCTGGCGGTCCCGTCCCAGGGCCTGCTCCAGGGAGCCGGGGGCGGCCTGCGCCGCTTCGAGCTCTCCGCCCCACGCCTCCAGCACCTCGAAGGGCAGCAGCGGCGTGCGAAGGGCGAAGAACCCCGCGGGGGCGAAGGAAGGGGCACCGGCCACAGGAAGACGCTCTCTCGTCATTTAGGAATTTCTCGTATTTATAAAAATTTGCATTAAACAAAGAATCCTGTTACACGTCTTCTCGGTCGCTACCCAAGCGGCCATACCCCCGTTGCCCGGAGATCTCCCATGAAGACCGAAAAGACCTCTAAGAAGCTGTCGGTGAAGAAGGAGACGCTGCGCACCCTGAACGATACCCAGGTACAGCAGCTTGATGCGGCCAACGGCGGCGTCACCCCCGTTCTCATCAGCGTGGTCACCATCACCATC
>DASVVJ010000183.1:0-2253 GCA_036389955.1 Myxococcaceae bacterium
TCACGTTCACGGTGGCGGTGTTCGAGGCGATGGCGGACAGGAGGATGGTGGTGGTGGCCACGGTGGCGTGCTGAGCGATGGGCGCCATGGACTCCAGCCCGGACAGGCGCTGCGAGAGCCAGGCGGACAGACCACTGGCCTCGATGCCGGCCGCCAGGGCGAAGCCGCCTCCCAAGAGCAGCAGCGAGTCCCACGGCACCCGGCGCACCGCCGCCCACGGCAGCCGCCCGAGCAGCACGAGGGAGAGCGCCCCCAGCATGGCCACGCCCGCCTCGTAGTGCTTGCCCTGCAGCCTGAAGCCGCCCGAGAGGTTGGCCACATGGGGCGCCAGCCAGCCTCGCAGCAGGTCTCCGCCAATCCACAGCACCGCGGCGATGAGGAACACGAGGCCCACCACGCGCTCTCCGGTGGACAGCGTGCCCAGCTTGGCCAGCTCCTGCCGGATGACGTCTCCGCCCTGGCCGGGGCCCAGCTCGTCCTTGCGGCCCAGCCGCCACAGCATCCACCAGATGAGGGGCACGAAGAGGATGACGAAGGGCAGGGCGGCGAGCATGTACTCGAGGAAGCCCACGTCCGCGCCGAACCGCCGCGACACCACGCCCGCGAAGACGGAGTTGGTGGGGGTGCCGATCTTCGTGCCGATGCCTCCCACGTTGGAGCCATACGCCACCGCCAGCATCAGCGCGGCGCCGAAGTGCTGGAGCCTGCGGCCCTCGGAGAGTTCCAACTGGGCCATGAGCGCCATGCCAATGGGCACCATCATCACCGCGGTGGCGGTGTTGGAGATCCACAGCGACACGGCGGCGGTGGCCACCACCATGCCCAGCAGCAGGCGCCGGGGGCTGGTGCCGATGGTGTGCATGATGAGCAGGGCGATGCGGCGGTGCAGGCCCCACTGCTCCAGCCCCGCCCCCAGGGCCATGCCGCCCATGAAGAGGAAGATGTAGGGGTCCACGAAGGGCGCGGCGGCGCGGCCCACGTCTCCCACCACGCTCTGCCCGCCGTAGACGCCCAGCACGGGGAACAGGGCGATGGGCAGCACGGAGGTCCAGGCCATGGGCACGGCCTCGGTGAACCACCAGATGGCCATCCACGCGGCCACGGCGGCGGCGGCGGCGGGCCGGTGCCCCATGCCCTCAATGGTGTGCAGCCCGGAGGGGATGAACAGCAGCAACGCGGCAGCCACGGGCCCACAGACGAGCCCTATCAGTCGGGTGCGTGTCAGCTTCCCCAGGTTCAGCCTCATGGGCGCAACCGTCGCACACGAACCCCCTCGGCGGCCATGGGAGCGAGCAAGAGAGCGCCACGGATTGGTGCGAGCGCCCACTTGGGGCGACAATCCCCCCGCCGATGATCCAGATGTTCCATGTGTACAAGGCGTACCCCGGCGATCCGCCGGTCCTCTCGGACATCAACCTGCATGTCGAGAAGGGGGAGTTCATCTTCCTCACCGGGCCCTCGGGCGCGGGGAAGACGACACTCCTGAAGCTCCTGTTCTGCGGAGAGAAGGCCACCAAGGGCCAGATTCTGGTGGGCGGCCGCAACATCGCCCGCATCCGTGAGTCGGCCGTGCCCTACCTGCGGCGCAACATTGGCGTGGTGTTCCAGGACTTCAAGCTGCTGCCTCAGCGCACCGTCGAGGACAACGTGGGCTTCACCCTGGACGTGCTCGGGGTGCCCCGGGACGAGGGGCGCGAGAAGGTGTACCGCATGCTCAAGCTGGTGGGGCTGGAGCACAAGGCCAAGAGCTACCCGCTGAAGCTCTCGGGTGGAGAGCAGCAGCGCGTGGTGATTGCCCGGGCGCTGGTGAATGACCCGACCATTCTCCTGGCGGACGAGCCCACCGGAAACCTGGACCCGGCGCTCACCGTGGAGATCATGGACCTGCTCAACCAGGTGAACATCCGCGGCACCACGGTGATGGTGGCCACGCACGACAGCACGCTGCTGGCGCGCTACCAGAAGCGCACCGTGCGCCTGGAGCGCGGGTTCATCGTCTCGGACGAGGACGGCGTGAAGGCCGCGCGGCGGATGGCGGTATGAGCACGCTGGCCAAGGTCTCGTATTTCTGGCGCTCGGCGGCCGGGGGCCTGCGGCACTCGCCGTTCGTGCACTTCATCGCCATCACCACCATCGCCATTGCGCTGTTCGCCGCGGGGCTGTCGCGCACGGCGGGCCGGGCGCTGGATGGGCTCCTGGCCTCGCTGGGCGGCGAGGTGGAGGTGACGGTGTACCTGGCGCCCGAGCTCACCC
>DASVVJ010000184.1:0-4161 GCA_036389955.1 Myxococcaceae bacterium
GGAGGTGGGGCCGGTGTTGCGCAGCGACACGCCCAGCGACACGGGGGCGCCCACTGGCACGTTTCCAAAGTCGAGCAACGGCGGGGTGAGCGTGTACTGGCACGGCGGGAAGGGGCGGCCCAGGCCCACCAGCTGCACGGCCTCGGTGGAGGTGGTGCCCCCGTTGCGCACCGTCACGGCCAGCCGCGCCGCGCCCGCGCCCGCACCAGCCCGCGGGGTGAAGGTGACGCCCACGAAGGCGGACTTGCCCGCGGCGATGGGCAGGCTGGCCGGCGCCTGCGCCAGCGAGAAGAAGCCGCCCTTCTGCGTGGAGAGCTGCATTTCGCTCAACAGCACCTGCTCGCGGCAGCGGTTGATGACCTCCACCTTGCGGGTGGCGGACATGCCCTCGGCCACCTCACCGAAGTCGATGGCCCGGGGCTGCACCGAGATGCAGGACGAGCCGCCCTCGCCCACCAGGGCCACCTTGGGTCCGGGCGCGGTGGAGCCTACGGTCTGCACCCCCACCTCCACGAGCCCCTGAGGCACGGCCCCCAGCGCGGTGGGAGTGAAGGCCACGCGGACCTCCGCCGCCTCGCCGGGCTTGAGGACATTGCCCGCGGGAGCCGCCGCGCTCACCACGCGGAAGACGCTGGCCTGATCGGCGACGATGCGCGCACCGGTGTAGCGCATGGGCTCGGCGCCCTGGTTGCGCACCATGACGGTCTGCTCGGAGGTGGCGCCCAGGGCGACCCGTCCGAAGTCCACTCGCAGCGGAGAGATTTCCAACTGGGACGCGATGCCGGTACCCGACAGCGGGACGACCACCGGCTCGCAGCCCGCGCACACCGCGACGCGCACGGAGGCCGAGGCCAGGCCCAGGCGCCTCGGCTTGAAGGCCACCGCGAGGGTGCGCTCCTCACCGGCCTTCAGCACCAGCCCCTGCGCGGTGGCGCTGGAGGAGAACTGATCGGCGTCGGTGCCCACCACCTCGAGGCGCAGCGGGCTGTCGACACTGGTGGGGTTGCGCACCCGCAGCTCGCGCACCTCCACGGTGTCCAGCGGCACGTTGCCGTAATCGAGCGCCTGGCTCTTCACCTCGACCCAGGCCTTGACGCCCAGGCCCGCGACGGACACCTGCGAGCCGCTGTTTCCCTCATCGTCCGCATCCGTGAGGATGCGCACCACGCCCTGCACCGAGCCCTCGACCTGAGGCGTGAAGCGCACCTCCACCTCATGCTCGGCGCCGGCGCTCAGGGTGACGGGCTCGAAGGCAGGCACCTCCACATTGGGCACGTCGGAAACGGCGCCCTCGATGCGCATGGAGGCGCGGCCCTCATTGGCCAGGCGCAGCTTCACCGTCTTGGTCGAGCCCACCGCCGCGGGGCCGAACTCGAGCACCTGAGGCCGGGCCGCGAAGGCCGCCCGCGCGCCCTTGCCGTACGAGCTCGGCCGATCGCACCCACCCGCCACCGCCACCACGCACGCCCACGCCGCCAGCCACACCCACCGCGATCCCCACATAATCGCCGCCTCCCGAAACTCCGTCGGTGGAGGCCTGTGCAACTGGGATGCCCAACTGGGGAAACCGGGAACTCAACAGGGCAAACAGCCCGGCACCCGAGGGAAAAAACCTGGACTGGGGGTGGAAGAGAAGTGCCCACATCCCGCACGTCCCTGGAATTCTTTCCGGAGTGCTTGAAGGTGGACGGGAGAAAGCTCCCTCGCGGCTACACCACCGGCGGCCGCCGGGCACGTACCCGGTGCTCCAGGCCGCTGGCCTTGAAGCGCCTGGCCATTTCCTCAGCGCCTCCCTTGCCCTCGTTGAGCAGGAACTCCAGCTCCTCGGGCAGCAACACCTGGATGGGGACCAGCCTCACCACTCCTGCTGGCATATCGAAGGATCGCGGCAGTGTGCTCACCTCCATGCCCAGCAGCACCCCTACCCGGCCCTGCTCGGTGACGAGTTCCGAGGGCATGTCCTTGCCGGACACCTCCATCGACATCATCCCCGTCCGCAGCCACTTGATGACCCGCTCGTGCTCGGCGACCTCCTCGCCCACCCGCTCCAGCAGCCGCTGCTGCCAACTGTGCTGCACAGGCCCCTGCAGCTCGTCCGTCTCGAGGGCCAGTTCCAGCCCGAAGCCCACCGAGGGCTCCTCACTGTCCACGTCGAAGTCCGACATCCCGTCCGTCACCAGCAGGGTGCTTCCACCCAGGCGGTGAATGAGGCGCCAGGCCTGACGGTGCGCAGGCCAACCGCCCCACACGACGATGGGGATGAGCGCGTCCTTATCCAGCTGACCCAGGGTGCTCCAGAAAGCCTCACGGGCCGCGTCCGTCTGCTCATACCGCTTCATCAGCTTGCGGCGGCGCTCGCGCTCCTCAGGGCTTATGTCGCTCGGCCCTGTCACCTCCTGGAACTTCACTCCCGTAACGCCCTCGCGCTCGAATGCCTCCTTGATGTCTTCAGAAACGATGAGTGCGACTGTCCAGCCCCAAGGACGGAAGACCTTCGCATCTCCCACTTGGGCAGGGTCGATCCTCATCCCGTGAACAGCCCGGTACTCGCCGACTCGTTCTGGCTCACCGTCCTCGGCAGTCCAGTGCTGCACCTCCCTGGATGCCTGATCGTCGATGCACTTCACGACCCGGGTGACATTGACGAGGAAGTACGGCTCCGACCGGGATTCCATATCCACCGGGATGAGCTGCACGTCTCCGGGTGCCAGTGCGGTCAAGAGCGCTGCAACCCGGGCAGTCACACAAGGCACATCCAGCGCCGCAAGTGAGAAATCGATCGAGTGCCCAGGGGACCGGACGTTGACTCTGAGGCGTCCATCGAAGCTCGCGGGCTCGCCTCGCGTAAGGAGCCAGGACCAGACCGCCTGGCCACGTTCATCGATAATCTTTCCCAGATCCCAGCGTCCGGGAACGTGGAGGTCATCCAGCAGGTCAAAGTACCGCTTGGTCATGAGCAGGGCTCTCTTTACCTGGATTTGGTAACCAATATGTTGAGATCGCTGCCTTCCTTGGTGATTTGCTGGGCCAGAAGCTGAAGTTCTCTCACAAGCGAGTCTCGACACTGCTGCAAGCTACGGCAGCGCCGCGTTGCATCGTTGAGCCGCCTGAGTACCTCTCGATGGTATTCCTCGGGATGAGGGCCTTGGTGGCCTCGAACGCGTACGAGATTGGCTGGGTCATTCAGCGACATCCCCGCCCGGTCGAAGATGTCCTGGAACTTCGGAGTCCAGGGACCACCACTGTGAGTGGCTTCGGTCCATTTGTCGGTGGCGATGTGATGCACGTGTCCTTCCGTGTCCACTGGGCCCGCAGCTGCGCCATGCAACCCCTTGGCGACCGAAGCCACTGCGTTAGGTGCCAACGCGATAGTCACCGCATCAGCGGACACCACCACCGACTCCACCTGCCCCACCTCCGCGACGCGCACTCCCAGCTGTCGTGCTCCCGCCACCGAGGCCTGCGCCGAGCCCGGCAGCGTGGGCACCTTCGCTGAAAAACTGGAGGCCGTCTGGCCAATGGCTGCCGTCAGCAGCAGCGCGAATGCTCGCGCCGCGTTTCTGCCCATCACCGGGCCGTAGCGCTCCCCAGCCACCCGTACCTGCGCGAATGACGTGGCGTTGTCGGCCTCCTCCACCATCCGTCTCCAGCCCTGAATGAGCGTCCAGAAGGTGTCCACCCCCACGTAGCAGATGAAGGCGGCCGTCACCCCTGCCGCCGCGCCCTTCGTGAACGCCGGCTCGGGAGCCAGCCACAGCGCCGCGTACACCGTCATCGTCCACAGAATGGAGGCCTGGATGGCCGCGGGATCCGCCATGTCCTTGAAGGCCACCATCATCTCCGGCACCACTTCATCCATGGCGAAGGACATCGCCAGCGCATAACGCGCATCCCCCGTGAGCACCGGGCTGTTGAGCAGCACCCGGCGGCAATCCCCGGGCTGGCCCCGCGCCTCGCAGAAGCGCAGGTACTGCTGCGTCATCGCCAGCGTCACCGGATCCCACAGTGCGGTTTCTGCTGAGCCGTCCAGCGGCACGACTTGCTGGCGATCCGTCAGGCCATACCAGCCACTTCGCGCCGTCACGCCGAACTGCTCTCGCGCCGCTTGTTCGGGGTTGGAGGACGGCTTCACCCGCCGGGACTCGGCCACCAGCCTCTCGA
>DASVVJ010000185.1:0-1666 GCA_036389955.1 Myxococcaceae bacterium
GTAGCGCTCCGCCGTCTCCAGGTCGTCTTTGGTCAACGCCCCTTCCAGGGGCTCGCCCGGACCCATCGGCACCAGCTTCTTGTCTCTTGGCAGGTAGAGGTAGCTGCCAAACTGCGGGTCCATCTGAAACATCTTCTCGACCGTCTGACGTGGCGTGCCTGACAGCCGCACCTCGCGCGCAAGGCGCCTCATGGCCTGCTGGAACTCCTCTGGGTCCACCACGACGAGTTGCAACTCCGCCGCGAGGGGAATGTGGACGACGGCTTTGCCTTGGCCAGTGGCCTCCACGTGGGGAGTCCTGGGGACGCTGCTGCATCCGACAAGGACCGCGAGGACAAGGGCGCTGATCCTTCTCCACGGAGTTCGCCTCAGACTCATGTGTCACTCCTTCAGGCGAGGAGGGGCGAAGGTTATTGGGCTGCCACGGGGAAGCGGAGGAGCCGCCGGGTGTCCCCTTGGCTTTACCCTTGCACGCCCTGCAGGGGTGCATGCACCTTCGCACGCGCAGCCCGGCTTTTTCCCTGGGTGTCCCGCCGGCGCTCGCCGCGGATCAGCCCCCACCCCACGCTCACCAGCAGCGCTCCGAACATCAGGAAGCCCACGTCCCAGGCGAGCTGCCCCGCGCCGGGATGAACGTGGTGAATGCCCAGCAGGTGGTGGTCAATCACGCCCTCCACCAGGTTGAACGCGCCCCAGCCGATCGCCAGCGAGCCCACGAAGGTCCGCGTCGACCAGGGCACCTCGGGGCGCCCGCCCGCGCGCCACAGCAGCCCCAGCCCAATGACCGTGGTCAGCCACGTGAAGGCGTGGAACAGCCCGTCCCAGAACATGTTGACCTTCATGCTCACCAGGTCCGTGGGCGGTAGCCGCGACGAGAGCATGCTGTGCCACTGCAGAAGCTGGTGCAGCAGGATGCCGTCGAAGAAGCCTCCCAGCCCCGTGCCGAGCAGCACGCCCGCCGAGATGATCGCTCCCTGGTGCCGTGATGTGCCCGCCATTGCCTTGCCTCCTAGGGTTTCAGCTCACGCCGTGGCAGCCCGACGCGGTACAGCAGTGCGCTGAGCGCCCCGATGAGCAGGAAGGGCACCACCGCCATGGCCAGGTAGCCCCAGAAGCCCTCCCCCACCACGGTGCCCCGCACCACCTGAGCGGTCGGACAGTCCGGGCAGGCAAGCGCGGCCGAGCCCACGGTGAGGTTCAAGAGCAGAGTCCAGGCCCGCAGCCAGCGCCATTCCATCGCGGCTCCCTCCAGGGTGATACTCCCCGGGGAAAGTAGGCACGGCTGTCAGCCCCGGCATGGGACGGCAGTCCAGGACCCGCACTATGGAACGCAAGCTCGTCTCGATTCAGACCGTGGAGAGCATCGCCCCCATCGAGGGCGCCGATCAGATCGTCGCGGCCCGGGTCATGGGGTGGAACGTGGTGGTCAAGAAGGGCGAGTTCCGACCGGGTGACCCCTGCGTCTTCTTCGAAATCGACAGCGTGCTGCCCCAGGGCGCACCGTGGGCCGAGTTCCTCCGGCCCCATGGCTTCCGGGTGAAGACCCTCAAGCTGCGCGGTGTGCTGTCGCAGGGCCTGGCGCTGCCCCTCGCCATCCTGGGCAGCGACATGCCGCCCCGAGGCATCGACCTGAGGGACCGGCTCGGGGTCACCAAGTACGAGCCCG
>DASVVJ010000186.1:0-4479 GCA_036389955.1 Myxococcaceae bacterium
ACTCCTTCCTGCCGTTCACCGTCGAGATCCTGCCCACGGCATGGAAGCAGATCGCCTACCTGTCGCAGGACATGTACCGGCAGCTCCGGGAGCGTCTGTGTATGCTGGCTGACATGGCCTCGGCCGGGTGGCACCCCTCGGCGCTGCCCATCCACGTCGGCCAGGTGCACAGCTCGCTGTCCGTCATGGTGGGTGACTTCGCAGCCCTGTATGAGGTGGACCCTCACACGCGGCTGATTCGCCTGCTGGAAGTGGCGCGGCGGCTTCCCACTGAGGTGCCGAAGTTCGACGTCGAACAGACCGTCGGCCACGCCTAGTCTCAGGAGACGGGCTCGTACTCCAGATCCAGGCCGCGCCGGCTCGCGGTGCGGAACAGCGTGTGGCACACCGTGCAGCGCAGGCGCAGGTAGGCCGAGGCATCACGATTTCGCTGCTTCTGCGGATTGAGCAACTCCGCGTCCTCCATGCGGCCGCTGCAGAAGGGGCACGGATCCCCCACGCCCGCGCGCACGGCCGGCTCGCGCAAGCGGCGCCAGCGCTCCAGCGCCTCGGGCGTCCAGGCGAACGCGCAGAAGACCTGATCGTGCCAGGAGGCCTCGCCGTACTCGTTCTCGATGTGCAACCCCAGCGCGCGGCGGAACACCGAGACGATGTTGGCCTCGGGGCTCATGCCCCGGGCGGAGACGCGGTGCCCCTCCAGGAAGCAGGTGCCATACCCCTCCTCCCCGAGGATGCAGCGGGCCATCGCCCAGAAGGGGTGCATCACGCGCTGCGGAGACGGGGCCAGCGTCTCCAGGCCCGGCACGTCGTCGATCCGTCGCATGTCCCCGCCGTAGCCGATGTGCGCATCGCCCGCCTGCTGGGACACCGAGAGCGTACGGCGCGTCCGTCCGAAGCTGATCGCCGCCACCTCGTCCTCGTCATGGATCAGCGCCACGCTGGCGCCGTAGTCCCACGACTCGGGCTGCTCGGGGTTCTGGTTCACGCAGTACGGAATGCAGACGATCCGGCCCGAGGACACCGGAGGGCGGGGCAGGGCGGCCACGTCCTCCTCGAAGGCGCGCCCCCAGCTCAGGTCCTTGCTGCCGAACACCTGGGACTCGAAGCGCAGCACGGCGCTCTGTAGCCGCGTGGTCAGCTCCGCCGTGCGCCTGCCCGCCGTGTCACGGTGCATCGCGCCCAACGTGGCCGCGCGCCGGGTGAGCGCCTCGACGAAGGATTCCGCCCATAGCTGGAGTGCCGACCGGTTCATGTGAAAAAGGGCGTGTCCCCCACAGAGTATCCAGCTTCGAATTTAAATCCCGTCCTTCTGGAAAATCCAGTGAATCCGAGGTGGGGCCCGGGAAGAGTGCCGGGGGACCTGCTGGGTGGGTTTCCTGGACAGCAGGGAACCAGGTGGCGACGCGCCCGCCAACCGGCGGCTGCCCGGGCGCAGGGGCCGCAACGCGCGCCTCGCCCCGGCGCCCACTGGACGCCGTGGCGCTCGGGTGGAAGCACCAGGTGCTCTCGCACGGCAAGGCCGCCGAATCCGACGAGCGCGCTCGCAAGCGCATCTATGACACCACTTTGCCGGGTTACTCCAACCAGGGGCACACGTTTGGAGACGACCTGTCCGACGAGCAGCGGCGCGCGGTGATTGAGTACTTGAAGACACTCTAAATCTTACCCTCCGGAAGGGAACCTGGCGGGTGTATCAGCCCTGCGTGGTTCTCTGTTTCACTGCGCGGCAGGGCACGTTCCTCCGCAGGTGTGATCGTCTGTTTTAATTCAGACACGCACTTTCTGAGCACTGACCAGATCCGTACGTTGCGCGGCAGTCAATCACCTGTGAGCTTTTCTTCTGGAGGGGTCGTGTTCCATCGCGTGTCGTACCTGTTTGTTCTGTGTCTGACGTGGGTGTTTGTCTTTGGGGTGGGTATGGGTTGCCAGGGTGAAGAGACACCCTCGGAAAACACTCAGGCGCGGGTGATCGACACGGACGAGGCACCGTTCGATGTGGAAGCCGTCATGCGCCAGGTGCACTTCGCCTACCGGGCAGAGGAGGACGGCTGGCGGGGCGGACACGCCACCTACGACGTGAAGGCGCGGCGCGAGGGGCTGGTGCTCACGCCGGTGCGGTACACGCCGGACACGCAGCGGCCCGTGCTGACGCTCCAGGCCCGGGATCTCGAGGCGCTCGCGGAGCTGGCCCCGAGCATGGAGGCAGAACGCGGGACGCCGCTCGTGCTGGGCGCGGCGCAGGTAACGCGGGGCTCGGCGCTGCTGAGCACCCATCAGCCGCGGGGCCAGGTGGAGTCCGATGGGCACCTGGCCTGGGTGCATGGGGAACTCACTGAGCACCTGCGCAACGGCGAGCAGGGCGTCGAGCAGTCCTGGAGCTTCGACCGGGCGCCGCACGGGCAGGGGGAGCTGTGGGTGCGCATTCCCGTGCAGGGGCTGGTGCATACCGGCACCTCGGCCAGCGGGCTGCATTTCGCGGACGCACGCACGGGCCTGGGGTTCAGCTATGGCCACGGCACCTGGGTGGATGCCCGGGGCCAGCGTACCTCCGTTCCCGCCCGGTTCGTGGAGGGCGCCATCCACCTGCGGGTGCCCGAGCAGGTGCTCGCCGACTCCGAGTACCCCGCGGTGCTCGACCCGGTGATCAGCCCCGAGCTGATCATCGATGGGCGGCTGGTGGCCGCGGACCTCAGCTCGAGGACCCACCCCGTGCTGGCCTTCAACGGGACGAACTACCTGCTCGTGTGGCGGAGCATGCGCGGCGGGCTCTACGACCTGTACGCCACGCGCGTGTCGAGCACGGGCACGGTGCTGGATCCGGAGGGCATTCCCGTGAACAACGGCCCGGGGGACGCGGTCATGCCGCAAGTGGCCGCCAACGGCACGGACTTCTTCGTGACGTGGAACGACAACCGGGACAGCACCTGGCTCATCTACGGCACCCGGGTGACCGGCGATGGAAAGGTGACCCACCCAGGCGGTATTCCCATGGGAGTGAACCAGGTGTTCCACCTGACGCCCCGGGTCGCCTCCAACGGGACGGACTTCCTGGTCGTGTGGCAGGGCATGGGCCCGCTGGGTGACATGGACATTGTCGGCCGGCGGATCTCGAGCACGGGCCTGCCGCTGGACACCACGGAGGTGGCCATCTCCGCCGCGCCATCTGTGGAGGAGCGCTCGCCCGCGGTGGCGTCCAACGGCACGGACTACCTGGTGGTCTGGGACGACATCCGCAACAGCACCACGGTGCGCGTCTACGGCACGCGGGTGTCCAACGCAGGCGTGGTGCTGGACAGCGGGGGCTTCCTGCTGTCCAGCAGCACCTTCGATCAGAGCTCTCCGGTGGTGGCCTCCAACGGCACCGACTTCCTCGTCGCCTGGATGGACTTCCGCAACCCCTCCAGCCGGGACATTTACGGCACGCGCGTGTCGGCCCATGGCACGGCGCTGGACGGCTCGGGGCTGGCGCTGGGCGCTCACCCGAATCACTCCGAGTCGACGCCCTCGATCAGGGCCAGCGGCAGCGATTACCTCGTGGCCTGGATGGAGTGGGACACCACGAACCAGACCCGGCGTATTCTGGGCAGCCGGATCGAGGGCTCGCTGACCTCCACCAACCCGGTGTTGGACACGCCGAGCCTGGCTTTCACCAGCAGCGGGGACAATTGCCAGAACCCGAGCGTGGCCCGCTCCACGTCGGGGTACTTCCTGGCCTGGCATTGCACCGTGGGCTCGGTGACCGAGTTGGGCAGTGCGTGGCTGTCCACGACGGGGACGATCACCGCGGGAGGCAACTTCGCGGTGACGACCAGCTCCCTCCACCAGACGGAGGCCGCCATTGCGTCCAATGGGGATAACTACCTCGTGGTGTGGACGGAGACGGGCAGCGGTGGCGTGAGCATCTATGGCACGCGGGTGGCGGCCACGGGCGGCACGCTAGACCCGGGAGGCTTCGTGATCGGCACGGCGCATCGCGAGCGCCAGGCGCCAGCGGTGGCCTCGAACGGGACGGATTACCTGGTGACGTGGCAGGACTACCGCGACATCAACTGGAACATCTATGGCGCCCGGGTGCTGGGCTCGGGCCCGAGTGACCAGGCGGTGCTGGATCCGGGCACTCAGGCCATCGCCATCTCCACGCACGCGGACACGCAGAACGTGCCAGCGGTGGCCTCGGACGGGACGGACTACCTGGTGGTCTGGCGGCAGGCGGCCTCGGAGCGCGCGGATATCTACGGCGCGCGGGTGGCCAGCGACGGCGAGGTGCTGGACACCAGCGGCTTCGCCATCGCCACCAACCTGGTGGAGCACTACACCCCCCGGGTGGCCTCCAACGGGAGCGGCTACCTCGTCGTCTGGGCCGAGAACAACTCCGCGACGGTCTGGGACATCTATGGTGCGCGGGTGACGAGCGGCGGCGTGGTGCAGGACCCCAGCGGCATCGCGATCGCCAACTACCTGTATGCGCAGTTCGATCCG
>DASVVJ010000187.1:0-6658 GCA_036389955.1 Myxococcaceae bacterium
GAAGGTCTACAGCCTGGTGCCGGGGGCCACGTACTCGCAGCGCTACACGCCGCGTGGCGAGCGGGAGACGCTCTGGGGCCGCCGCCGCCGCATTGCCATCGTCCCGGTGCTGGGCAGCATCGCCGGGGGCAAGAGCCGCGAGGATCCGCTCGGGGCCACGCGCATCGCCGGGGCCGAGACGGTGGTGCTGGCGCTGCAGCGGGCGCAGATGGATCCCTCGGTGGTGGCCATCCTCCTGCGGGTGGACTCGGGCGGCGGAGACGTGCTCGCCTCGGATCTGATGTACCGGGCGGTGCTGGAGGCGAAGAAGCGCAAGCCCGTCATCGCCTCGATGGGCGATGTGGCCGCTTCGGGCGGCTACTACGTGGCCATGGGCGCGGATGAGATCCTCGCCAACCCCACGACCATCACCGGCAGCATCGGCGTCTTCTACCTGAAGCCCGCGCTCAAGGGCCTGCTGGGAGACAAGCTGGGGGTGAACCAGGAGAGCATCTCCCGCGCGCCGCTGGCGGACCTGCTGGACCCGTGGCGCCCGTGGACGCCCGAGGAGCAGACCGCCGTGCAGGCCTGGGTGAACCAGACGTACGACGACTTCATCACCTACGTGGCCGAGGCGCGGAAGCTGGACAAGGAGAAGGTGGACGCCATCGCCCGCGGGCGGGTGTGGTCCGGCCGGGACGCGCACGCGCGGGGGCTGGTGGACCGGCTGGGAGGCTTCGCCGAGGCGGCCGAGGCGGCGCGCATGCGCGCCAAGGTGGACCCCACCGAGGACCTGGACCTGGTCGTCTTCGGCGAGCCGCGGGGCCTGCTCTCCTCACTGGGCGGAGAGCCCAATGTGCTCAGCGGCCTGCTGCCACAGCCGGCGCCTGCCCTGCCCCCGGGCATGCAGGCGATCCTGCGCGAGACGGGGCTCACCACCGGGTGGCTGGAGCCGGGGATGAAGGCCCAACTGCCCTTCTCCCTGCGGGTGCAGTGAGTTCCCTGGGTGACACCCTCACGAAATTCTCCAAGTCCGCCGTGGGTCTCTGTTAATGTAGGTGCCGCCTTCGGGCCGGCTCTCGGGCCGCCAGAGGGCTTCAGGGACCGGCGGTTTCGGTCGGCGAGGGGCCACGCGTAGCGCGCGGCGCCTCGAGGACCCCGCGTCAGGCTCCTGTCCCACACGACGAACCGTACGCCCCTGGGCAGACCGGGGCGTGATGCGTGCAGAGCCACGGAACTCCATGAGCGAGAACACCAACAACAACGATCCCACCGAACCCCGCCCGCCCGCCGAGGCAGCACGGCCCGAGCCGCCCGCCGCCATGGACGATGACGGTGGGGACGACGGCGGGGATGACGAGGGACCCGACGAAGGAGGCGATGGCGCCTCCGCCGGTCCGGGTGGACAGCCAGGCCCCGGAGGCCAGCCAGGCCCCGGTGGAGGCCGCCGCCGCCGCCGCCGCCGCCGCCGCCGTGGCGCCCAGGTGCACTTCACCCCGGAGGGGCAGGCCTACCGGCTGCAGCCAGGCCCGGACGGGCAGATGGTGCAGGTGCTCCTCACCCCGCAGGAGCTCGAGCAGTACAAGCAGCGCCAGGCCCAGCAGCAGCAGGGCCAGCAGGGCCAGCAGGGTCAGCAGCAGCCCTCGCCGCAGGGCCCGCAGCAGCACCACGGCGGCCAGGGCCACGGCCAGCGCCAGCAGCACCACGGCGGCCACCAGGGCCACGCGGCGCCGCAGCAGAACCTGTCGCCGGTGGAGGGCGTGCTGGACACCGAGGCCAAGGGGCCCAACGCGTTCCTGCGCCAGGTGAAGAAGAACCTGCTGCCCTCTCCGGATGACCCGGAGATGCCCAAGAACCTGGTGCAGAAGATGCGGCTGCGGCAGGGCCAGTACGTCACCGCGTTCGCGCAGATGCGTGGCACCAAGGGCATCATCCAGAAGGTGGACACGGTGGATGGCCGCCCGCTGGACGGCGCGCCGCGGCTGCCGCACTTCGCGGACCTCACCTCGGTGGACCCGCTCGAGCGCATCAAGCTGGAGAACGGCCATCGGGAGATGGTCACCCGCGTGATGGATCTGATCGCGCCGATTGGCAAGGGCCAGCGCGCGCTGATCGTCGCCCCGCCGAAGACGGGTAAGACGATCATGCTCCAGCGCATTGCTCAGGCGGTCATCACCAACCACCCGGAGATGCACGTGATGGTGCTGCTCATCGACGAGCGGCCCGAGGAAGTCACGGACATGCGCCGCAGCATCAAGGCGGAGGTGCTGGCGTCCAGCTCGGACCGGCCCACGGGCGACCACCTCAAGGTGGCGGAGCTGGCGCTGGAGCGCGCGCGGCGGCTGGTGGAGGCCGGCAAGGACGTGATGATCCTGCTGGACTCGATCACGCGCCTGGCGCGCGCTTACAACAAGGAAGTGGACAGCTCGGGCCGCACGCTGACGGGCGGTGTGGACAGCCGCGCGCTGGAGCGCCCCAAGCGCATCTTCGGCGCGGCGCGCGCCACCGAGGAGGCCGGCACGCTGACCATCATCGGCACGGCGCTGATCGACACCGGCAGCCGCATGGACGAGGTCATCTTCGAGGAGTTCAAGGGCACCGGTAACTCCGAGGTGACGCTGGACCGGCTGCTGGCCGAGAAGCGCATCTTCCCGGCGATCAACATCGCCCAGTCCGGCACGCGCAAGGAGGAGAAGCTCTTCACCCAGAAGGAGTACGAGAAGGTGAAGAAGCTGCGCCAGATGCTCTTCTCCGTGAAGCCGGTGGAGGCCATGGAGGCGCTCGTCAAGCGGCTGACCCGCTACACGTACAACGACGAGTTCCTCGACGAGCTGTAGGCGCTACCGTTCCCCTGCCTATGCTCACTCCCCTGCGGTTGGCGGTGCTGTTGGTGGGCCTGTTGGGAGCCTGCACAACCGCATCGCCCACCGTGCGCCATGAGGCTGCCTTCTCCTCCGAGAAGGTGCTCACTGGCCATGAAGAGTGGGCCGTGCAGCCGGTGTCTTCGGGAAGCACGCCCGAAGGCACTGCTCCCTCGGGGCCTCGGGGGCAACCGTTGACGCGCGAGCGCCTGCTGACGCTGGCACTCAGTCGAGGCATCGGTCTCAGTCCCGTTCCCGTGCAGCGCAACTGGGAAGTGGGAATGGCCTTTCAACTGACTCTCTGCAGATCCCTGAACCTCATTCCCAATACAGGAGCGTTCGAGGTTCCCGAGCAAAGTGCCACCAAGAGCGTCAGCCCTGACGGGATACTTCCTGCCGTTCGCATCAACCTCCAGGGCATGCCCACTTTCCGTCTGGATGGGGCCTTCCTCGAGGTGATTGGCCCAGAGAGCTTCCTGGAAGTGAAGGCGCAGCAGCGTCCCATCACCCTCTCCACCGGCCGTGGGCAGATTGGGAGCTTCATTCAAGTCCTTGCGCGCCGACGTCCTCGCAGCTTCGTCCCAGGCGCCATGGAGCCTCCCAGACCCGCGCTGCTGCTGGTCACCACAGCGGACAGCCAGGTGGCCCAGGGAGTGCCCGAGCAAGCTGGACGGCACGGCGTTGCCCTCTACCAGGCTGTCGCCTGGGAGAACGGCGGACTGCTGACGCTCGGCCCCTTCCTGCAACGCACAGGCTTTGCTGACGTCCCACGCTCTTTCACCCTGCCCTCTGTTCCGGAGCCATTACAGCTCCGCTCCAGGTGACACATGGCCGCCGGGTGGCTCCCTCTCTACATGCTGCAGGAGGATGTGCCGCTGCTGCACACGCGGCTCAATGAGGATCCAGAGATTGCGTTCATCGTGCGAGATGGACCGGACCGTTGGCGAGCCGTCCGGCAAGTCGATGACCTCCGTGGGAAAACGATTCTCTGGCATGTCCCAGGTGGCCCGCTCCCCCTCTTGCATATGCAGGGTGCGGAAACGTTGATTGAGGATCCTTTCACAGGCTGGCGGGAAGTGCGCCCTGGCCTGGACACCTCGCTCCCCTATTTTGGCTCTGATTGTGCTGTCAGCTTTCTGCTGCGCGTCTGGGTGCCGGGCTGGCAAGAACTGCCAGCGGGCCTCATCGACATCTCCAGCGTCTCATGGCCCGGGTTGCGTGCGACGCGTGCTCCCCCAGAGCCCACTCGCCGGTGGTGGAGCCAACTTCGCAAGTGGGTTGGACGGCAAGCGCGCCGGGTGACACGTCACGGCCCATTGCACGGGCCTGGTGCTGACATCTGGGCCCTTCCCTCCGCCCTACGCGCGCTCGAGGCTGGAAAGGAGCGCGCGGACAATCCATGGAGAGTGTGACCTCAGATGTCCGCCTCAACGCTGAGGCTTCAACCCACGCTGCTCGGCGTCAGGCGGTGACGGTGAAGTTCACCTTCGCCTCGGCGTCGAGCGGCGTGCCTTTTACGACAGCGCTCCAGACGATCATTGGCGGACGCGAACCACCACGCTAGGTTCCGCGCCCATGCGCACAATCCCCTACCGGTTTCTTCTCGCTGCGCTGCTCGCCGCTTGTGCGAGCGCGCCGCAATCGCAGCCTGACTCCGCTTCCACGACGGCTCCGGCGGATCCGTCCTCCACCACCGCGCCCTCCGCTGCTTCGGAGTCCGCGGCCTCCAGCCCCGCGGCTTCCGCCACCGCTCCCTCGGCCCCCGGCAGCGGCGGTGCGACGGCGCCAGCCAGCGGCGGCACGAAGAAGGAGTCGCCCGACCCCATCGCCAGCACGGACACGGCCCGCATCGCCGAGCTCACCCGCCAGGTGACGCCGCTGGTGGACGCCTTCGTCAACTCCGAGGCCATTTTCACCCGCGACAGCAAGCAGGTGATCCTCGTCTCCAACCGTGACGGCCTGCCGCAGATCTACACCGCCGATGCCGCGCGCACCGACTCCCCCGTCAAGCGCCTGGCCACCTGGACCGAGCGCATGACGATCACCGGCACCACGCCGGATGGCAAGGCGCTCCTCTTCCGCTCGGACAAGGGCGCCGATGAGAACTGGTCCATCTGGAAGATGAACCTCGATGGCTCCGCTCCCGTGGAGCTCACCCCGGGCGAGAAGCTGAACCGCGACGGCGCCATCGTGCCGGACCTGGCTCCGGACACCGTGTACTTCAGCGCCCGCCGCATGAACGAGGCCTCCTCGGCCGTGTACGCCGTGCCGCTCGCCGGTGGCACCCCGAAGCAGATCCTCCGCGACGAGAAGCCGGGCTTCCTCACCGACGTGAGCCGCGACGGCAAGCAGGGCCTGTTCGAGCGCTACCTGTCCGGCTCGGAGAACTACCTGCAGCACGTGGACCTGGCCACCGGCAAGACGCGGCTGCTGTATCCCCAGAGCGGCAAGGTCACCATCTTCAACGCCCAGTTCTCTCCGGACGGCAAGACGGTGTACGTGGCCACCGACGGCGGCGGCCAGCAGTCGCTGGTGCTCGCGCTCGACGCGGCCACCGGCAAGGAAATGGCTCGCTACGCCGAGAAGAACCCCGTCACCGCCACCATCGGCGGCATGGCCATCACCAAGGCTGGCGACACGCTGGCCCTGGGGCTGGACGCGGGCAACCGCAGTGAGATCCGCCTGCTCGACGCGAAGACGCTCAAGCCGCGCGCCCAGGTCACCATGCCGCTGGGCCAGGGCGGCATTCAGGACTTCTCCGAGGACGGCAAGAAGCTCACCGCCATCTGGTCCACGCCCTCCTCTCCCACGGATGCGTGGGTGATCGACGCGAAGACGGGCAAGGTGTCCGCGCTGCGCACCGAGCCTCGCCCCTCGCTCAGGGAGGTGCCCGCCATCGAGGCCAGCATCACCGAGATCCGCAGCCATGACGGGATGACGCTGCCCATCAACGTCTATCTGCCGAAGAACCGCTCCGGGAAGCTGCCCGTCATCGTCTCGTACCACGGCGGTCCCGCGGGCAACTCGAAGATCAAGTGGTCGGCGCCCATCGCCTTCTTCCTCTCGCAGGGCTACGCGTGGGTGGAACCCAACGTGCGCGGCTCGGGCGGCTTCGGCCGCGCCTTCGAGGAGGCGGACAACGGGCCTGGCCGCCTCAATGCCTTCAAGGACATCGAGGCCACCGGCCGTTGGGCCGCCTCGCAGCCGTGGGCGGACTCCAACCGCGTCATCATCTACGGCGGCAGCTATGGCGGCTACACCGTGCTGGTGGGGCTCACCCGCATGCCCGAGCTGTGGCGCGCGGGCGTGAACCTGTTCGGCGTGGCGAACATGAAGACCTTCATGGCCACCACCAGCGGCCTCATCCGCGAGATCTTCCTGCTGGAGTTCGGCGATCCCGACAAGGACGCGGCCTTCCTCAACTCCATCTCGCCGCTGGAGGACGTGAACAAGATCGTCGACCCGCTCTTCGTCTACGCGGGCGCGAACGATCCCCGGGTGCCGCGTGGCGAGTCGGACCAGATCGTCCGCGCGCTGAGGGACCGGAAGATCCCCGTCGAGTACATGGTCGCCGAGAACGAGGGCCACTCGCTGGCGCGCAAGGACACGCTGATCGAGTTCCTGGCCCGCTCGGCCCGCTTCCTCGAGAAGCACGCGGGCGCGGCTCAGGCGCCCGCTCCGAAGTAGCTACGGCGTGAAGGGGGCGTCCGGCAGCCGCGCCGGGCGCCTCACTTCTCGTAGTTGATGTTGTTCAGCCGGTCCATGAACTCATCCCGGGACATGCGCTCCTCCTGTCCCCACGGGTTGATGTAGTTCAC
>DASVVJ010000188.1:0-6742 GCA_036389955.1 Myxococcaceae bacterium
TCAGGGCGATCGTCGGGATGGAGGTGGCAGGCTGTGACGAGGACAGGTTCTCCGACGTGGTCTCGAAGATGAACCGTTTGTCCTGGTAGAAGCTGAGCCGGGTCTCCCAGAAGGTCTGCTCGTACGGGGCGGTGCCGGTGACCGTCAGCTTCATTTCACGGTCCACTGGGTGGTCGATCGAGAGGTCCTGCCCGGTGAGCTGCTGCCCTTCGACGAGGTTGACCCCCTTCTTCATGCCCACTGCCTTGGCGTACGGCCCGCTGGTGCCGCGCTCGAGCACGAACAGGTTCACCACCGCGGGCAGCGTCCCCTTGGCCTCGAGGCGGTAGCTCCCGTCTGAAGTCACCCGGGCCGAGCCCGAGACTCCCGTCCCGACGACACTGACGAACGTGTCAGCGGAATTCGTGAACCCGGACACCTTCCCGCTGACGAACACGGACGGGCGGACCACCGCGGGCGGATCCTTCGGGGTGAGCTGCAGCCAGACGTCGGACGTGTTGACCGCCACGTAGGTGTACGCCGTCGCGTATTCCCGGCCGTCCTCCCGGTAGTTCAGCACCAGGGTGATGTCCTGGGGCCCCTCGAGCGAGGAGTCCTCGAAGGTCACGTCGCTCGAGGCGCCAACGCGCTGGAGGAACCGGCTGCCGTCCCCGAGCATGACGTAGGCGCTCACCGCCGCCTCGCTGGCCTTCGACTCCCAGAAGCGTGTGTGGACGGTTACGCCGCCCTTCACGTCACCGTCTTTCCCTGTCGAGGAACCATCGCCACAAGCGGCCACCCACCCCGCCATGCCCAGCGCCAGAAGCACTCTCTTCATCCATGTCATTTGCATTCCCCTGTAGAGATTCCGCGCGCCTACTTCAGGTTGACCGCGCCCAACCAGGTTTTGCCCTGCACGTACAGCACGCCGTTGGCCGAGAGCGCCAGGTTGCCGGGCTCCCAGTAGGACCACACCGGCTGATGGGTGGTGAGATCGATGGCGTGGACGCGCTTGCCCGTGCTGACGAAGAGCAGGTTGTCGGTGACGAGCACATCGCTGAAATTGCCCTGAGGGCCATAACGGGGCCCCTCATCGGGGCGGACCGGCGCCCAGCTCCAGAGCAGCTCACCGGTCGCCTCGCTGCGTGCCTCCAGGCGATAGGGGCGCGCGTTGGCCACGTAGATGACCCCTTTGGCGATCGCCGGGTTGCCGCCGTAGCGGCCTTGGATGGACCAGTTCTTGCCACGCGTGGCGGGGTTGAAGCTCACCAGGTGGTTGTCGTCGAAGACGTTGAGGCCGCTCACGACGACCACCGAGCCATTCGAGCCGATGGCGGGCGCGCCATGCACGCTCCCGCCTGAACCCGGGAACGAGGCGGAGGCGTCGATGGTGAAGGCGAGGTTCCCGGTGGACTTCTCCACCGCGCTGAACAGACCGCCGGTGTAAGCGTAGGCGTAGGTCGCGTCCACCGCGGGCGTCCACTCGTCGTACTGCGGCAGTTCCTTGAACCAGCGCCGGGCGCCATCGGCGAAGTTGAACGCGTACATCCCGCCGAAGTACCCGCCATTGGTGTAGACGGTGCCGCCTTCGACCGTGGGGGCGTAGTAGCGCGACCACTGCGCGCTGAAAGGCGCCTTTGAAAGCTGCGCGCCCGTGGCCGCATCGAAGGACCACATGAACGTCGTCTCATGGCCGCTGGTGGCGGCGAAGACCTTCCCGCCCGAGACCGCGGGCGGGTTGAGATCATGGGCGATGAGCTCGACGCTCCACTGCTGCCCCATGTCGCTCTCTCTCAGCGCGAACAGCCTGGGCGTTGCGCTGTTCAAGTCGTAGGGGCCCGCCATGTGGATCAGCCCATTGGCGATGGCCGGAGGAGTCAGCGCCTCGGTGTCCGCTGGAGCCTTCCAGCGCCACCGGGGCGAGAAGCGGCTGGCATCCAGGGTGACCGGGACATAGCCCGTGTGTCCGGCGTTGCCCTGGAACGTCTCCCAGTCCGGGACGTTGTCCCAGCGGGTGAGCGGCCTCAGGTCCGTGTCCGGGATGACCCGCAGGTCATAGGACAGGTACAGGGGCGAGCCCGGATGCTGGGTGCCGCAGACCTTGTCGCGGCAGAGCCGCACCTCGAGCCGGCCTTGATGGGTGCCCAGCGCGAGCGTGGGCTTCGTCCGGAACGTGGCGAAGTAGGAGCCCGCCCACAGTGGGTCGGGCCGGATGGTGAACTCGGGCAGGAACGCCCCCGAGGCATCCACGATGGAGACATGGACCTCGCCGGACAGGGGGGAGGTCAGCGTCGCCTTGACGCCCATGTCCACCGAGGCCCCAACACCGTAGGTCTCCGACAGGCTGCTGGGAACGAACTCCAGCTTGGGAGTGGACGGCACCTCGCCCGGAGGCTTCGACGGCCCGTTGCCCTCTCCTCCACAGCCACACGCCAGCACCCACCCCAGTGCCACCAGCGCTGAAACGACGCTCCGCCTCGAGCACGTCATGGAGTCCCTCTCCTGGGAAATAGACGGGCCACACAGGTGGCCCCCAGGGTAGGAGCCGGGGACGGGAGAAATGATGCAGAGAATTTACGCGCCGCTCAGAACCGCTCGTTGAGCTTCACGTTCTCCAGTTCGCGCTGGAGCATGCGGTTGAACAGCGAGGGGCCAATCCACGAGTAGGCGACGATGCCCAGCCACACCAGGCTGATCAGCGAGGCCGCCTCGGGCTGCTCCAGGTCGAGCGCGGCCTGGGTGGCGATGCGCTGGGCGGCGAAGGCGCCCAGGAGCACCAACATGCCCCGGGTGTCGCTCAGGGTGGCCATCCACGTGGCCCAGCGCCACCACAGGCCCAGCAGCCAGCTCTTGCGCGCCTGGATGTCCACCAGCAGCCGCAGCGCACCCGGATCCGAGGCGTTCTGCCGCAGGGCCCAGATGGCGTGGTCCCGGGCCTCCTCGAGCTGCCCGCGCCGCACGTGCACCTGGCCCATCAGCACCAGCCCGTCCAGGAACTGTGCGTCCACGGCCAGCGTCTCCCGGGCCCGCCGCTCGGCCTCGGCCACGTCGCCCCGCTCGAGCGCCTCTTCTCCGAGCGCCGTCAGCGTGTAGGGATCATCCGGCCCCAGCGACAGCGCCCGCCTCAGCGACTCGCGCCGTTTCTCCTGCTTGCCCGTCAGGTCATAGAAGCGGGCCTGGAGCCGCAGGTTGTCCGGATCGTGGGGCTCGAGCTCCAGCAGGCGCGAGAGGTGCTCCTCGGCGCGGGAGAACTGGCGCCGCGCCAGGGCCACCGAGGCGGCGGCGGAATGGGCCAGCGGCAGCTCCGCCTCCAGGGTGAGGGCCAGCTGGGCCTCGTGCTCGGCGGCGTGGAGGCGCTTCTGCCGCAGCAGCACCAGGGCCAGCACGGCGTGGGCGTCCGCGTCGTCCGGGTTCTCGCTCAGCGCGCGCTTGAACATCTCCACCGCGCCGTGGAGGTTGCCGTGCGCGACCTGGATGCGGCCCAGGTTCATCCACGCGGAGCTGGAGAGGGAGTTGTCCATGGTTCGCCTCAGCCCATCATCACGCGCCACCAACTCGCGTCGCCGAAGGGCCCTTTGAGCACCATGGGGCTCAACAGGTAGCCCGCGCCCACCACCAGCATGCCGTTGCGCACCTTGCCGCCGAAGTACTCATGGAGCGCGAAGCTCTGCTTCTGCAAGTCGAACAGCCAGTAGGCCACCCCCAGCTTCCACAGTGTGAGCACCAACAGCAGGTAGGGAATGGCGCCCTTGGGCATGTCCATCGCGGTGTGGAGCAGGCCCAGCCCGAACGCGAGCGCCAGCAGGCCCACCGGCCCCATCACCGCCACCACCAGCTCCTTGCGGCGGGTGGGGCTGCCCAGGGCAAACGCGTTGAAGACGAACCAGGGCAGCGACAGCCAGACGCCCGCGAACATGATGGCCAGCAGCGGCCACATGGGGTGGACGATGAGGTGCCCCAGCCCCGAGGGCGCCGGCTCGTCCAGGATGCGGTAGGTGTCCGCGCGCGCCATGGCCTTAAGCCTTCCCGTGCTTCTGGAGGAACTCGAGCACCTCGTCGTACTGCCCCGCCTCGTTGGCGTAGCGCGCGTAGTTGCGCGCGGTGGTGAGCCACTCCAGCGCGGTGGCCTTCACCTCCTTGAGCGAGCCCTTCAGGTCCCCCGAGGAGATGGGCGACTCGGTGCTCTGCGCCAGCGAGCGCTCGATGGCCGCGTCACTGGCGGTGTCCACCACGTTGGACAGGTCCGCGCCCGAGAAGCCCTGCGTGTGCTTCACGATGAAGTCCAGGTCGAGGCTGGGCTCGTGCGGCCGGTCCTTGAGCAGCAGCTTGAGGATGTCCTCGCGCGCCACCGCGTCCGGCGGAGGCACGAAGAGCACCCGGTCGAACCGTCCCGGCCGGCGGAACGCGGGGTCAATGGCCCACGGCACGTTGGTGGCGCCCAGGATGAGCACGCCCTTGTTCGTCTGCGCGAAGCCGTCCATCTCCGTGAGGAACTGGCTCACGAGCTTGGCGCTGGTTCCCTCGCGCGAGTACTGGCGCTTGGCGGCCAGCGCCTCCAGTTCGTCGAAGAAGAGCACCGCGGGCGTGGACGAGCGCGCCTTCTCGAACAGCGCGTGCAGCTTCCGCTCCGACTCGCCGATGTACATGTCGAGAATGTCGGAGATGGCCACGTTGTAGAAGGCCGCGCCGCACTCGCCCGCGGTGGCGCGCGCCAGCAGCGTCTTGCCGCAGCCCGGGGGGCCGTACAGCAGAATGCCGCCGCCCGCCTTCTTCCGGAAGCGCTCGAAGAGGCTGGGCTTCTGGAACGGCAGGATGATGCGCTTGCGGATCTGCTGTTTGATCTCCTCCAGTCCGCCCACGTCCGCGAAGGTGATGGGCGGCTGCGGCGGCGCCAGCGCCCGGTCCACCTCGTTGGAGGTGGTGTCATCGTTGGCGATGACGCGCAGGCGGGGGCCTCCGGCGGGCGCGGCCACCTCGCGCACGGAGGCGGTGAGCTGGGCCAGCAGGTCCTTGTCCTCCAGCGTGGGGTTGAGGCCCACGGCACGCTGGTAGGCGGCGCGGGCCTCGTCCTTGCGGCCCAGCGCGGCCAGCGCCCGGGCGGACACCAGCGAGGCGTCCGCGGAGGGCGCGGTGCAGAAGAGCAGGGCGCGCTCGGCCTCACCCGCCTGCAGCAGCACGCGGGCGGCCGTGACACGGTCCGTCTCCGGGAAGGAGTCGGGCGCCAGGTCACCCAGCACACTGCGGGCCTGGGTCAACTCGTTACGGTCCAGCAGCGCCTTGAGCACGATCGCGCGCAGCGGACCATTGTCGGGGCTCGCGGCGAGCGCGGCCTGGAGCGAGGCAAGGGTGGCGTCATCCATGGCGAGAGCAGGCGCACCTTTCCACAGGAGGGGGGAGCCAGCAACGCACCCCGGTAGAAGGCGAGCGACAACCCTGTAATTTTGGCGTGTCCTGGTGCCTGGGAGGCGGGCCATTCTGGAGTGGGCTGGGAGGCGTTCGGCGAGTCGTGCTAGGAAAAGGAGACCCCCTTGGAAGAGCTCCGAGTCCCCAAACGCCGCGTGGGTGCGCAGATCGTCCTCCCGGGTGGAGAGACGCGGAACGTGTTCGTCTTTCTGTCCGAGGCCTCGCCCGAGCGCCATGACGGTGAGCGGCTGTCGGATCTGCTCAACACCGGGGCGAAGTTCCTGCCCGCCATGGACGCGTCGACGGCGACGATGCTGCTCTTCAACGCCGCCAGCATCGCGGTGGCGCGGGTGGATGCGGCCCATGAGCCGCGCGAAGAGGATCAGCTCACCCTGCTCACCGAGCACGAGGTCGAAGTCCGGCTGGTGGACGGCCAGCGGCTGCAGGGCCTCGTTACCTATGTCATGCCCGAGGGCCGCACGCGGCTCACGGACTACTTCAACCAGGCGCAACCCTTCCTCCGGCTGCAGCAGGAGGGCAGGGTCGCGCTCGTCAACAAGCTCCACGTCGCGTACGTGGAGACGCTCTCCCGCTGACTGACGCCATGGCCAGGCTCGACCCCATCATCGAGAAGCTCTTCAAGGAATCCGGGCATGAGCTGCTGATCGAGACCGGTGGAGGAGTGAACATGCGCACCGGCTCGACGGTGCAGCCGGTGCTCAAGCAGAACCTCACCTCGCTGCAGATCCTCGGGGCGCTGGCGGAGCTGGTACCGATGGATCAGCGGGCCAGCTTCCCGCCCGAGGGCTTCAGCTCGTTTTCGTACACCGCGCCGGCGGGCCCGGTGCAGGTGCGGCTGGAGAACACGCAGGGCATCGTGAAGGTGTCCGTGGTGCCCTTCGCGGAGCTGCCCGCGCCGGCGGCCGCCGAGGAGGAGAAGTTCGAGCTGGCCTCGCCCGTGGAGATGCTGGAGATGGCCGCCCAGGCCGCCAATGCGGGCCCGTCGCCGGTGCTGGCGGATGACTTGCCGCTGGAGCTCGAGTCGCCCGCGGTGACGGCGGCCTCGATTCCCGTGACGCCCGTGGCGCCCACGCCGGTGGTGGTGCCTACCGCGCCCGCGCAGCCACAGGCTCCCGCTGCGGCTCGGCCTCAGACGATGGCGCCGGTGCCGCCCGCGGCCCGTGCGGCTCCGGTGACTCCCGTGCCGGTTCCCCAGGGTGCGGCTGCTGCGGCTCCGGCCACGCAGCCTCCGACGCCTGCCCCGGTGGTGGCCGCCGCGCCGGTGCAGGCTGTGCCCGTGATGGTGCCTCCGGCGCCCGCGGCCGCCGTGCCCGCGCCGCAGCCTGCCCGGGTGCCTGGG